>NZ_JBFAIC010000083.1:0-41942 GCF_040654515.1 Dactylosporangium sp. NPDC050688
CTGCGGGTGCGCGGGCCTGCGGGTGCGCGGGCCTGCGGGTGCGCGGGCCTGCGGGTGCGCGGGCCTGCGGGTGCGCGGGCCTGCGGGTGCGCGGGGGTGTTGCCGAAGACCCGCCGGGAATGTTTCCCCCTCCCGGCGGGTCGTCACCCGGACCTTCGGCCCTCACCCTGTACCTGACGGACAGGACCGCGCCGGACGCACCGGCGGTGGCGGCCGGCGGGCCTGACACCGCTCCGGCACCTTCCTCACCCGCGCCGCAGTACCTTAAGAAAGCGCATTCCTGCAACTGCGAACCCTTGCGCGGGGCAGCAAAGGTTTGCAAAGCTCGATGGATGAGCTCCCGCCGAACCTTCCTCACCGCCGCGCTGTGCACGGTCGCCGGCGCCGCCGGCAGTGCCGCCGCGGCGCCCGCCGCCGCCTGGCCGGGCCCGCACGCGCCCGCTGACGCCCGGCCGGGCCGGCACGTGACCGTCGCCGCCGACGGCTCGGGCGACTTCACCGGCATCCAGGCCGCCGTCGACGCCGTGCCCGCCGGCAACACCGGCCCGTTCACCATCAAGGTCAGGCCCGGCGTGTACCGCGGCCAGGTGATCATCCCCGCCGACAAGCCACACATCATGCTGCGCGGCCAGGGCGCCGACCCTACCCAGGTCGTGATCGTCGACGACCGCGCCAACGGCACCCCGAAGCCCGGCGGCGGCACCTGGGGCACCTCGGGCAGCGCGTCGGTCACCATCTCCGGCGACGACTTCTCCGCCCGCAACCTCACCTTCGCCAACGACTTCGACGAGGCCGCCCACCCGGAGATCACCTCGAGGCAGGCGGTCGCCGTGCTCACCCGCGCCGACCGGATCGTCTTCGACAACGTCCGGTTCCTCGGCAACCAGGACACCCTGTACCTCAACAGCCCCGACGCCACCACCGTCAGCCGCGTCTACCTGCGCAAGTGCTACGTCGAGGGCGACGTCGACTTCATCTTCGGCCGCGCCACCGCCGTCTTCGACCGCTGCGAGATCCGCTCCCTCAACCGCGGCTCCACCACCAACAACGGCTACGTGACCGCCGCCAGCACGTCGATCGCCAACCCGTACGGCTTCCTCATCACCGACAGCAAGCTGACCAGCGACGCCCCCGCCGGCACCGTCTTCCTGGGCCGCCCCTGGCACCCGAGCAACGACCCCGACGCCGTCGCCCAGACGGTGATCCGCAACTCGACCATCGGCGCCCACATCGGCCCCGCCCCGTGGACCGACTTCGGCACCTGGCCGTGGCGCGACGCCCGCTACGCCGAATACCACAACCGCGGCCCCGGCGCCACGGTCACCCCCGACCGTCCCCAGCTCACCGACGCCCAGGCCACCGGGGCGACGATCGACGCGTACCTGACGGGCTGGCACCCGCAACGCTGATGGGCCCGAAGACGACGACCGGGGGCGACGATCGACGCGTAACCACGGCGCTGGCACCACGGCCCTGACACCACGGCCCTGACACCAAAGGCGCCGACACCACACCAAAGGCGCCGACACCACAGCGCTGGCACCAAAGGAGCTGGCACCACGGCGCCAAAGGCGCTGGGCACCACAGCGCTGGGCACCACAGCGCTGGGCACCACAGCGCTGGGCACCACAGCGCTGGCGCCAAGAGCGCTGACACCGCGGCGCTGGCACCAAAGGCGGAGAGACACCACAGCGCTGGCACCGAAGGCGCTGGCACCGAAGAGCGGATGGC
Source organism: Dactylosporangium sp. NPDC050688 (assembly GCF_040654515.1). Lineage (NCBI taxonomy): Bacteria > Bacillati > Actinomycetota > Actinomycetes > Micromonosporales > Micromonosporaceae > Dactylosporangium > Dactylosporangium sp. NPDC050688. Next base: position 1,732 of record NZ_JBFAIC010000083.1, read on the forward strand.
GCCGGCGTCCGTGCCGCTCAACGGGAGCGGGCCGGGGGTCGGCGTCCTGCTTCACCTGACCCTACACCCGGCTTCCAAACCGCCGTACCACGTCGTCACCCGCCGTTGTCACCGCTGGTGGCCGCGGCGCGAACCGCTGATCTCGCCAACGAAGCGCCAATCTCGCCAGCGAACCGCCGAGACCGCCAGCGAACCGCCGAGACCGCCGAACGCGGTCAGGCGGTCTCGTCGCCGGTGGCCAGGGCGACCGTCAGCAGCAGCAGCCAGTTCGGGTCGCGGAGGCGGTCGCCGTACAGCTCGCGCAGGCGTGCCACACGGTAGCGCACCGTCTGCGGGTGGACGAACAGCTCGGCGGCGACCTCGTCGCGGCGGCCCTGGTGGAGCAGCCAGCTGCGCAGGGTCTCGACGAGCTTGCCGACGGTGGAGGCGCGCTCGGCGGCCAGCGGTGCCAGGGCCAGGGCGCGCAGGTCGGCCAGGGCGCGCGGGTCGGCGGACACGACGAGCTCGACGAGGTGGTCCTCGGTGTCCAGGCTGCCTGCGGACGGGTGGAGGCGGGCGACCCGCACGGCCCGGTCGAACGAGTGCCGCGCGAGGGACCACGGCACGGCCGGGCCGGTGACGGCGTCGTGGCCGGCGAGCAGGCGCAGCAGGTGGCCGCGGGCCGGGCCGTGGGCGTCGGGGACGAGCAGCACGGACGTGTCGCGCAGGTGCTCCATGGTGGTCTGCAGGGTGCGCCGGTCAAGGAGGTCGAGCAGGTCGGCAGGGCGGCCGGCGCGGGCGCTGTCGGGCAGCAGGACCGCGGTCAGCGTCTGCGGCAGCGCCCACTCGGCGGCGTCGGCGGCCGCGGCGACGGCCTGGGCCGGCTCGCCGGCCAGGAGGCTCTGCGTGAGCCGGTCGAGGGCCAGGCGGCGGGCCCGGCCGGAGGTGGCGAGCTCGTCGGAGTGGCCGGTGACGCTGGCGGCGGAGAGCTCGTCGATGTACGCGAACGTCAGCTCGGCGAACCGGGCGACGGCCGGGGCCGGCATGCCGGCGGCGACGGTGACCACGGCGAGCTCGCGCCAGGCGACGCGGGCGCCGACCCGGTACGCGGCGAGCAGCGCGTCGAGGCTGCGGCCGGAGCGGGCCTCGCCCCGGCCGAGCGCGTAGGCGCCCTCCATGGACGCGGCGAGGGGGGCGGAGCCGGCCTGGCGGGAGGCGAGGTTGAGGAAGCCGCCGAGGGCGGCCCGCACGGCGAGGGCGATCTTGGCACCCATCTCGCCGGTGAGGGCTCCCGCGTACGCGGGGACCTCGGCGACGATCGCGGCGACAGCGTGGCCGGCGACCTCCGGCAGCGCGTGGCGCAGCGACTCAGCGGCGCCGGGCGGGAGACGGAACGCACCGAGGGCGCTGGTTTTGTCCTCAGCGAACAAGAGTCACGCCTCGATTCACACAAGACGGTCATGATTTTATGCTCCAGACTCCATCATGCTGGATGCATGGCCGCTACCCAAGCCCTCCGCGACGGCGCCTGGCGGGTCGTCGAGCTGCTGACGACGCCGCTCGTCCCCGGCGACTACCTCGACGTGGTCGCGCCGTTGCGCAACCGTGAGGTGCTGCGGGCCAAGGTCGTCGGGGTCCGGCCGGAGACGGACCGGGCGGTCACCCTCACCCTGCGTCCGGGGCGCGGCTGGCGGCGGCACGAGCCGGGCCAGTATCTGCGCCTCGGTGTCGACGTCGACGGTGTACGGCTGTGGCGCGCCTACTCCCTCACCAGCTCCCCCGACCGGCGCGACGGCCTGCTGACGGTGACGGTCACCGGGGTCGACGGCGGCGCGGTCAGCGGGCACCTGCTGCAACGGGCCCGGCCCGGCATGCTGCTCGGCCTGGAACGCCCCGCCGGTGACTTCACCGTGCCACCGCGGCCGCCGGCGAAGGTGCTGTTCGTGACGGCCGGCAGCGGGATCACCCCGGTGATGGGCATCCTGCGCGACGCCGTCCTGCGTGGCACCGCGCTGCGCGACGTGGTGCTCGTGCACTCCGCCCGTCGCGCGCAGGACGTGCTGTTCGCCGCCGAGCTGCGCGACCTGGCCCGCGACGGCCGGATCCGCCTGGTGGAGCGGCACACCGGCACCGACGGGCGGCTCGCCCCGGCCGACCTTGCGCAGCTGGTACCGGACCTCGCCGAGCGCGACACGTGGGCCTGCGGCCCCAACGACATGCTGGACGGGCTCGCCGCGTACTGGACGGACGCCGGTCTCACCGGGCGGCTGCACGTGGAACGCTTCCGCCCCGCGATCGTGGCGACCGGCGACGGCGGGACCGTGACGTTCCTGCGGTCCGGGCCGTCGGTCGAGGCGGACGGCGGCACGCCGCTGCTGGAGGCCGGGGAGGCCGCGGGGGTGCTGATGCCGTCGGGCTGCCGGATGGGCATCTGCTTCGGCTGCGTGCTGCCGCTGCGCGAGGGCGCCGTGCGCGACCTGCGCGACGGGCGCGTCACCACCGCCGGTGACAGCGTGCTGGTGCAGACGTGCATCAACGCCGCGGCGGGCGACTGCCACCTGGACGTCTGATCCCCCGCCGGAAAAGGCTCCGCCGCCCGGCAGAACCCCGCCGCCCGGCAAGCCCCGCCGCCGGACAAGCCCCCGCCGCCCGGCAAGTCCCCCGCCTGATCCGCTGAAAGGACCTTCGTGACCACACTGCAGCGCAAGCCTGTCAACCCGGTCGGCCACCTCACCGCCGAGGACATCGAGGCGATCGGGCGGGAGCTCGACGCCATCCGCGACGAGGTGATCAGCAGCCGCGGCGAACGCGACGCGGCCTACATCCGCCGGGTGATCAAGGTGCAGCGCTGGCTGGAGCTGGGCAGCCGGGGGGTGCTGCTGTTCTCGATCCTGCCGCCGGCGTGGCTGGCCGGCACGGCGGGCCTGGCGGTGGCGAAGATCCTCGAGAACATGGAGATCGGGCACAACGTCATGCACGGCCAGTGGGACTGGATGCGTGACCCGAAGATCCATTCCACGACGTGGGAGTGGGACAACGCCTCGCCGTCGAAGCAGTGGAAGCACTCGCACAACGAGCTGCACCACACGTACACCAACGTGATCGGCCGCGACAACGACCTCGGGTACGGCATCATGCGCGTCGACGAGGACCAGCGCTGGCACCCCATGCACCTGGGCCAGCCGCTGTGGAACTTCGTCAACGCGTGCTTCTTCGAGTACGGCATCGCCGCGTACGACCTGGAGCTGGGCCGCAACCTGGCGACGAAGGAGCGCCGCCGCAGCCCGCAGTTCAGGGCCGGGCTCCGGCAGGTGCTGCGCAAGATCGGCCGCCAGGTGGCGAAGGACTACGTGCTGCACCCGCTGCTGTCGGGGCCGTCGTTCCTGCACACGATCGCGGCCAACGCGACCGCGAACCTGATCCGCAACCTGTGGACGCACTCGGTCATCATGTGCGGGCACTTCCCGAAGGGCGTGGAGACGTTCGAGAAGTCGTCGATCGAGGGTGAGACCCGCGGCGAGTGGTACCTGCGGCAGATGCTCGGCTCCGCCAACATCTCCGGCGGCCGGCTCATGCATCTCATGACCGGCAACCTGTCCTTCCAGATCGAGCACCACCTGTTCCCGGACCTGCCGAGCAACCGGTACCAGGAGATCGCCCCGAAGATCCAGGACCTGTTCCAGCGGTACGGGCTGAGCTACACCAGCGGGCCGCTGCCGAAGCAGGTCGCGTCGGCGTGGGCGAAGGTGTTCCGCCTGGCACTGCCCAACCGCGGCGGCGAGCCCCGCGGGCCGCGACCGGCCCAGCGCAAGCGCGAGCCGGTCGCCGTCGCGTAAAGGCGCGTCGCCGTCGGGGAAAGCCGGTCGCCGTCGCGTAAGAGGCGACGTCAGGTCCTGTCGTCGGAGCGGCCCCTACTGATGCGGCGCAGGTAGTGGTCGACGGCCGCCTTGTCGTAGCCGCGCCAGGTGGCGGAGGGGAAGCTGACGGCGTTCGCGGCGGCGAGGGCCTCGGCCCGCTTGGCCGGGTCGCCTGACGCCAGCGCCGCCGTGGTGCTGGCGACGAAGGCGTCGACACGGGCCCGGTCGTACCCGCCGAACTTGACCGGAAATTCACTCATGTTCCCAGTCTGCTCCCCGGAGCCTCCGGCCGCCACGGTACGGTGCCCCGATGACCCGGCGGTTCGAAGAGCTCGACTGGCAGCAGACCCCGATCGGCGAGGTCAGCCTCCGCCGGCGGCGCGACCCGTCGCTGGACGTCGAGGTGTACGAGGTGAAGCTCGGCGACGAGTACCTCATGTCGAGCCTGTTCACGGCCGCCGAGATCGCCCTGGCGCGGCTGGGCCTGGCCGGGCTGCCCGCGGGGCCGCTCGACGTCGTCGTCGGCGGGCTCGGCCTCGGCTACACCGCGCACGCCGCGCTGCAGGACCCGCGGGTCCGCGAGCTGCTCGTCGTGGACTACCTGGCGGCCGTCATCGGCTGGCACGAGCGCGGGCTGCTGCCGCTGTCCTCGGCGCTGACCGGTGACCCGCGCTGCCGGCTGGTGCACGGCGACTTCTTCGCCCTCACCGCCGGCGACACCGGCTACGACCCGGCGGCGCCGGGCCGCCGCTTCGACGCGGTCCTGCTCGACATCGACCACTCCCCCGAGCACCTGCTGCACCCGGGCAACGGCGAGCTGTACACCGTGCCCGGGCTGCGCCGCCTCGCCGCCCAGCTGTGCCCGGGCGGCGTGTTCGCGCTGTGGTCGAACGACCCGCCGGACAGCGCGTTCATCGCGACCCTCACGGCGGTGTTCGCCGGTGCCCGCGCCGAGGTCGTCACGTTCGACAACCCGTTGCAGCGCAGGCAGTCGGCGAACACCGTCTACGTCGCGCACCTGCCCTGACGCCTGATCCCGGCCGGCGTCAGGTCAGGGCGCAGGTGGTGCCGTTGAGGGTGAACGCGGTCGGGCGGGCGTTGGTGCCGGTGTAGCCGGCGAGGAACCCGAGGGTCACCGAGGCGCCGGCGGTGACGGTGCCGTTCCAGGCGGCGTTGGCGGCGCTGACCGCCCCGCCGGACTGGGTGACCGTCGCGCCCCACGCCTGGTTGACCCGCTGGTCGCCGGCGAACGTCCAGCGCAGGGTCCACCCGTTCACGGTCGTGGTGCCGGTGTTGGTGAGCGTGAAGTCGCCGACGAACCCGCCGCCCCAGTCGTTCGTGGTGTACCGCACGGCACAGGCCGTACCGCTGCCGCCGCTGGACGACGGGGAGACCGACGGCGACACCGACGGCGAACGCGACGCCGAGGGCGACACGGAGGCCGACACGGAGGCCGACACCGAGGGCGACACCGAGGCCGACACCGAGGCCGACTGCGACACCGGCGGCCCCTCCGTCTCGATGGTGACGTCGTCGAGGTACAGGTCCCCGGTCGTGTCGGTGGTCTCCAGGTACAGCGACAACGCGGTCGCTCCGGGCAGGAACAGGTAGTCGCCGGTGAGGCGGGTCCACGTGGTGCTGATCGCGGTGGTGGCGCTGATGTTCTCGTACCGGGTCGCGGTGCCGTTCTGCCGCTGCATGCTCAGCCGGGCGTTGCCCGACCCGGAGGCGGTGCGCGCCCACCCGGTGACCGTGTACAGCTTGCCGGGGGTGAGCAGGTCCAGGACCGGGCGGGTCGGGCCCTGCCAGGTCTCGGTGCGCCCCGAGGACAGGACGCTGCCGGTGCCGCCGTGCGCGGCCGTCGTCACGTGCGTGGTGGTCTCGGCGCCCCGGGAGCCCCAGCCGTCCAGGCCCGCCTCGAACGGGTACGTCACGACCGTCTCGCGGCTCGGCACCGGCGGCGGCGCGGGGACGGTCGCGGTGCCGCCGAGCGCCTCGACCACCGCCGAGTACGCCGGCCTGGCCCGCCACTGCTCGTCGAAGAGCAGGGCCGCGCCGTACCCGGGGAAGAACTCGGGGATCCACGAGTCGACCTCGCCGACGCCCCACGTCGTGACGCCGGTGCAGCCGGTGACGGCGGCGCACGCGCCTACCACCGCCCGGTAGTCGGCGGCCTGCTGGGTGAGCTCGGCGGTGTCTGCGGGCAGCGGGATGCGCACGTCGAGCTCGGTGATCTCGACGGTCAGCCCGAGCGCGGTGAACCGTTCGATGTTCTGCCGCAGCGTCGAGGGGACCTGCCCGACAATCAGGTGCGCCTGCAGCCCGACGCCGTCGATCGGGATGCCGCGGGCCTGCAGGCGCTGCACGAGGTTGTACAGGCCGGTGCTCTTGGCGTTGACGCCCTCGACGTTGTAGTCGTTGATGAACAGTTTCGCGGCCGGGTCGGCGGCGCGGGCGGCGGTCAGCGCGTCGGCGACGTAGTCCTCGCCGAGCCGGGTGTACCAGACCGAGGAGCGCAGCGTGCCGTCCTCGTTGAACGGCTCGTTCACCACGTCCCACTGCGCGACGTCACCGGCGAAGTGCCCGGCGACCCCGGTCACGTGGTCGATGAGCACCTGGCGCTGCTGCTCGGCGGTACGCTCTGCGCTCACCCACGCCGGCAGCTGGTTGTGCCACACGAGGGTGTGCCCGCGCAGCCGCTTGCCGGTGGCCGCGGCGTAGTCGGCGATGGCGTCGGCGGCGGCGAAGTCGAACTGCCCCTGCGCCGGCTCGGTCGCGTCCCACTTGCCCTCGTTGCCCATCGTCACCGAGTTGAACTGGGTGTCGGCGACGTACCGCCACTGGCTGGACGCGAGGCTGTTGACCTCGGCGGCGGTGCCGATGTGAAACCCACGGGCCGTGGCGACCTGGGCGAGGGTCTGCCCGGCCGACGCGGCGAGCGCGGGCAGCACGGCCGCGCTGGCCGCGGCGAGCGCCACCGTGGCGGCGAGGACACCGGTGATCCGTGCGCGGCGGGCCCGCCGCCGTGGTCGTGCGTCGTTCATGCCTGTCGCTCCCAGTGGGTCCGTCGGTCCGGCGGCGCCCACGACAGCACGCCCGGCGCGCCCGGAACAACCGCCCGATGTCCCCGCCCAGGTCGCCACGGCCCGGCAGATGAAAGATGCACGGTCCGGCCGGTGGCATGATCGTCGAGTGAGCTGCTATTTGCTGGAGTTCTCGGTCGGGCCGGGCGGTGCGCGGCAGGGCGACGTGCACGCCGCCCGTGACCTCGGCGCGCTGCGGGCCTCGTTCGAGCGCCGCTACGACGAGGAGCACCTCGCGTACCTCACGCTCTGGTACGGCGCGGTCCTGCACCTGTGGGTGGTGCAGGACGGGGTGCTCGCCGGCGGGTTCGACCTGCATCCGCTGCTGCGCACCGGCGACGACCGGCACGACGCGACGGTCGCCGCGCTGCTGGACTCGCTGCAGGTCGACGAGCCGTGGGAGCTGTTCGACCGGGTCACCGACAGCGGCGGGCTCGAGTGCCTGGACGCGGTCCGCGTCGTCACCCACGCCCTGGACCTGCGGGCCCGCGCGGCGACGGACCCGGCCGCCGCGGCCGAGCTGGAGGCCCTCGACGACGCGATCTGCGACGGGGACGTGCCGCGGGTCTCCGGCCCGCCGTGCCGGCTCGACCTGGACTGGGCGGCGATCGAGGCGCGGCTGCCGCCGCTGCGGGAGCCGCTGCTGCGGCCGGGCGAGCCGACCACGTTCACGTGGACCGAGGCGACCGCGCCGCCGCCCGACAGCTACCTGCGCCACGCGCGCGTGCTGTACCTGGGGCTGAACGACGTCGAGGGTGGCCGGGACGAGCTGGAGCAGCCCGCACCGGCCGGCTGAGCGGCCAGACGGCGCGGTCCCGGGCGGCTGAGGCGCTGCCCGGGACCGTGCCGTTTGCGGGACGTCAGCGGCCCATGCCGCCGAAGAAGTTGTTGCCCTGCATGCCGCCCTGGCCGAGGCCGAACCGGCCGGCGAGGTCGGTGCCGGCGAGCGCGTCGTACGGGGGCACGAGCTCGGCCGGCTGGACCACGACGAGGCCTTCACCGGTGAACTGCATCTGCCAGCTCTCGCCGGTGTTGCCGCGGGGCCGCCACACCGACGAGGACGTGACCGCCGCCTGCATGCTGACCTGCAGGCTCGAGGACCAGGCGATGACCGCGTCGGCGTCGGCGAAGTAGTAGTTGTTGGGGGTGACCCGCATGACCAGCGGCGCGCCGGTCGTGGTGACCGCCACCTTGCCGTTGCCGGTGAGCTCGATGTTGTAGCCGCCGGCGCCGGCGATCTGCACCTGCGAGTCGATGCGGACGATGTCCCAACGCAGCTGGGTCTCGAACGCGAGCACGTTGTTGCCGTCGACGGTGAAGCCGTCGCCGGTCAGGTCCAGGACGTGGATGTCCTGCGCCTGGTTGGCCAGGAACACCGTGCCACTGCCGGAGACCTTCATCAGGTTCAGGCCCTCACCGGTGAAGTGCCGGGTGATGTGCGAGCCCCAGCCCTGGTACTCCGCGTCGAAGTTCACACCGCCCTGGTAGGCGACCATCGCGCCCTTGCGGGCGTAGAACTCGCGCATGCCGCTGGCCTGGCCGAGGGTGGCCTTGAGCATCTTGCCGTTCTGCAGCGTGAAGCGGTCGTTGCTCTGGACTTCCTGGTTGGCCAGGAGGGAACTCTGATACATGTCGGCCTCCTCAGCCACGCACCGAGAACGCGGGGCGCGCGTCCTCGCTCGGCTGCACCATCACGAAACCCTGCCCGGAGAAGCCGAGCTGGAACGACTCGCCGGAGCCGCGGCCGATGAGGCCGCCGAAGCGGGCGGTGCGCTTGGGCTGGATCTGCAGCCCGTCGGTGAAGCCGACGAGCGCGTCGGTGTCCACATAGGTCGGTGCCTCGCGGGTGTCGAGCACGACGGGCGTGCCCTTGCTGGTCAGCGCGACCCAGCCGTGGCCGCGGACGACCACGTTGAACATGCCCATGCCGGACAGCATGCTGACGCCGCGGACCCGCTCGATGTTCCACTGCAGGGTGGCGTCGAACGCGAGGATGTTCTTGCCGTTGACCGACAGGCCCTCGCCGGCGAGCTGCACGACGACGACCTCCTTGCCGTAGTCGGCGAGGTACAGCTCGCCCTGGCCGGTGGCGGTCATCAGCGGCACGCCCTCGCCGGTCGCCCAGGAGCGGGCCATCTGGCCCAGCTGCGGCGGGTTCGGGTTGAAGTCGATGAGCCCCTCGTAGGCGATCATCGAGCCGGTGCGGGCCAGCAGGTCCTGACCCGGCCCCATGATGATCTTGGCGATCTTGCTGCCGTGAAGACTCATCCGGTCCCGGACCTGCGTCTGGCCGTAGTGTTGAAGCAGCGGACCCTGCACAGCGTCCCCTTTCAGACCTCGTAGGGCTGGACCACGACGAAGTGGCCCTGCATTCCCATGAACTGGAGCGCGACGGACTCGCCGCTGGCGCCGGCGTAGATCTGCCGGGACACCCGGACCTGCGTCGACACCGCGACCCGCATGCCGGCGGTCCAGGCGACGACGGCGTTCATGTCGGCGAACGTCGGGCCCTGGCACTGCAGCGTGACCGGCGTGCCCTTGGTCATGACCACGACCGTGCCCTGGCCGCGCACCTCCAGGTGGAACATGCCACCGCCGGGGATGCCCGGGCTCTCGATCCGCTTGACCTCCGTCTGCAGGGTCGAGTCGAAGGCGAGCACGTTGTTGGCGTTGATGCACAGCGCCTGGCCCTGCAGGTCGACGATGTGCAGGTCGGCGGCGTTCTCGGCGAGGAACACCTCGCCCTGGCCCTTGATGGTCATGAGCTTCAGGCCCTGGCCGGTCATCGCGCCCTCGAACATCGCCTTCAGGCCGCCGGAGCCCTTGTACTCGAAGTCGATGTTGCCCTGGTAGGCGACCATCGAGCCGCGCCGCGCGTGGGCGTCCGGGCCGAGGGTGACCTTGACGAGCTTGCCGTTCTGCTTCGTCCAGCGGCCGGTGGTCGGCGCCTCCCGGTACTTCGCCAGGTTGTGCATGACACCGGGCTGGGTCGGCTGCACCTGCGACGGCAGCAGCTCACCCGGGTAGCCGCCGGGCTGCCCCTGCGGCGGGTAGCCAGGCTGCTGCGGCGGGTAGCCGGGCTGGCCCTGCGGCGGGTAACCGGGCTGGCCACCCTGCGGCGGGTACCCCGGCTGCTGCGGCGGGAACCCGGGCTGCTGCTGCGGCGGGTAGCCCGGCTGCTGGGGCGGATACCCGGGCTGCTGCTGCGGCGGGAACTGCTGCGCCGGCGCGGGCGGCGGCGCGAACTGCTGGGTCGGCGCGGGCTGCGGCGGCGCGAACTGCTGCGTAGGGGCCGGCGGCGGCGCGAACTGCTGCGTGGGCGCCGGCGGCGGCGCGAAGCCCTGCTGGGGCGGCGGCCCGCCGGGCGGCGGCGCGAAGCCCGGCGCGGGACCCGCCGGCGCGGCGGCCGGCTCCGGCTCGTCGTCGACGTTGCCGCCGTAGGAGCGGATCAGGTCCGCCAGGCCGCCGGCGAAGCCCTGGCCGACCGCGCCGAAGCGCCAGACGCCCTTGCGGTACAGGTCGCCGATGATGATCGCGCGCTCGGTGCCGAAGTCGGCGCCGGTGAAGCTGTAGCGCATGACCTCCTGGCCGCCGGCGACGATGCGCAGGTAGCCGGACTGCAGCTGGCTGGCGGTGCCGGAGGCCTCGATCGCGGCGCAGAACGACAGCTTCGCGACCTTCTCCGGGACCGCGGGGAGGGTCGCGCGGAACGAGTCGGTGTCGCCGGACTGCGGGCCGAGCTTCTGGATCGAGCCCTCGGGGGACTTCGGCTGGTTGAAGAAGATGAAGTAGTTGTCGTCGACCAGCTTGTCGTCGGCGTCCAGGCCGAAGCACGAGATGTCCCACGTGATCCCGGGAGCGTTCAACTGGATGCCTACATACAGATCATCTCCGGTGGTGAAGGACGAAATCGGGCTTTTCTGCCCCCGAGTGAATGTCTGAGACACGTGCTCTCCTCGGTCACAACGACAGCGCGTCTGCGATCAACTTATAGCGGCACCGCACAAACGGGGTACGGCAGTGACGGATCATTGCCCGTCCGCCTGACGGGCGAGGCGGGCCAGGATCTCCTCGACGGCGGTGCTGCCGGTCGTCACGTCAGGCGTGAACGTCCAGGTCAGCCCCACCCACGGGTCCCCCATGTGGTCGCCGGACAGCACCGGTAGCCGGGCCATCGACCGCCACACCGCGCCGACCAGCGGGCCGAGCGTCGAGGAGTCCGCCGGGTCGGCGACCATCAGCACGTGCACGCCTGCCTCCGGGCCCTCGTTGAGCAGGTAGTGCAGGTGCGCGACGGAGCGCTCGTCGAAGCCGTACGGGAAGTCGTGCAGGACCAGCAGCCGCCGCCCGCCGTCGATGTTGTCCTGCGGCCCGCCGCTCATCGCGCCGGCCCGCATCGCCATCTGCACCAGGTCGACCCGCTCGACGAGGTGCTCGAGCATCTCGCTGAGCGCCTGCGGGGTCGCGGCCACCGGCATCGAGGACCCGCCGCCGGGCGCGCCGCCCAGGTCGAGCGCGCGGGCCGCGGCGCCGCCGCCGGCGAGGTCGGCGACCGAGACGCTGAGCTGGCCCGGCGGGTGCGCGGCGAGGAGCCGCACCACGACGGAGCGGGCCATCGCCACGGCGGCGTTGCGGTCCGCGCCGGTCGAGTCGATCCACAGCGCCCGCATCAGCGGCAGCCGGAACAGCAGCGGGATGCGCAGCTGCGGCGTCTCCGGCACGTGCACGTCACCGACGCGGATGCCGACCGTCATCGTCTCCGGCAGGCGCCAGTCCCGCCACCGCGGGCTGTCCCACGCGGCCAGCGGCGCCGGCAGCGTCGCGGAGAGGCTCGTGAGCTCGGCGACGAGCTGGTCGACGTCGCGGCGGCGGTCGGCCTCGGCGCGCCGCACGAGCTCGTCGTAGCGGCGGTCGGCCTCGGCGCGGGCCGCGGCCGTCTGCGGGGAGTTGCGCAGCCGCGGGTCGTTGAGCAGCTCACCGACCTCGTTGTCGCGGCGCTGCTCGGCGTAGCCGATCGCGGAGCGCAGCGCCGACGTGGAGCGGGCCGCGTCCTGGAAGATCGACCACACCTGCTGGTAGAGCCGCTCCTGCGGGGGCCCGCCGATCTCCTGCACCGGCTGCGGCTGCGGCGAGGCGGCCGGCGCCCCCGACGGGCCCGGGAAGTGCGGCGAGGACGTGCCCGGAAAGTGCGGCGACGGGGTGCCGGGGAAGTGCGGCGAGCCGGTGACCGCGACCGGCGGCGGCTCCTCCTGCTCGACGTCCACCCCGTGCGCGGCGACGAGCTGCGCCAGCCCGCCGGAGTACCCCTGGCCGATCGCCCGGACCTTCCAGGCGCCGCCGCGGCGGTACAGCTCCCAGGCGATGACGGCGCGCTCCTCGCTGAGCCCGCCCATGGTGAACGTGCCCACCTCCGCGCCGGTCTCCTCGACGAGGCGGGCGACCGGCGCGGCACCCGAGCCGAACGTCATGGTGCGGTCGTCGGGGCTGATCACCGCGATGACCCGGGCGACGTCGGCGGGGACCGCGGTCAGGTCGATCTCGACCCGCTGCGCCCCGCCGGCGCCGCCGGTGAGCCACGTCAGCCCGGGCGCCGACGGCTGGTTGTAGAAGACGAAGTCACCGTCGGACCGGACGCGTCCCGTCTCCGCGAGCAGCAACGCCGACAGGTCGACCGCGATCGCGGCGTCGACCATGATCCTGAGCCGCTGCGCCGTCAGGGGCGCGTTCTGCCCCTTGACGAAGACCAGCGTCATTGTTTCCCCTCCCGATGCCGACGGACCCGGACTGCGTGACTGCTGCGACTACAGGAAGCGACCCAGCTGCGGGATCATCTCCAGCGGCTGCTTGGCGTTCAGCGGCTCGCCGATCGCCGTCATCTTCCAGCTGTTGGCGTCGCGGTGCAGCTTCGCCATGACCATGCCCGTGCTCGGCGCGCCGCCGGAGAGCGTATAGCGGGTCAGTTCCGCGCGGGTCGTCTCGTCCACCAGCCGACAGAACGCCGCCTCGACCTGCGCGAAGGTGTGCCCCTCGTACGAGGTCACCACGAAGATGATCGTGGTGACGTGGGCGGGGACCCGGTTCAGGTCGACCACGATCGACTCGTCGTCGCCGTCGCCGGCACCGGTACGGTTGTCGCCGGTGTGCTGGACTGAGCCGTCCTTGCTGCGCAGCTGGTTGAAGAACGCGATGTCGACCGGCTGGTGGTCGGCGAACAGGATCGCCGAGGCGTCCAGGTCGACCTCGACCTCCCGGTTGCCGAACAGGCCGCGCTTCTTCAGCGGGTCCCAGCCCAGGCCCATGCGGACCAGGCTGAGCGACGAGCCGTCCTGCTTGCGCAGCGAGACCCGCTGGCCCTTGCTGAGGTTGACCGGGCCGCCGGGGCCGCCGACCGGCGCGTCCTGCGGCGGGGCGGCGGGCTGCGGCGGCGCGGCCGGCGGCATCTGCTGGGTCGGCTGCCCGTACGCGGGCGCGGCGGGCGGCTGCTGCCCGTAGGCCGGGGCGGCTGGCGGCTGGCCGTACGCGGGGGCCGCCGGGGGCTGCTGGCCGTACGGCGGCGGGTTGTGCTGCGGCACGTTCTGCCCGTACGCCGGCGTCTCCTGCGGGGGCGCGACGTGGGCCGGCGCGGTCTGCGCGGGCATCGTGTACACGGGCGCGGCGGGCGGCGGGGGCGGCGGCGGGGCCATCGGCACGTTGCTGACCGGCGCGGCCGGCGGGGCGGCCTGCGGGGCCGGGGTGGCGGCCGGCGCCGGCGCGTCGTCGACGGACACGCCGTGGTCGCGGACCAGGTCGGCGAGGCCGCCGGCGTAGCCCTGGCCGACCGCGCGGACCTTCCAGTCGGCGCCGCGCCGGTAGATCTCCAGCGCGATCACCATGCTCTCGGTGTCCAGCCCGGTCACCACGTACTGGACGAGCTCGGTGCCGGCCTGGTCGTACACGTGGGCGACGGGCGGCGCGAACTGCCCGAACCGCTGCCCGGTGCCGTCGACGCTGACCACGATGCGGACCTTGTCGACATCGGCCGGGATCGCCGCGGTCGAGACCGCGGCCTCCCACTTGCCGCCGCCGGTGTCGCGCACCGAGATGCCCGGGCCCTGCGGCTGGTTGTAGAAGACGAAGTCGGCGTCGGTACGCACCTTGCCGGCCGACGTGACCAGCAGCGCGGACAGGTCGGTGGCTACCCCGACCTCGACCACGACGCGCACGTCATTGGCGGTCAGTGCGGTGTTCTGGCCCTTCACCAGCGCGGTGGCCATGCTGTGTTCTCCTCTTGTCAGATGTCCGTCAAGGCCGACCGTCGCCGGTCTGCGCCACGTACCACTCGAGAATCTCGTCGCCGGCCGCCGCACCCGCGGATGCCGTGGTCAGGCAGTGCGGCGAGGTGAAGCCGGTGAGGTGCAACTCTCCGTGCGCCGGCCGGATCGCCGCGTGCGCCGCCCGGAGCATGTCGGCGTCCAGCAGGGAGTCCCCGCCGGCGACGACCCGGTCCGCGCCCAGCCGCTCGGCGGCGTGCGCCACCGCGGCGGCCTTGTCCAGGCCGGTGGGCAGAAGATACAGCTTCCTGCCCTGCAGCGAGACCCGCCAGCCGTTGATCCGTCCCCATTCGGCGGCTTCCTCGGCGAACGCCGACAGCCACGGCTCGCGCTGCTTGACCGTGAGGTAGATGAAGAAGTCCTCCACGGCCCGCACGGCGTCGAAGCCGCGCTGCTCACGCCAGCGCTGTGCCTCCTGCCACACCGTGTCGAACGACGCGCCGCCGCCGGCGAGCCGCTGCCGCACCTGCCGCTCCCAGGCGGCGTCGGACTCGTCGCCGACGAGCAGCCGGGCGCCGTTGCAGACCACCGCGGACGGCGGGCGCTGCCCGGGCAGCCGCAGCCGCCGGTACTGCTCCACGGACCGGGTCGTCGCGGGGATGACGACCCCGGCGCCGGCCAGGCCGGTCCACTGCCGCACCACGGCCGTCGTCATGTACGCGTACACCCGGTCACCGTCGACGTCGACCGGCACCAGGTCCTCGTCGGCGGGGCGCACCGGTCCGTGCGACATCGCCTTCTCCGAGAAGATGACGGTCCCGTCGAGGTCCGTGGCGACCACGGTGCTCATACCGCCGCCTCCTGCGTCGCGACCGCCACGGGGCGCTTGCCGCGGGGGCGGATCAGGCCGACGCACGCGTACGGCAGGTCCTCGACCTCGTCGACGGGCACGCCGACGTCCTCGGCGAGCAGCAGGATGTGCCCGAGGTCGGCGCGGGCGTCGGGGCGGATCAGCACCCGCCACGGCGTGCGGCGCAGCAGCACCCGGGTCGTCTCACCGACGCCCGGCTTGAGCAGGTTGATGTCGTCGAGTCCGTACTCGTCCGCCAGCCGCACCGCGATGCGCCAGCCGCTCCAGTCGGGGGTGCGGTCCGTCGCGGCCAGGGCCGGCCAGTCGGCGGCGACCCGGTCGGCGACCTCGGCGAACCGGGCCGTGACCGTGTCCAGGAACAGCCCGGACACGTCGCCGGGGGCCAGGTCCTGGTAGAACTTGGCGCCGTGGAACTGGCCGGGGCCGATCAGCCGGTCGTTGAGCACGGTGCGCGACACCAGGCCCGACACCGTCGAGTTGAGGCAGGCCGACGGGATCAGGAAGTCGTCGCGGGTCCCGAAGATCGTGGTGCAGCCGCCGGGGTCGGCGAGCACCGCCAGCTCCGGGCCGAACACCGGCCCGCCGGCCGCGGCGAGACCGGTCAGCGCCTCGCGCAGCTCGCGGCAGATCGCGCCCTTGCCGGTCCAGCCGTCGACGAACATGACCTGGGCCGGGTCGTGGTGGCCGGCCAGGTACCGCATCGCCTCGGCGTCGATGCCGCGGCCGCGCACGATCGACACCGCGTAGTGCGGCAGGTCGACGCCGTGCGCGAACTGCGCCCAGCGGCGCATCAGGATGCCCACGGGCGTGCCGGCGCGGGCGAGGGACACCAGCACCGGGGCCTGCCGGGCGGCGAGGACCAGCTCGGTGACGACGCCGACGGCGTGCGCGACCCGGGCCGCCGACGCGGCGAGCGCCTGGTGGAACAGCTGCAGGTACTCCCCCGTCGGCTGGTACTCCACCGGCAGCGACTCCGCGTAGTGCCCGGCCTTCGCCTGCATCATCGCCTCGCGCTGCGCCGCGGGCGCCTCGAGCGCGACGTGCGACAGGTCGGTCAGCAGCCAGCTCACCTCGGCCGCGTCGTACGAGGAGAACTGCGGGCCGTGCAGCGGCGGCGGGAGTGGGGCGTTCACCGGGTTCCTTCCTGCGGATCCTGTTCGGCCGGCCGGAGGTCCGGGATGACGACGACCGTGACACCCTTGCAGACTCCGCGCAGCGCCGCCACCAGCCCCCCGGTCTCCCAGAGTGCCGGCGTGTCGCCGGTACGGTCCACGACCAGTACGATCCGGTCGAAGCCGGCCCCGGCGACGTTGTACACGAACCGGGGCTTGTCGATGTCGGTGCCGTCGTGCGCGGGGAACGTGAGCCGGGTCCGGATCGCGTAGCCGGGCTCGTCCACCGGCAGCACCGGCGACCTGGTCGTCGAGGAGAACCGCACCGTGCCGGGGTGCAGCCGGGCCAGGGCGCGGGCCAGCAGCAGCGGCGCGTACATCAGCTCCTCGCTGCCGAGCACCAGCACCCGGGCATCGCCGGGCAGCCCCGCCGCGACCTGCCCGGCGACCTGCCCGGCGGTGTCCAGCAGTGCGGGCCGGTGCGTGGCGGCGAACCCGTGCCGCCCGCCCTCCGGCAGGCCACCGGGCCAGCCGGCGTCGACCCTGGTCACGGCCGCCTGCGCGGACGGCGCGGCGGTCTGCGGTACGTCCAGCGACGCCACCAGCTCGGCGCTGCGCTCCAGCACGTCGGCGGGCAGCCGAACCTCCCCGGCGGCGAGGGACACCACGTCGATGCGGGAGCCCAGCGCCTCGCCCAGCGCCGCCAGGCGCGGCCGGTCCGCGGCGGTGCGCAGGTCGAGCAGGGTGGCGAGCACGTACCGCTCGCGGGGGCGCGCGGCGTGCAGCGCGCGGATCGTCGCCTCCGCGGTGCGGCCCGTGGTCAGCTCGTCGTCGACGAGGACCAGCGGGCCGTCGCGGTCCAGCCAGGCCGGGTCGGCGGGCAGCAGCAGGTGCTCGGTGGCGTGGCTGTGCGCCTCGTCGAACGTGCCCAGCAGCGCCACGCCCGGCACGGACCGGCGGGTCGAGTGCAGGTAGTCGGCCTCGGCGAAGCTGTCGGCGACGACGTGCCCGAGGGACGTCGCGGTCTCGGCGTAGCCGACCACCAGCGGGGGCCCGCCGGGGAGCTTGACCTCCTCGAACTCCTCGGTGTCCCAGTCGCCGCCGGTGGTGTCGTCGGCGCCGAGGACGGCGGCGGCCCGCAGGCCGAGCAGCCGCCCGGCGGCGTAGATCACGTGCGGGTCGGCCGGCACGTGCTTGCCGAGGACCTGCGACACGACCAGGTGCGCGCGGCGCGGGTTGCGCCGCACGGCGAGGCCGGCCAGGTCCGCCACCCGCCGGCGGCCCGGACCGGCGCCGGCGTCGGTCCTGGCGCCGGCGTCTGCCCGGGCGTCGGTCCCGGCTTCGGCTTCGGCTTCGGCGTCGGCGTCGGTGAGCCGGACGCCGAGGCGCTCGGTGACCCAGGTGCCGGACCAGATCGGTGCTGTGCCGTTCAAGCGACGTGCTCCCTGCTGACCGCGGCGTCGAGGAAGTCCACGAAGCCGAGGCCCTCGGCGGCCACCCCGAAGATCCGGGCGCGCACCAGCGTCCGCTCTGCCCAGGACAGGTGCGGCCGCACCTCGTTCATCTTGTTCATGTACACGCTGCGCAGGACGCCGCCGCCGCCGTCGCCGGCGTAGTCCTCGCAGATCGCCTTGGCGTCGCAGTACTCCTCGTGGCTGACCACGCTGAGCGCGTGCACGGCCGCCGCGTGGCTGGGGTGGATCACCGTCTTGCCGACCATGCCGTTGGCCTTGTCGAGCATGATCTCGCGGATCAGGCCGTCGAGGGACTGCCGGACGATCTTCGTGCGCAGCATCGGGTCGTGGTCCTCGAACGGCGTGACCCGCAGCTGCGGCTTCAGCACCCGCTCGCCGCCGGAGAAGTACTCCCACACCGGACCGGTCACCTCGTACCCCTTGCCGTCGCGGCGGGCCAGCACGTTGACGATGTCGGTCAGGACGGTGGCCACGACGCTCACGTCCCACGCGGTCAGCTCCGCGGTCCGGCGCAGGGCGTAGATGCTGCTCAGGTCGGTCGCGCCGACCCTGACGGCCAGCACCCGGTCGCGGTTCTGGTCGAGCATGTCACGGACCGCGAGCAGCGTCGCCAGCCGGGTCTCCTGGTACGCGATCTCCGGCGTCTCGAGGACCGGCATCGCGTACAGGGGCAGGCCGCTGCCCTCGGCGACCTCGCGGACGGCCTTCAGCCCGGCCTGGCCGGAGTCGTCGGGGCGGAACTTCGGCAGCACGAACCCGCTGAGGATCCGCAGGTCGTCACCGAGCCGGTCGGCGAGCCGATAGATCTGCTCGGGGTGGCGCACCCGCACGAAGACCAGCGGCCCGCTGGTGTCCATGGCGGCGAGGAGCCGCAGCTGGTGCGCCAGGTTGAGCTCCGCCTCGGCGACCTCGCTGTCGCGGATCGAGTCCTCCAGGCAGCCGACCATGCTCATCACGCCCTCGGCGTGGCAGCGCACGATGTCCTCGGCGAGGCGCGGGCGCACCGCCGGTGAGTAGAGGGTCGCGCCGAGCGCCATCGCGAGCGTCTCGGGCGGGCTGTCCTGGAAGAAGGTGGTCGGCAGCTGATGGAACAGCTCGTCGTCCGACACCCCGACCAGGTGGGAGAAGTAGCGCACTCGGTGTCCTTTCTTCTCGGCCCGGGCGGGTAACGGTGTGCTGGTGGGACGGCGCCCTGCTCGGGCACGGCGCGGACCCGGCGCCGGCCGGCGCGGGTCCGGCAGGGGGTGCCGGCCGGGCGTGCCGCCGGCGTGCCCGCCGGGCCGATCTGCCTGGCAGGCCCTCCGGCGCGGCCCGTCCGGCGTGGCAGCCCCGCGCGCCCTCCGGTGCCGGCGCGCTGGGCGTGCCCTCCGGTGCCCGCGTGCCGAGCGGGCCCTCCGGTGCCGGCATGGCTGGCGAGCCTCCCGGGGCGGACCTGCCGGATGCAGGCCGTCCGGGTGCGGGCCGGCTCGTGCGGGCGGGCGCCTGGGGCGCAGTGCCGGTGCCCGCAGCGCCGGGTTTCCGGCGGGCGGGTCCCGGGCCGCGACGCGGTCCCCGGCCGGAGTCGCCGCCCGCGCGCCGTGACGGACCGGTCACGCCGGGACGCGCCTGGGCGGGCGCGCGGGTGCCGGGTCCGGTCCGACGGCCGGGCGCCGGCTGCACCGTGTCATGAGCGACGTCCTCCGACCGTCTCGGTGAGGCCGCGGTTGCGGCCGGTAGTGCTGTCCCTGGTACGGGACCGCGGGCCGTCCGTCCGGCTGGAGGGGCGACCCGCGGCGATGGTACTGAGACGACAAAACGCGAACCGGATCCATGTCTGAATCCGGACATGCATCCGGGCTGCACCAGTGAACACGGTGCATGCGAAGCGTCACCGCGCCAGTTGGTGAACAGTGTGTTTCAGACGTTGATCCCGAAGTCCCGGGCGATGCCGGCGAGGCCGGACGCGTAGCCCTGGCCGACGGCGCGGAACTTCCACTCGCCGCCGTTGCGGTAGAGCTCGCCGAACACCATCGCGGTCTCGGTCGACGCGTCCTCGGACAGGTCGTAGCGCGTGAGCTCGGCGCCGCTGGCCTGGTCGACGACCCGGATGTAGGCGTTGGACACCTGACCGAAGGACTGCGCGCGGGTCTCCGCGTCGTAGATCGACACGAGGAAGGCGATCTTGGTCACGTCGGCACCCGTGGCCGCCAGGTCGACGTTGATCTGCTCGTCGTCGCCCTCGCCCTCACCGGTGGTGTTGTCACCGAGGTGCTTGACGGTGCCGTCCGGCGACGCCAGGTTGTTGAAGAACACGAAGTGCTGGTCCGAGATCGCCTTGCCCGACTCGCCGCAGACGATCGCGCTCGCGTCCAGGTCGAACTCGGCTCCGGTCGTGGTCCGGACATCCCAGCCGAGACCGACGGTGACGGCCGTCAGACCAGGCGCCTGCTTGGTGAGGCTGACGTTGCCGCCCTTGCTGAGGCTGACTCCCACGAACTCCTCCAACTCGATATGCGGGGGCGCCCCCCGCTGCTGCACAGGTGACCGGACTGCTCCGGACCGTTATGGGCCGCCATGAACGTGCCGACTGCCGCGCAAAGCGTCGCAGATCAGCGGAGTCTCTGACGACCGGAGCGAACGGCTGCACCGGAAATTCATGTGCGAGTGTAGTGCTCCACCCCAAACCCCGGACCCACCCACCGGGCCGCTCAGGGCCGCACCGGCCCGGCCCCGGTCCGGATCGTCGCAGCTCAGCGCCGCCGCGCCCGGCCCGGGGCCGCGGACCGGCGGCACCCGCCGCGCACCGGCGGCCGTTTGCTGCGAGTTCGCTGTGAACCGCGCGGCCCCCCGCCGACGCCCCGAGCCGGCCCCGCTCCGAGCCGGCCGCGCGGCGGGCCGGCGGTCAGGGTGGACGGCAGGATCTAGGGCGTGGTGCGGTCCGGTGACGGCGGGTGCTGGTCGTCGCCGTGGCCGGTGTCCGGCTCGGGCGTGCCGGGCCGCCAGCCGTTGGCGTTGAGGCGGCGCAGCCTGCGGACCCGCTCGGTCAGGTCCGCGGTGATCTCCTCGGGGCTCTTGCCCTCGTCCATCGCCGACGACCGCGCGGTGCGCAGCTCGCGGTGCAGCAGCTCGGTGATCCGGTCAGCCGGCGGATCGGCGGGCGGAGTGGCCATGCGCCCTATGCTCCCAGACCCGCGCCCGGATGGCCCGTCGTCGCCGGCAGCCGGATCCCGCCGCCGGTGCCCGCCGTGCCCGGCCAGGTGGAACTGCGCATGACGGCGACCTCCGCGCTCGGACCCAGGGGCGTGGTTGCACCGCCCGGATCCCACTGACGGACCGCACCCCCGCCCGGCGGCGCCCCGGACGCCGGTCGGTGCGCCACCGAAATGGGGTGCGGGCTGAGGGCGTACCGCTGCCATTGGATCAAATACATTGGCGTTTGGCGATGAGAAGCAATCCGCGACACTCGCCCCGGACCGGGTCGTTCATCCGTGACCGGCGGCGCGCGGACGGCTTACCGGCCGCTTACCGGGTCGGCGCGGGTCTCAGCCGGAAAGGTGACCCGGCCCGGTCTGATCGACTTCCGATTCGCCGGTTCGTGCCGTTCCCTTTACCGGGTGCAATGCCAGACTGACAGGTGCGTTCCACACGGCGATTCAGCGCACCACCCGTGCCCGCGTCACGCAGCATCGACATTGTTAGAGGGGAATCGTCATGCCTCGACGCAGTTCGACGGCGGCCGATGAGGTCCGTAGCCTGGCCAGGCTCGGAACGCTCGCGGAGACCGTCGCCAACGCCGACGAGCCGCGCCGGCGGCGGCTCACCGGCGGCGCCTACTGCGTGGTCTACCCGGTCGTCTACAGCGGGCTGACCCAGGGCCTGGAGCGGCGGCGGGGGCACCCGGCGTGCGCCGTGTCCGTGCGGCACCTCGCCGACGACTGCCTGGACCGTTTCCATGACGACGTCGAGGCGGTCGTCCATGATGTGGTACGCCGCGCGACCGCCCCGATCGACAACCTCGACGCCTGGATCTGCGGGCTGATCAACTCCGCCACCGTCAACGGGCACCGGCGCCGCCGCGGCGAGATCGGCGCCCTGCAGCGCCCCCGCGCGCCGAAGTGGCTCGTCGACGGGCTCGGCGGCGACCGGTGGCTGGTCCACCTCGCCGTGCAGATGCTCAACTGGGTCGGCAACCCGGCGACCGCGGGTTCACAGGTGTGGCCGGTCGACAGCTGGGCCGCGCTGCGCTGCCGGTTCACCGGCGTCTGGGACACCGGCTCCGACACCGACGTCCGCAACGACATCGAGGCCGTCCTGCGGGTCATGCGGGCCAAGCGGGAGTGGTACGAGCGGTACGTCGAGGGCCCGCTCGGCCACAAGCACGTCCCGGTGCCCCGCTTCGCCGCGCAGACCCCGGGCGGCACCCCGCTCACGCCCGCGCTGAGCCTGGTCGACGTGGCCGAGCGCGACGACCTGTACATGCGGGAGCTGGCCCACCTGGCGATGACCGCGATGCGGACCCGCCTGGCCGCCGGCGAGGACCCGCGCACCGTGGTCGCCGAGGTCATCGAGGTCGCGTTCGGCGGCGACGCCGTGCCGGCGCTGGACGGCCGCCCGCAGCTCAGCCACGCCGACGGCGAGCACGTCGGGCGGCTCCTGCGCGACCAGGACAGGATCTCCCGCATCGCCGTCGCGGTCCTCGCCATCGTCGAGGACCTGTAGCCCGGTCGCCCAGTTCAGGTGCCCCGTGGCGCGCTCTGACGGACCGGTCCGTCAGAGAGCGCCGAACCATGGGTGGGCCTGGATGGGAGCGACGACATGCACGACGACGGGCGTCACGAGCGGCCGGCGGCCGCGGGCACCGGCACGCCCAGGATCGAGACGCGCATCCGCGCCGGCGGGCGGCCGGTCCCGTGCGCCGGGACGGCCCCGGTCGAGCGGACGTTCGTGCGGTACGAGCCGGCGGCGCCCGACCCGGACGCGTCGCTGCCGGCGGCGTTCGGGCACGTGGCGGCCGGCGGCACGTACGCCACGACGGTCGAACGGCACGCCGCCGACGGCAGCCGGGTCACTCACGGCCTGGTCACCGGCGACCCGGCCGGCTACGGCGCGCTGCGCCCGGCGCAGCTGTTCGGCGCGCCGTTCTGGTCGCCGCCGGCCGCCGGTGAGCCGGTGCCGCACGAGGCGCTGACCACCACCCTGACCCCGTCGCTGGTCCGCGAGTGCGTGCTCGCCCACCCCGGCGGCGCGGCGATGCTGCCGGCGCTGGTGTCGGCGCTGGAGCTGGCCGGCCGGCCCGGCGGTCCCCGGGTCGTCCTGCTCGGCACGGACCTCGCCCGGGTCGTCGAGTGGCTGGTCGCCGGGACGCTGCTGCTGCCGCGCGCGCAGGCCCTGGCGCTCGGGTTCGCCGTGTTCGCCGGCCCGGCCACGGCGGGCGTACCGGTGGTCGGCGTGCACCCGGACGACGCCCCGGACCTCGTGGCCGCCGTCCACGCCGGGCCGCCGGCCGCCGGGTACGCCGTGTTCGACCTGACGACCGGGGCGTTCACCGGCGCGGCGGCGACCCGGCACGCCGAGCGCTGGGTGGGGCTGTTCCTCGACCACGAGCCGCGCGAGGTCGTCGACGCCGTCGACGTCGCCGCGGCGTGCGGGCTGGAGCCGGACGCGGCCGCCGCGCTCGCCTCGGCCGCCGTCCTGGGCCGCGAGCCCGGCGCCGCGCACGCCCTGGCCGTCGCCGGGTGGCTGCGCACCGGGCCGGAGGAGCTGCGCCGCCGGTACGCGACCGGCATCGCGGCGGCCTTCGGCGTGGCGGCGACGGACTGGCCCCTGCCGGTCCTGGCGGAGCTGGACGCGGCCGGCGCCGCCGGGCACATCCCCGGGCAGGCCGCCGAGGTCCGCCTCGCCCTGCTGCGCGCCGAGACCGACGCGGCCGCCCTGCGCGCCCAGGCGGGCGACCGGGCACCGGCGCCGCTGCCGGCCGGCGAGTGGACCGCCGCGGAAAACAGCGCCGCCCGCCGGGTGGTCCTCGCCGCCCTGAACGCCGGCCCAGCACCGGAGGGGTTCGAGGCGCTGCTGCGGCTCGCGGCCCGCTACGGCATGGACGTCCAGCCGGCCGACCTCGCCGACCGGGGACGCGACCTCGTCGAGCACTGGGCCGACCACCCCGGCGCCGGCTACGACCCGGACCGCTGGCCGTGCGGCGACCGCCTCGCGCAGGCCCTCGTCGACGAGCTGGCCCGGCGGGTCAAGGCCGTGCCGGGGCGGCGCCGCGACGTCGGCACCGGCTGGTGGCGGTGGCTGCTGCCGCGGCTGGACGACCTGGAGCCGCCGCTGGCCGAGGTCGTCCTCGCCGGCGCGGTCCAGCACGGCGAGGACCGCGCCGGCCTCGTGCAGCGGCAGCTGACCGGGGCGGCGCACGACCCCGACCTCTTCCTGTGGACGGCGGCGGCACTGTTCGGCCTCACCCCGCCGACCGTCGCCGAACTGCGGCTGGTCAAGCGGCTCGCCCCGGCCGGGGTCGTGCTGCCGCCGCCGGTCCTGGACGGACTCGTGGCCCGGCTGGTCGGCGACGCGCCGCTGAGCGAGGAGGACGTCGAGGTCGGGCACCTGCTCGTCGACGCGGGCCTGGTCCCCCGGCACCGGCTGCTGTTCCAGCTGCTCGCCGACGACCGGGTGCTGCGGGCCGTGGTGCGGCGCCTGACCATGGGCCCGGCCACCGGCGACGGCCCGGCGGTCGTGCTGCTGCACGAGCTGGAGGAGCTGCCGGCCCGGCTGGTCAGCCTCCGCGCCGCCGAGGTGGCCGCCGCCCTCGCCGTCAGCGCCCCGCCGCGGGAGCTGCTCGCGGTGCTGCGCCGGCACCCCGGCGTCGTCGAGCACTACGTCGCGCTGCTCAGCGAGCTGCTGCGCAAGCCGGGCGACGAGCGGCACGCGGTCGTCGCGTACCACCTGATGCACAACCTCGACAGCCGCGGCCTGCGGCCGGTGCTGACCGCACCCGTGCTGCGCTGGGTGACCCGCGCGTCGAGCCGCCAGCTGCACCGGGTCGGCGAGCTCATCGCCGGGTTCGGCCCGGCGTGGTCGGCGTCGTGGGAGGGCTACCTGGAGCACGTGCGCGGGCACCGGCGGATGAGCCGGCTCATCCACCCGTTCGGCGGCCACTGACCGCGGCGCCGGGTGACCGCAGCGCCGCGACGGCGTTGGCGAGGCTCAGGGCGGTCAGCAGGACGGCCGACAGCCAGAACCCTGCGCCGGTGCCGACCATGTCGGCGGCCGTCTTGCCCTCGGGCAGGCGGCTCTGCGCGGCGACCGCGTCGGCGAGCCGGCCGGTGACGAGGAGCTGCCCGGCGGCGAGCGCGAGCACCGCCGCGCCGGCCAGGGCCGCGGTCACCACCCGGCGGCGCCGGTCGCGGGCGAGGCCGGCGGCGGCGGCGAGGACACCGGCGAGCAGCAGCAGCGCGGCGAGGTGCGGTGGCTGCGGGTCGAGCCGGTCGGGGTGCCGCGGGTCGGGCGGGCGCAGATGCCCGGCGGGCCTGACGTCCGGGGTGCCGCCGAACGCCAGGTCGAACGCGGTGTACTCGGTCGTGCCCCCGCGCTGTGCGCGGCCGTAGCCGTCGAGCGGCTCGCACGAGACGGTGGCGAACGGCAGGGCGAAGCACAGCAGCACCAGCAGCGCCGTGACCGGGCTGCGCCATCTGCGCCGCAGCGGGGTGCGCGGCGCGGAAGGTGCCACGCGCACCGGACCGGCCGTGGGCGCCGGCGGGGGCGCTGCCGCGGCGTGCAGGGCGCCTTCGGCGACGACGGTCTCGGGGCGTTCGACGACGACGGGCGCGACGCCGAGCCGGGTGTGCAGGACCCTTGCGAGGAGCGGCAGCCTGCTGCCCCCGCCGACGAGGAACACGCCGGCGAGGTCGCCGCGGGATCGGCAGAGCTCCTCGGCGAGGTCGGCGACGGAAGCCAGCAGCGGCGCGGCGACCGACTCCAGCTCGTCGCGGGTCAGGTGCGACCCGGCCGGGCAGCCGGGCACGTGCACGGGTGCGACGGTGAGCCGCGACAGGCTCTCCTTCGCGGCCCGGACCTCCTGCCACAGCAGCAGCCGGTCCCGGCGGTCGGCGGCGGTGACCGGGGCGGCCAGGCGGTGCCACACGCCGGGCATGGTCGCGGACACCACGCCGCCGAGGGCGCCGACGAGCGCGGCGTCGATGTCGAGGCCGCCGACGTCGAGGCCGCCCTGCGCGATCACCCGGCCGTCGCGGACCACGGCCAGGTCGGTGGTGCCGGCGCCGAGGTCGACGACGAGCAGGGCCGCACCGGGCGGCAGGTCCCGGCCGGATTCGGCGGCGAAGTACGCGGCGGCGGCCACCGGCTCGCTGACCAGCTCCACGGCGCCGAGGCCGGCCTTCGCCGCCGCCGCGGTGAGGACCTCCCGCCGCGGCGCACCCCATCCGGCGGGCACGGTCAGCACGACCGCCGCCGGCGCGGCGGGCACCCGGCCGGCGACGGCCGCCAGGACGGTGGCAAGGACGTCGGTGACCGCGACGGGGTGCTCGCCGAGCAGGACGGTGCCGTCGTCGACGCGGCGCTTCGGGTTCGGTTCGAAGGACGCGGGGTCGTCGCGGGCGAGGCGCTCCGCGTCGAGGCCCGCGACCAGGACCCCGCCGGGACCGGCGTGGACCGCCGACGGCAGCTGCTCCCGCCCGTCGAACAGCACCGGCCGCACCCTGCCGTCGCCACCCCGCAGCACGGCGACCGTGTTGGAGGTGCCGAGGTCGATGGCGAGCCGGTCCACGGCCGCAGCGTAACCCCCGCCCCGATCGACCGCCTCCGCTGCGCGGGGGACGCCGGCGGCGTTCACACGGCGGCGGCCAGCCGGGTGGCGACCTCGTCCGGGTGCGGCCTGGCGGCGATGCTGGCCCGGAACCTGCCCGCCGAGGTCCGCAGCCCGTAGTCGGACAGGAGCCGGTGCAGCTGGTCCGCGGTGATGGCCGGCGCCGACACCGCCCACCCGGCCCCGGAGCGCTCGACCACCGTGGCGTTGTGCCGGCGGTCGCCGGGGCCGGGGACGACGAGCTGCGGCACGCCGGCGGCGAGCGCGCCGAGGACGGTGCCGGCGCCGCCGTGGTGCACGACGGCGTCCAGCGTGGGCATGAGCGCGTCGAGCGGCACCCAGCCGGTGGTGAACACGTTGTCCGGCAGGCGGGCGGGCAGTCCCGGCTCCGGGCGCACGAGCAGGATGTCGGCGCGCACGTCGGCGGCGACGGCGACGACCGCGCGCATGATCCCGCCGCCGCCGGGGCCGTCGACGGTGCTGCGGGACACCGCGATGCGCGGCCGCTGCGGGCGGACCGGGAACGCCCCGGTCGTCTCGCCTGCCGCGCAGGGCAGGTGGCGCATCGGGATGCCGGGGCGTTCCCCGACGAGCTCCGGCGGGGCGAGCTGGACGGCGGTGACCGGGTCGGGCAGCGTGGCGACGCGGTGGCGGCGCAGCGCCGGGCCGGCGGTCGCGGCGGCGAGGACGGCGCCGTCGAAGAGGTTGTTCTCGTGGCGGACGGCGGGGATGCCGCGCCGGGCGGCGGCGACCGCGCCGGCGACCGCGAGCGGCTCGTAGACGACGAGGTCGGGCCGGAACCGGTCGGTGAGCGCGGCCACGCCGTCGACCAGCCGCTCGTTGACGGCGCCGAACAGCAGCGCCACGCCGCGGGTGCCGGCGGTGCCGGCGAGCTCGGCGCGGGCGACGAGCGGGTGGCGCAGCATCATCCGCCGCGCGACGCGGGCGAAGGAGAGGCCGGGGGCGACGTCGGCGACGGGCAGCTTCCGGGTCCGCCCGGCCGTGACGGCGTCGGCGGCCGTGCCGATGAGGACCTCGTGCCCGGCTCTGCGCAGCGCCTCGGCGAGCGGGACGAGCGGCAGCACGTGGCCCAGCAGCGGCGCGGACACGAACAGCACACGCATACCTCGACCCTAGTCGATCTCGGTGAGCCGCTCCCGGTTGGCGCGCTGCGCCTCATCCAGCTGGTCCTCCAGCTGGATGATGCGGCACGCCGCCTCGAGGGGGGTGCCGCGGTCGCACAGCTCGCGGGCCCGGACCGCGAGCCGCAGCTGATGCTTGGAATACCGCCGGTGGCCGCCGGACGAACGCAGCGGGGTGATGAGCTTCAGCTCCCCGAGCCGGCGGAGGAAGTCGTGCGAGACGCCGATGATCGCCGCTGCGCGGCCCATCGTGTACGCGGGAAAATCGTCGTCGTCCAACTGGTTGTCAGGTTGTGCCACGTCACCTCCGAGTTGAGGGCCCCGGCGCTCGTGCGCCGGGGCCCAGGGTTTTGGGTCTAACACCATCTACCGGCACGAATGCCGGATTGTCATACCGCACCTGCCGCGCCGTTCGGCGCCGGGTGCGGGGATCGCATCAGCCAGACCGGAGACCACCTCTCGTGCGATGGGACCTGCGGTGCTCGCCCGACCTCGTACCACGGTCGACGGCGGGCGATCCAACGGTGTGAAAGCCCTCCCCTTCCTCTCGTCGTCTGCACTTGCCGAATCGGACGGAGTCGCAGCCAGTCGCGGCTCTGTCCCTTCGCCCACGGACGGGGCGGAAGCGTCAGCATGTGTTCGCGTCTCTCTTGACCCCTGCAACGCTACGCCGTCCGACCCCGAAAATCTAGTTCCGCCGCACGAGATTTCCTGGGTTCACCCGGTACGGTTCGCGGCGGCGTACGCTTCCCGGCACCCGCGCGGCGAGGGCGCGGTGAGGGTCAACCGGCCGCCCGGTAGGCCTCACCCGCGGGGGTCGGCGTCGTGCCGTCCTTGTACAGGCCGTACGGCAGCGAGTCGCCGACGGCGGGCAGCGAGAACCACGCGTAGCGCTCGACGTAGGACGTCGCCTGCATGCGGGTGGTCGTCGCGGTGATGAACGCGGTGATCTGCGCCGTGGTCGGGTACTTCGGCGTGCCGGAGAAGTTCATCAGGCCGTACTCGGTGACCCAGATCGGCAGGCGGTACCGGTCGTACACGGCCTGCAGGTACCCCGCGAACTGCCCGGCCGCGGCGGCGCTGAAGTCGGAGCCGTACCAGTGCAGGGCGATGAAGTCGACCCGCCGGTTCTGCTGCCGCGCGCCGGTCATGAACCGGTCCAGCCAGCCGCCGGGGGTGTTGCCGCCGTACGCGACGGCCGGGCTGCCCAGGCGCATGCCGGTCGCCTCCAGCCGCGGCCACAGCGACAGCGCCTGCTCGACGCTCATGTTGGCCTGCCCGGCGAGGTCGGGCTCGTTGAAGCCGAGCAGCACGGTGCCCTCGCTCTTCGCCTTGGCCAGGGTCGCGTCGGTGACGTTGGCGGCGCCCCAGATCATCGGTACGAACTCCGCGGCCGCGGGCATGCTGTCGTTGCTGGGCGACCAGTTGTAGTACCAGCCGGCGCCGACGTTCGTGACGGCCGCCGGCAGGCCCGGGAACTCCCAGGTGCTGACGCCCTTCTTCTTCGCGGCGGGCTGCCCGGTCGGGCTCGCCGGGCCACTGGTGGGGCCACTGCTGGGGCCGCCGGTGGGAGTCGCCGACCCGGGCAGCTTCCAGGCCTGGTTGGCGCCGCCGGTGCAGGCCCAGATCTGCAGCCGGGTGCCGTTGGCGGAGCTGTTGCCGGTCGCGTCGAGGCACTTGCCGGAGTTCGGGTTGATCAGCCGGCCGGCGCTCGCGGTCCACCGCTGGGCGCCGGTGCCGTTGCAGGCGTAGAGCTGCACCTTCGCCCCGTCGGCGGTGGACGCGGCGGTGACGTCGAGGCACTTGCCGGCGTGATGGCCGGCGTCTGGACACGGGACCGGCGCCGCCGGAGACCTCTCCGGCGGCGCCGGTCACCCGCCCCCGTCGCTCAGCGGCGCGGCAGCTGGCGCGGCGTCTGCGGGATGCGCGGCTGCACCAGCGGCGCACCCGCCGCGGCCAGGTCACCCTGCACGGTCCGCAGCGACTTCTTCGGGTTGTACGCGGCGTCCCACAAGCAGCCGGCACCCTCGGGCGGGTTCTTGAACCAGTTCGGGATCCACGAGTACTTGTCGGTGAAGCCCCACACCGTGAACGACAGGCAGTGCCGGTTGAGCAGGCACGCCTGCAGCAGCACGTGGTAGTTGTACGCCGCCGCCTGGTCCCGGGCGTTGACGTCGGCGCCGTTGGCGGCCAGGGTCGGGTCGTCGGCGTTCTTCAGCAGGCTCCGCGCGTCGACCTCGGTGAGGGCGACCGCCAGGCCCAGGTCGGAGAAGCGCTGCATCGCGTCGGCGACCTGGAAGACGTCGTAGTTGCCGTACTGGGTGGCCAGGTGCCCCTGGCTGCCGACGCCGTCGATCGGTACCCCGTCCGCCCGCAGCTGCTTGACCATGTTGTAGACGAACTGGGTCTTGTCGCCGGCGCCGCCGTCACCGAACGCCTCGATGTTGTAGTCGTTGTAGAACAGCAGCGCCTTCGGGTCGGCGGCGCGGGCGGTGCGGAACGCCTCGGCGAGGTACCCGGGGCCGAGCAGGTCGGCGAACTTCTGCTTGAACGACCCGGCGTTGCCGCCGAGGTGGATGGCGCTCGGCGTCTCCCACGGGTCGCTGACGGCCTCGTTCACCACGTCCCACTGCCAGATGCGGCCCTTGAAGTGCGTCACCACGGCGGTGATGTGCTGCTTGAGCAGCGCGCGCAGCTGCGGGCCGTCGATGGAGCCGTCCTCGATGCCGGCGGTGAGCCAGGCCGGCAGCTGGCTGTGCCAGGCCAGCACGTGGCCGCGCACCAGCTGCCGGTTGCGCACGGCGGCGTCAATGAGCGCGTCGGCCGGCCCCCAGTTGTACGTGCCGCGGGTCGGCTCGAGGCTCTCCCACTTCATCGCGTTCTCGGCGGTGACGGTGGAGAACTGCGTGTCGACCGTCCGCTTGTACGCCGGGTCACTGGTGTCGCCGTACGCGGCGGGGTCCACCGCGGTGCCGAAGTACAGCCCGTGCCGGGCGGCAAGCGCCCGCAGGGTCTGGTCCTGCGGTTTCGGTGGCCGCGGGTTGTGCGCGGACGCGGCCACGGTGCTCAGCGAGGCGACGGCCACGACGGCCAGGACGCTCGCGTTGACCAGTCTTGCGAATCTCATCCGTGCTCCAGTTTCGCTGTGCCGCGTCAGGCGGTGCGGCAGGTGGTGGCGGGTGCGGAGAAGGTGCTGGTGCCACCGCCGGGCGGTGGGCTCGTCCCACCACCCGGCGGCGGGGTCGTGGTGCCGTCCGGGGCGACGGCCCGCCCGGTCGCGGCGCAGATCATGCCGGGGCACAGCCCGCGGCTGGTGAGGTCGGCGACGATCTGCGGGATCGCGTCGATCGTCGTGCGGTAGCCGTCGTGCATCAGGATCACGCCGCCGGCCTGCAGGTTCGAGGCGGCCTGCACGATCTGGGCGGTGCTCGCGCCGTTCCAGTCCTGCGAGTCGACGCTCCACAGCACCTCGGTGAGGCCGAACTGCGACGCCACCTCCCGCAGCGTCGCGTTGGTCTCGCCGTACGGCGGCCGCAACAGCCTCGGCGCGGTGCCGATCGCCTGCTGGACGGCCTGCTGGGTCTGCGACAGCTCCGAGCTCATCTGCGCCGGGCTCAGCTGGGTCAGGTGCGCGTGCGTCCAGCTGTGGTTACCGGTCCACATGCCGGCGGCCTGCTGTGCGCGTACCAGCGACGGATTGGCCTGCGCACGCCGGCCGATGTTGAAGAAGGTGGCGCGGGCACCGGCGGACTGCAGGGCGGACAGCAGCGCGCCGGTCGTGTCGGGGTCGGGGCCGTCGTCGAAGGTCAGCCCGACGTAGCCGGCGACGCGGTCCGGGGCGGCCTGCGCTGGGGTGCCGTTCACCGCGACGGCCAGGACCGGGACGAGCACCGCGGCGGCGGCAGACGGCTGTGCACGTGCTTCACGAGCCCTCCTGGGTGGGCGGCGGGGGTGCAATGTTGATAACCGCCGATTCCCGGCCCGGGAACTATTTTCGGAAGCTTTCGAAAGGCCTTGACAGTCGCGCCGCTGTCACCTGCGCGGCACGGGCGCTAGGTGGCGTCGACGGCGTGGTCGTCGATCAGCGCGACGAGGTCGGTCCAGTCCTCGACCAGCTGCGCCTGGTCGATGCGGGCCAGGCGGCGCAGCGCGGACCGGCCGGCGGTGGCGTCGTCGAGGTGCTTGCGCAGGATGTCGTCGACCTGGTCGATGGTGGTGTGCTCGCCGAGCAGGTCGTCGGCGTCGAGGTCCAGGTACACCACGAGTTGGGCGCACAGGTCGCGGCAGCGGCACACGAAGCTCGGCAGCCACCGCTGCGGCGGGCCGCTCAGGTGCTCGATGAGCAGGTCCAGGTCGAAGCGCCGCTCGTCGGCGCCGTCGTTGCGCACCTGCCACGGCGGGGTCGCCACGAGCCGGTCGGCGGTGTCCTGGGTCGCGTGCCGGGCCAGGACGAGGGTGTCGGCGAACACGAGCAGCCGCCCGTCGGGATCGGCGGGGAACACGTGCTCGACGACGCCGTAGCCGCCGTGCAGCTGCCCGCGCAGGGTGACGCCCTGCCGCCGCGGGGTGGCGATCTCCAGCAGCTCGACGTTGCCGAGCAGGGTCCCGTCGTCCTGCGGCACCGGTGGCCCGCCCGCCCATGGCGCCGCCGGCTGTCCTGTCCATGGCGGCGGCTGCGGTACGTGCAGCTGCGGCTGGCCGGGCCGCCACTGGGCGGGCGCGGGCGGCGGCGTCCACTGCTGTGGCGGCGGTGGGGGCCACGGCTGCTGGGCCGGTCCTGGGACGGGCTGCCAGGCCGGCCGCTGGGCCGGCGCCGGCGGGACCTGTGACACCGGCGGCGCGGGTGGCGGGGCGGGCAGTGCGCCTGACGTGTCGCCGCCGCCGGAGATGGGCACGGGTCCGGTCCAGCCGATCGGCTGCTGCGCGAAGGCGGGCGACGTCGGCGCGACCACCGGCGATCCCGGCGGGTAGGCCGTCGATCCCGGCGACCCCGGCGGGTAGGCCGTCGATCCCGGCGGGTATGCCGGTGACCCCGGCGCCATGACCGGCGGCCCGGGCGCGACCACCGGCGACCCCATGACCGGCGCCCCCGGCGCGACCACCGGCGACCCGGGCGCGTAGGCCGGCGGTCCCGGTGCGTAGGCCGGTCCTGCGTACGGGCCCGCGGGCGCCGGCGGCGGGGCGATCGAGGGCAGGGCGGTCACCAGGGGGTCGATGCTGCCGGCCGCCACCACCAGCTCGGGCTGGTCGATGATCGTCGGGGCGAGGCCGAGGGCGCGGTGCAGCATGGTGGCGACGAGGGGCATGCGGCTGGCGCCGCCGACGAGGATGACGGCGCCGAGCGGGCGCAGCGGCACGGGGCAGTCGGCGAGGGCGGCGGCGAC
This sequence comes from Dactylosporangium sp. NPDC050688, assembly GCF_040654515.1. Taxonomy (NCBI): domain Bacteria; kingdom Bacillati; phylum Actinomycetota; class Actinomycetes; order Micromonosporales; family Micromonosporaceae; genus Dactylosporangium; species Dactylosporangium sp. NPDC050688. The sequence continues at coordinate 34,685 of NZ_JBFAIC010000083.1, forward strand.
CGCGGCGACGGTGCGCTGGATCAGCGGGGCGGCGAGCTGCTCCAGCTCCTCGCGGGTGAGGATCTGGTCGGTGTCCAGCAGCGGCAGGTACAGCACCGCCGAGCTGGTCCGCGACAGCATCTCCTTGGCGTTGCGCACGTCGTCCCACAGCTGCCGGCGGGCGGCCCGGTCGGCGACGGTCGTGGGATTGTCCAGCCGCGCCCACAGCTCGGGCCGCCCGGAGCGCCGGCGCAGCAGGTCGACCACGGCGGCGTCGACGTCCTGGCCGCCGGTCTCGTCGAGCCCGGCGCTGCACAGCACCTCCATGCGGCCCGCGGCCCCGGTGCCGTCGGGCGCGTGCCGGACGACGGCGACGTCGAAGGTGCCGGCGCCCAGGTCGTACACGAGCAGGTCGGCGGGGCCGGGACCGTGCCGGCGCAGGTGGAACGCCGCGGCCGCGACCGGCTCGGGGACCAGCCGCACCACCCCGTCCAGCCCGGCGGCCGCCGCGGCACGCAGGAGGGTGGCGCGGCGGCCGGGCCCCCACGCGGCGGGGTGGCAGATGGTGGCGCCGGTGACCGCCGTCCCGCCGATGCGCCGCGCCTCGGTGACGACCCGCCGCAGCAGCGCCCCGAGCAGCGCCTCGACGCTCACCTCCGCCCCGAGCAGCACGGTCCCGTCGTCGATGCGCCGTTTCGGGTTACCTTCGAAGCGTTCGGGCCGGGCGCGGGCGGCGTACACGGCGTCGCGCCCCACGAGCAGCGCCCCGCCCTCGTCGGCGTAGACCGCCGACGGCAGCAACGGCGCGCCGTCGAAGAGGACCGGCTCGGGCGGCCCGCCACCCCGGCGCAGGAACGCCACGGTGCTGGACGTGCCGAGGTCGACGCCGAGCTCCAACGCTGACCCCTCCCCCGATCCGTCCGATCATCGAAGTCGGGCGCCCCTGGCCGTGTCAAGTCCGCCGCCCTGGCCGGACCCTGCCACGCACCGCCCGCCCGTACCGCCCCGCCGCGCTGCCGTCTCGCGCCCCCGACCCCCGCGCCCTGCCCCGGTGATGTCCTGCCCGGGGCGGTCAGGCGGTGGCGCGGGTCAGCAGGGCGGCGCGGCTGATCGGGTCGACGCGGGTGCCGGGCACGGTGCAGGCGTGCGCCCCGGCGACCGTGCCCAGGCGGGCGCAGGCCGGTGCGGGCTCGCCCGTGAGGTGGCCGAACAGGAAGCCGGACACGAACGCGTCGCCGGCGCCGTTGGAGTCGACCGCCGGGGCGGGCAGCGGCGCGACCGGCACGTGCAGGACGTCCGGCGCGTCGCGGGTGAGGACGTACGCACCTTCGGCGCCGGCGGTGGCCACGGCGACGTGCGGGCGGCCCATCGCCAGGACGCGGCGCAGCGTGGCGGGCACGTCGGGCAGCGCGGCCGCGGACATGAACACGAGGTCGGCGCCGCGGGCGAACTGCTCGTGGTACGGGTTCGCGCCGTCCCAGTCGTGCAGGTCCGTCGACACGGTCACCGGCAGGTCCGCCAGGGCCGCGACCGCGTGCTGGCAGGGGTCGGTGATCGACACGTGCACGTGCCGGGCCGCCCCGGCGAGGTCGCGCAGCAGGTCGTCGGGGAAGCGGGCGGTGTCGTCCTGGCGGCTGCCGTCGTACAGCGACAACCGCCGGCCGAGCGGGTCGACGAGGTTCACGGCCCGCTTGGTGCCGGCGGGGGTCGGCACCGCGACGAACGGCACGCCGTGACGCTCGTGCAGGTCACGCACCAGCGCGCCCTCGGGGTCGTCGCCGAGCACGTCGAGGTGGGTGGTGCGCAGCCCGAGCGCGTGCAGGCCGAGGGCGACGCCGTCGCCGGTCTGCCCGGCCCGGGTACGGATCGCCGGCACGAGGTAGCTGTCGGCGAACGGCAGCGGCAGGTCCGGCACGGGCACCACGGTGTCGACGCCGGCCCCGCCGAGCACGAGGACGTCGGTACGGTCGATCATGCCCCGACGGTACGGGCCCGCCGGTGGTGACGGCAGGCCCGTACGGCATGGGCCACGGGGTGCGCGGCGGCGGGTCAGCGGGGTGCGGTCCAGCCGACGGGGAGCCGGCCGAGGCGGACCCGCTGCGGGTGGTCGCCGACGGCGACGCTTGCCACCTTCTGGCCGGTGGCGAAGCTGATCGCGGTGACCCGGTCCGCGCCGGACTCGGAGATGACGCAGTCGCGGCCGTCGGCGCTGACGGTCGCCCAGTACGGCTTGCTCGCCGCGACCAGGGAACCCGGGGTGAGGGTGGCCCGGTTCAGCACGGTGGCGTAGTCGTCCATGGTGCCGGCCACGCACACCTTGGTGCCGTCGGGGCTCATCGACAGGCCGTGGTGGCGGGAGTCGTTGACCCAGGTGGTGCGGTCCTCACTGGTGGCCGGGTTCTTCGGCAGCGTCGCGACGCGGGTCACGCGGTCGGTGGCGACGTCGTACTCGACGAGGCCGTTGAAGAACGAGACCTGGAAGTACAGGGTCGACTCGTCGGGGGTGAACACGCCCGGGCGCACCGCGTCGGACAGGTCGGAGCGGCCGAACGCGTCCAGCCGCGGCCGCATGTCGATGACCTTCACCGGCTGGAAGGTGGCGGTGTCGACCACGGTGATGTGCCGGTCGCCCTTCGTCCAGTCCAGCCACGGCTCGTCCAGCGCCGTGTTGACCTCGCCGATCGACATGTTCCACAGGTACCGGCCGCCGTCGGTGAAGACGTTCTCGTGCGGCTTGTCGCCGGTGGCGAACGACCCCACCTGCCGACCCGTGGCGATGTCGAGCACGTGCACGGTGTTCGACGTGGACGCCGACACCGCGACGCGGGTGCCGTCGGGCGACACGGCCATGTGGTCGGCGCGGTACCCGGACACCGGGAAGCGCCACCGCAGCGCGCCGGTGCGCAGGTCGACGGAGACCACGTCGGCGAAGCTGGGCCGGGACACGACGAGCGCCGAGCCGTCCGGCGTGGTGTACATGTCGTCGACGAGTTGGTCGTGGCCCTCGCCGGGGCCCTGCTGGACGCCGAGGTAGAAGGCGAGCTTGACGGGGTTGAGGTAGATCTCCCAGAGGCGCTGGGTGCGGTCGGGCACGACGTTGATGCGGCCGAGGCCGGTGTACGCGCCGCTGGGCTGGATGACATCGACGGTGCCGTCCCAGTTGTTGCCGACGAACATCACCTGCTGCAGGGTGGTCGCGGCGGCGGCGGGCAGGGCACCGGTGGCGGGGACGGTGCCGATGAGGCCGGCGGCGGCGACCAGACCGGCGACGAGCGTGCGGCGGGCTCGCTTGCGTGTCACGGGGCTCTCCTGACGGCGGAAGCAATGTTACCTTGCGGTAACAGAAAAGCGGGGGTGCACGTTCATCGATAGGTTTCGGGGCGCAACGCCGGGGCGGCGGGTTGTGCGCCGGCCACAACGGCCTTGGGAGGCGGAGCCGATGTCGCTGGTGCCGTTGCTGCGGGACATGGCCGCCGACCCCGCCGTGGTCGACGAGCTCGTCGAGGCGGCCCGCTCCTGCTCGGCGGAGGTCGCCCGGCTGCCCGCCGCGGAGAACCGCCGCCACATCGCGGTCCTGGTCGCCGCCGGCCTGGCCGCGTTCGAACGCCTCGCCGACCCCAGCGGGCACGACTTCGCCGAGGCCACCCGCCTCGGCGCGGACCGGGCGGCGCAGGGCGTGCCGCTCAGCGCGCTGCTCAGCGCCGTGCAGGCGGGCCGGACCCGCACGTTCGAGATCGCGGTCGGCCGGGGCCGCGCCGCCGGCATCCGTGACCAGGTCCTGCTCGAGGCCGCGCTGGAGTTCGACCGGTACGCCGGCGCCCTCGAACGGCACGTCATCGCCGGGTACCGCGCCGCCGAGCTCGAACTGGCCCGCGGCGGCCGCGACGAGCGCACCGCCCTGCTGCGCCGGCTGCTGCTCGGCACCTCCGGCGACGTCGACGCGCGGGAGCTGGCCCGCTTCCGGTTGCACCCCGGCGGCCGGTACCACTGCCTGCTCTCCGACGTGTCCGACCCGGGCCGTGCCCGCGCGCTGGAGCAGCGCTGGTCCTCGTACGGCGGGGTGTTCGGCGTCGTCGAGGGCCGGCTCGCCGGTCTCGCGCCGCGCCCGCCCGAGGGGGTCGACGCACCGGTCCTCGTCATGGTCGCCCCGGCCGCGCCACCCGCGCAGGCCCACGCCGGCTACGCCCTGTGCGTGCCGGCGCTCGCCGCGGCCACCCGGTTCGGCCGGCAGGGCGTGCACACCGTCGCCGACCTCGCCGGCGAGACCGCGCTCACCCTCCAGCCGCGGCTCGCCGCCCTGCTCGGCGGCGCGCTGCTCGGCGCGCTGCGCCCCGCCGACGAGTTCCACCGGGAGCTCGCGTCGACCGCGCTGGCGTACCTCGACCACGGCCAGCGCCTCGACCGGACCGCGGTGGCCCTGCACGTACACCCGAACACGGTGCGATACCGGCTGCGGCGGCTGCAGGAGATCACCGGCCTGCCGCCCGCCGACGCCGAGCAGCACCTGACCGTGCTGGAGACCCTGCGCTACTGGTGGGCGCTGCGGACCTGGCTCGACACCCACCCGCCGGCTTGACGGCTCCGCCGCCGGCTTGACGGCTCCGCCGCCGGCTTGACGGCTCCGCCGCCGGCTTGACGGCTCCGCCGCCGGCTTGACGGCTCCGTCGATGGCTTGACGTTGCCGCTGCGGCAACGTTTCTACTTGGACGCATGCGCATCGGCGAGCTTGCCGCGCTGGTCGGGGTGTCCACCCGGACCGTGCGGCACTACCATCACCTGGGCCTGCTGCCCGAGCCGGCCAGGCTGGTCAACGGCTACCGCGAGTACCGCCTGCGCGACGCCGTCGTGCTCGCCAGGGTCCGCCGGCTCGCCGAGCTCGGCCTGTCCCTCGACGAGATCCGCGACGTCCTCGCCGACGACCGCGGCCGCGAGCTGCGCGAGGTCCTCGAGGAGCTCGACGCCGAGCTGGCCCGCCAGCAGGCCGCCCTCGCCGCCCGGCGCGCCCGCCTCGCGGCCCTGCTCGCCCGCCCCGACCTCGATCCCGACGCCACCGTCTCGCCGGATCTGGCCGCGGTACTGCGGGACCTGCCGACCGGCGGCTCCGCGTTCGGCGCCTTGGACCGCGAGCTGCTCACCCTCATCGACACCGGCGCCGACGAGGACGCCCGGGCCGGCTTCGCCGAGTTGCTGCGCCCCCTCACCGAGACCGCCGCCCTGGATCGCGGCCGCGACCTGTACGCCCGGCTCGACGCTCTCGCCACCGCCGACCCCACGGACCCCCGGGTCGCCGACCTCGCCGCCCACCTGCCCGCCGGCATGGCCACCGCGATGACCACCACTGCCGAGGACCCCGCGACGGCCCGCTGGTGGCAGTCGATGACCCAGGAGATGTCCCCCGCCCAGGCCGAGGTCTTCCGGCAGCTCCTGCTCGTGCTGCGGGAGCGCCCGTGACACCACGCCTCGCCCGCGCCGCCGTGCTCCTGCTCGTGCTGCGGGAACGCCCGTGACACCGCGCCTCGCCCGCGCCGCCCTGCTCGCCGCCGTGCTCCTGCTCGTGCTGCGGGAACGCCCGTGACACCGCGCCTCGCCCGCGCCGCCCTGCTCGCCGCCGTGCCGGCCGAGGTGCTCCTGCTGGTGCTGGTGGCGTCGGGCGTGCCGCTGCCCCGTCCTGCCCTGGCGGCGGCGGAGGCGGTGGTGCTCGCGGTCCTGCTGCTGGAGGCGGTGACGGTGCTGCGGCTGTACCGCGCCGCCCGCCGTGCCGGCCTGCCCCGCCGCGCGGCCGCCCGCACCGCCTACGAACGCCTGGTCCCCGTCCAGGTCCGGCGCATCATGGGCTTCGACGTGCGAGGCATGGTCAGCCTGGCCCTGTGGCTGGCCCGCCGCCGCCACGGCGTCCCACCCGGCGCCGTGCCCGTGCCGTACTTCGCCGCCCAGGCCCCCGCCCTCCTCGTCTTCCTCGGCGCGATGGTCGTCGAACTGTTCGTGGTCGAGGTCGTGCTGCGCTCCCTCGGCACCCCCGTCGCGGTGCGCACCGTGCTGGCAGTGCTCGACGCGTACGCCATCCTCGCGGCCCTCGCCGTCATCGCCTCCTACGTGACCCGCCCCCACGTCGTGTCCGCCACCGAGGTCCGCATCCGCTCCGGCGCCTTCTTCGACCTGCGCATCCCCCGCGACCGGATCGCCACGGCCCGCCGCATCCACAGCCACGCCGAGCACGGCACGATCCGCGTCACCGGCGACGCTCTCACGGTCGCGGTCTCCTCCCAGGCGAACCTCCTGCTGGAGCTGACCACCCCGGTCACCGCGGTCCGCCCCCTCGGCGCCACCTGCGAGATCCGGACCGTCCGCTGCTTCGCCGACGACCCAACCGCCGCCCTGAAGGCGTTCACCAGCACCACTCCCACCCGAGACAAGGCACCGGACCGAACCACCTGACACCCGCCGGCGACACCGGCCCCAGCAACGACCGCGACGGCAGCCCCGCCGACGGCGACGATCCCAGCAAGGGCGACGGCGACAGCGACCCCTGCGACGAGGTCGGTGGCGGCCTCGGCGACGGAAACGGCGGCGATGATGGATGCGTCGCGGTCGCAGTTGACACGGCCGGCATGCGAGCGGCGCGGACTGGAGCACACCCCGGCCGATACCAGCACGGCAGGTGCCGCAGCACCGGCACTCGAACACAACCGCGGGGGCGCCCGGTGCGCCGCCGGACACGGGCGCCGATACCGGCACGAGCCGACGCCGGCCGAGGTCCGCAGGTGCCGGTGCCGGCCGGCGCCGATCTGCCGGTGTCGATGCCGCTGCCGGGGTCGATGTCGGTGTCCACATCGGCGTCAATGTCGATGCGAGTGTCGGTGTCGGCTTCGGCCGTCGCGGGCGTGTCGGGCCCGGCGCCGGTGTCCTCGGGTGCGGGACACCGGCGTGGTGACGGCTCCCCTGCTGCCGTGGCCCCTTCGGCCGAAGGTTGGGCAGCAGGCGAAAGCACCATCGGCGAAGCCACCGTCGGCGCCCGCACCACAGCCCCTGGCACCGCAGGCGCAGACACCACCGCCTCGGGCACGACCGGCGCACGCCCTGCAGCCCCTGGCACTCCAGCCCCGCGCACCGCAGGAGCAGGCGCCGCGGGATCAGTGCGGTCCAGCTCCGCCAGCAGACGGGCATTGCGCAGCCGGGCCAGTTTTGTCGCGTGCCGTGCCGCGAGCCCGTGCCGGCGGGCCTCCGCGAACTCTGCCTTGGCGCGGGCCCGCTCGTCGCGCCACCGCTGGCGTTCGGCGCG
>NZ_JBFAIC010000084.1:0-41642 GCF_040654515.1 Dactylosporangium sp. NPDC050688
GACCGACCTCGCCGATCGGGCTCGGCGTGGCGGGCGAGTCGTCGTAGCGGTCTCGCCGGACCCGGCCGAGCAGCGGCACGCCTGGCTCTTCCTGCCGCGCACCACCGACGGGCTACGGTTCGGTTCAGGTGCCGTAGTGGGCTGCGAAGCCGACGGCCGCCAGCGTGGAGAAGGCGTAGCGGACGTACCCGGCGTAGGCCTTGATCATGATTGTCACCTCCCCTCTGCAACGGTGGAGATCGCGCGGTGTGCGAGCGGCTCCGCCAGCAGGTACTGCCGGGTTGTCCGCTCGTCGCCGCGAGTCAGATGCCAGTACAGGTACTGGACGACGGTGACCGGTCCGAGGAAGACCATCACGGGGATGGTGTGTCCGATCAGTCCGGTAGCCAGGAGCACCAGCACGGCGGTGAGGGTGCCGAGCCCGCAGGCCAGGGCCACCAGGCCGGCGGTACGGCCGTACGCACGGCGCAGCACCAGCGGAGCCAGCGTCGCCATCAGCAGGTCTCCCACACCGAGCAGCGTGCTGTGCTGCACGTCGTCGAGCGCCCAGGCTGCCATCGGGAACAGCGGCAGTCGGCTCAGATCGACAAACAGGTCGAACATGATCGTGAACTGCCAGGTCACGACGATGTCGTAGACCGTCAGTGCCGCGGCGAACACGGCGAGATGGCGGGCGCGTAATCCGCCCTGTGCCCACAGATTCGCTATCCCGATCACCATGAGCACGACGACCGCATCATTGACGACCAGGAACACCTCGCTGGTGACACCGGCAGCGAGCCCGATACCGACATCGGCACCGACCAGGGCGAGGCAGACGGCCCATCTCGTCGCGCCGCGCACGAGCGGCTCCAGGACCACCAACAGCCCGGCGAGTGTGAACACCGCGAGCACGACCGCGACAACGATGATCGGGATCGATCTGTAGATGTGCGGCAGCAGTGCGAATGCCGTCATCGCCACGGCGACGTCGCGCAGGTTGACCACACCGAACGGCGGGCGTGTCACGGCCAGATGCCGGAAGTACCACCAGCCGCCGACGACGGAACAGGCCGAGCAGAAGAGCACGACGAGCATCGGTGCGATCATGACCGGCGCTCCCCGCTGACGAGGTCTGCACTGACCGCATGGTCGTCTGGTCGGGACGCGGCGTCGGTGCCGGCGCCGGGACTGAGGTCGGCCTCGCGCAGATCGCAGCGCAGGGGTGCGGGTGAGCGCAGCAGCGCGGGATCCTCGACCAGCCGCAGCTCCACCAGCGGTACACCATGACGCTGCAGGGCGTCACCTATCTGGGTGCGCACCGCAGGTCCGGATGAGCGCACCACGACATCGACAGCGACGCCGGCGCCGGCCGCCCTGAAGCCGTATCGGGCGGGCAATGGCACCGCCTCGACCGACTCGAGGGCCTGCACCACATCGGCGGGGAACGTGTGGCCGGTGCCGTGCCGCACCGACAACCGCCGCCGGCCCAGCACCTCGGCGAGCGCCGGCAACCGCCGCAACTCGCACGACACCGGCCCGTCGACCGTGCGCACGACGTCTTCGGTGTCGTAGCGCAGCAGCGGGGTCGAGGTGCGGAACGGTGGCAGCGGCGTACCGACCAGCGTGCCGACCCCGCCCGGTGCAACCGGTTGCCCGTCGTCGATGCCCAGGACCTCCACGAAGCACACTGTCGGCTCGTAGTGCAGGTGCCCTTCCCCGCACCGCATGGCACCGAACGGCACCAGCTCGGTCAGGGCGTACGTCTCGACCACCTCGATCGGGCCGAACACCCGCTGTGCCCGCTCCCGTAGCCCACTGGAGACCACCTCGCCGTTGACCAGTACCCGTTCCAGGCCGAAGTCATCCGGCCGGTAACCGGCGGCAGGCGCGAGCTCGACGAGCTGGCCGAAGTAGGACGAGGACGCCGACATCACGGTGATGTGCGGCCGGTGCCCGGCGACGGGGCGATGCTGAGCAAGGATGCCCAGGGTGATGAGCGGGTCTACCATGCCGTTGAGCTGGACAGTGGCGCCGACCGCTGTGGCCGCGTCCGACAATGCCGAAACGCCCAGTACATTGCGCGCGCTGACGGCGACGAGCACCTGATCCTGGGCACGCACGGTGCCTGCCTGAAACGCTCCCATGGCCGACAACGCGCCGATCAGATGCAGCTCATCGGCGGAGAACCATACCGTCGTGGCGCGACCGGTCGTGCCGGTTGTCGTGCACCGGTGGGCCGGCCGGGCATCCGCGCGGAGAAACGCGTCCGGGTCCTGCCGCAACGCGCGCTTGGGTGTCACCGGCACAGTCGCGAAGGTGTCGTAGGTCAGCGATGCCGGGTCGAGACCAGCCGCGGCGAAGACATCGGCGTAGTAGCGGGTACGCCCCGCGCGTACTGCCTGTTTCCGCAACCGCCGGCCATGCACCGCGCGTCGCGCTGCGTCGTCGAGCGTCACCCCGCCGAGCAGGTCGTCGCCGCCGACCTGCGGACCGAACTCGTCGGCGGCGGCACGCATGCCGGCAAGCAGGCGGTCGAACGAGCGTCGCTGGAACGGCACCCCGAGGGCGATCGATGCGCCGAAGCGCAACGCCGCGTACGCAGTCTCCAACATGGCGGCCCCCGTAGGTCTCCATCGATCAGCTGCGATCCAGCTTGTACGAGCGGGCGACAGAACCCGTATAGAACCCGTATACAGGCCGCATGGTGCGGCACCGACGAGGACTTCGTTGCCGCACGGCCTGCGGACTGGACTCGTCCCCTTCGACACGACTGGTGCTGCTGCTGGGCGGTTTCGCATGGCGAAGGGAGGAGCTGTCGATCTTTTGTCTTTCTGGTTCATGGCGTTCAGCAGCCGACCACCGGGCTGAGCGACGCGGTTTGCCGACGCCCGTCGGCGAAGGTGACGTGCTCCGTGACCGTCATCGAGGCATCGCTCGGTACCTCACGGGTGCCGGGCATTTTAAGGCGGTTGCGACCTTGCGACCACGCCACTCGGAATGGGTCATCACATCCTGCACGTACAGGTCGGACGGTCGGTCTTGGCTTCGCATGGCGATCACGGCGCCGACGACGCGACCGCCCACGATCGCTAGTGGACACGTCGAAGCGAATAGCTCGGCGTACAGCCAGTAGTCCGATGCGGTGCGAGGACGTACGTAGGGCTCGCCGAGTTACATGCGCTGCTCGACGTCGGCGAGGACGGTCTTGTCAAGCGGTCGGATCTGCATCGGGCTCCTTGATGCTCCGGCGACGGACGAGGTCAACCAGCTGCCGTGCCGGGGCCGCCGGATCGACGGCCTCGGCTATACCGCGACCGACGATGAGGAGGTCCCAGTCGGGGGCGGCGACCACGCCATGGACGCTGGCGCTGAAGCCGCCGGAGACGGCGACGGCAGTCTGCTCCAAAGGCGCATCTGCCGTGACGAGTCCAGCGGAGTTCGGCCGCGGACGCCGAGGTCGATGTTGGTGGTGACGACGAACCCCGGCGATCGCCAACACCGGCAGCGTCTCGGCGGCCGGGACACCACCAAGACCGATGCGACTGTCACCGATCCACCGCACCGGCGGCACCTGCCGACCCGGACCGTACATCCGAGTGCTGCATCGATGCGCCAACGCCCGCAGAGGGCATCCCCGCCACCTGTCCGCCCATTGAAAGCTACCGCAGCTGTACCCGCAATGCCGGCGTGCAAAGCCGCCGAAGCGACCAAGCACGAACGCCCGCAGGTCACCGCAGCCGCAGCAACACCCCCGGCGGGAGTTGACCCGCGACGGGTTTGAGCTGTGGGCACCTGGTAGCCCCGAACAGCAGATGCCTCGGCATCAGCGAAATCCTCGCTGCCGTACTGCCCCATCGACTGCGGCGTGAGGCGACGCCACATGGTGGCGAAGCCGCTGGCTCCGCCACCGACGTCATTCACCGTTCGTCGCTGCAGGACGTGCGACGTGCACTAACCGCATGCAGAGCAGCGCGTTCAGCGTGCCCGCGGCGGGGCCCTCGACGGCGTCGGTCGGCGCGACGCACGGACGAAGCCGGTGATGGCGGCCCGAGCGAGCCGAGGCGGCGCCCGACCAGCAGTGCCGCAACACCGACTCGGTCAACGGCAGCAATCACCGGCACCGCGGATCGGTGATCGGGCACAACCTGTGCACGGGTGTCCCCGACCGCGAGCCCTTCTCAGCGTCACGGCATCCCACCTGCTGGATCGGCCCGAGGGTAGCGGTCATCGAGCCTGGGTACCACGTATGGATTGATTGCAGTCGACCCGGAGGTCCACGTTGAGTGAGCGCTGGTACCGCAACGCGGTGATCTACAGCTTGGACGTGCGCGCGTTCCAGGATTCCAACGGCGACGGCGTCGGCGACCTACAAGGCGTGATCAGCCGCATCGACTACCTGAGCCGGCTCGGCGTCAACACCATCTGGCTGGGACCGATCCACCCGAGCCCATGGCGCGACGGTGGCTACGACGTCACCGACCACTACGGCATCCACCCGGCGCTGGGCAGCCTCGGCGACTTCGCCGAACTCATGAACGTCGCCGACGAACGCGGCCTGCGCGTCATGCTCGACCTGGTCCTCAACCACACCAGCGACGAACATCCATGGTTCACCTCCGCCCGGTCCGACCCCCGCTCCCCGTACCGCGACTGGTACGTGTGGTCCGAGGACGAACCGGCCGACCGCACCGAAGGCATGGTGTTCCCCGGCGTGCAGGAAACCACCTGGACGTACAGCGACCAGGCCGGCGCCTGGTACCACCACCGCTTCTACGACTTCCAACCCGACCTCAACATCTGCAACCCTGAAGTCCGAGACGAACTCGCCAAGATCGTGTCGTTCTGGCAGCGGCTCGGCGTCAGCGGCTTCCGCATCGACGCCGCACCGTTCACCATCGAACAGACCAAGCCGGGCGGCGACCCGACCGACCGCGACTACGATTTCCTGACCGAACTGCGGGAGAAGACCTCGTGGCGGCGAGGCGACGCCGTGTTCCTCGCCGAGGCCAACGTCCAGCGCGACGAACTGATGGAGTTCTTCGGCAACGCCGACGGCGCCGCGAACCGGCTGCAGATGCTCTTCGCGTTCGAGCTCAACGAAGCGCTCATGCTCGCCCTGGCCAAACAAGACCCGAAAGCCGTCCAAGAGGCGCTGGCGACCCTGCCTGCCCTGCCGCGGCACGGGCAGTGGGCCACTTTCCTGCGCAACCACGACGAGGTCGACCTGTCCGGCCTCGACGAACAGGACCGGCAGGACGTCCTCGACGCGTTCGGCCCGCAACGGCGCCACCAGCTCTACGAACGTGGCATCCGCCGCCGCCTCGCCCCGATGCTCGACGGCGACCAACGGCGGCTTCGCATGGCCTACAGCCTGCAGTTCACCATGCCCGGCACCCCGGTGCTGCGCTACGGCGACGAGATCGGTATGGGCGAGAACCTCCACCTGCCTGAACGCGACGCCATCCGCACACCGATGCAATGGTCCGCCACCGCCCACGCCGGCTTCACCACCGCCGACGTCGCCGACGCCGCGCTCATCCGGCCCGTCATCGACGACGGGCCCTTCTCCCACCAACACGTCAACGTCACCGACCAACGCCGCGACCCCGACTCGCTGCTCGTGTGGTTCGAACGGATGCTGCACACCCTGCGCGAATGCGAAGAGATCGGCGTCGGTGAGCACGACCTGATCCCCGTCGACCCAACCCCGGTCCTCGCCCACCGCGCGGAGGCGCCCAGCGGGACGGTCATCTTCGTCCACAACCTCACCGACCAGCCCATGCGGGTCGCATTGCCGCCAGACCTCGAGCACGACGACCACCCCGTCGAAGTGTTCAGCAACCGCGAGTACGACTCCCTGGACCTGCGAAATCTCGAACTCGACGGATACGGCTTCCGCTGGATTCGGCTACGCCGCACGCATGCCCGCCGCTGACGACATCGAGGAACCCGCGCGCCTGATGCGTTGCTGACCTCGCACGTCAGCTCGGCGCTGTTGGGCGACGTCGAGTACCCCGGCAACCGCCACCACGGTCGGTGCGTCTGGGGTGGAGGTCACGGACAGCTGCAGGATCGCGGCGCTGCACTACCACGACGCCGACGCGGCGGCCCGGCCCGCCACGTCCGGCTGACCTCTGCGTCGGCAAGCGCATCGACGCTGTGCAGCAGGCCGGGCCGGCCGAAAGGGCCCAGCCGCGCAGGGGCTCAGCGGACCTTGGGGCACCGTCGAAGAGCTCGTGTGCATCCTGGGCGCGGTGCCAGGTACTCCCGAAGGGGTGCGTTGACCGGCTGGTTGCCGAAGTCGGCACTGAGGACTGGATGCGGTTGAGGGGACCAGCTCATCGAGGACCGCTGGGTACACCGGCGCCGCGTCGGTGATGACCTCGGTGGGTCGCACCTTCAACGGGGTCATCGCCCGGCGGAAGAAACGTCGTGCCGCCGAGGCATCGCGGTGCTTGGAGACGAGTACGTCGATGACCTGGCCGTGCTGATCGACGGCGCGGCTCTACGGCGAGCACCAGGACCGCTGCGTCGTGGTCGAGGACCCGAGTCCTGGTGCATCTACATCGAGCGGGCCGACGAGGGCGTGGTACTGACGCGACCGGGACGGGTGCCCGACACCCGTCCCCCGTCGCCCTCCCCCACCACGCCGGCCAGCAACGCGAGGACCTGCTCCCGCAGGGCCGGTGCGACAGGGCCAGGCCCAAGCAGCTGCTCGAGCCTGGTCACGATCGCATCCGCCGGCCGCTTGTCCGCCACTCCTGCGCGCGAATAAGCACAGAGAGAGCCGCGCCCGAGGTGCGGCCAGTTCAATATCGACAGCTACTGCCCGGTGGGCAGGGGTCATGAGAAGAAGAGGACGGCTGCGAGCCCGGCGATCGACGCTATGACGCCGAAGGTAGCGGCGACGACGGCCGAGCCGAAGGCCACCACGAGCGCTGAGCCGCGCATGCCGGCGAGGTAGCACACAGCGATGATGCGGACTTCGCAAAAAAAGAGCAGCGGTCGTCGAGCTCTACACCCACCCGCCGAAGCAGACCACGGTGGTCTGCGCCGACGAGCTCGGGCCGGTGATCCCGCGCACGTTCCCGCCCGCGGCGGGCTGGTCGCCCGACGGCCACCGGATCAAAGCGCCCCTGGAGTACTCCCGGGGCAGCGACAAGCTGTGGGTGTTCGGCGGTCTGCGTATCCGCGACCGCACCGAGGTCACCTACTGCGCCGCATCCCGCAACAGCGACGGCTGGATCCAGTTGCTGACCCGCATCGCCGAGGCCAACCCCCGCGGCCCGATCCGGGTGGTCACCGACAACCTCTCCAGCCACACCAGCGGCAAGGTCCGCCAGTGGCTGACCCGGCATCCCCGCATCCAGCAGGTGTTCATCCCGAAACGAGCCTATTGGATGAACATGGCGGAGGGCTGGTGGCGGCTGCTGCGCCGGGCCGCGTTCGCCGGACAGACCTTCGCCGACACCGACGAGATCACCCACGCCGTGGACGTGGCCACCGCCCAGCTCAACACCCACGCCAACCCCTGGATCTGGGGACGCCCGGCACCACCGACCCGCACACTATGCCGCAAGTTCGTGTACTGCCTTTGAGGAACTACGCACTAGTCGGTTCGGCGATCGTCATCTCCAGCGTCGCCGTCTACGCCGACCGCACCGGGCAGCACTTCTACGACCCGAACGGCGGCTGGCCGGACCTGCCGCCGGCGGTCACCGAGGACCAGCCCACGATCCCCGCCGGGGACGAGAACTACGGCGCCCGGACGGTGGCGCTGGAGCAGACGCTGCTGCGCGCGGAGCGGTTCCCGGTGACGGTGCTGCGGCCCGGCTCCATCCACGGCCGTTTCGGGCACTATCCGCGGGAGTGGTACTTCGTCAAGCGGGCGCTAGACCGCCGGCCGTTCCGGATCCTGTCGCAGGGCGGGCGGAGCCGCTTCCACACCATGGCCGCGGTCAACCTCGCCGAGCTGATCCGGCTCGCCGCCGAGCGGCCCGGCAACCGGGTGCTCAACGCGGGTGATCCCGAGCCGCCGACCGTCCGGCAGATCGCGGCGACCATCTTCGCGGTGGTCGGGCACGAGGCGGAGGAGATCATCGTCGCGGGCGACCCGCCGAGCCCGTCGGTCGGCGACACCCTGCGGACGGTACCGCGGGCGGTCGTGATGGACATGTCCCGGGCGGCCGTGGAACTGGGCTACCGGCCGGTGGCCCACTACGCGGACGCGGTGCCGGACGCGGTGCCGGACGCGGTGCCGGACGCGGTGCCGGACGCGGTGCCGGACGCGGTGCCGGACGCGGTGCCGGACGCGGTGGACTGGATGGTGCGCGCGACCCGGGACGCGGAGTGGGAGGACGTGTTCGCGTACTTCTACGCCAACCAGGGCGACGCGGCGTTCGACTACGACGCCGAGGACCGGTGGGTGGCGTCACACCACCGCCGGTGAGCTCAGCGCGGCCCTGCCCGGTCGGCTTCGATCTCCGGCTCCGGCTCGGGTTCCAGGGTGGTCTCCAGCTGGCGGAACCTGCGGATCACCGGCATCGCGAGCAGGGCGCCGTTGGCCAGGACCTGCCAGCCGACGCCGATCACCAGCACTGCCTCGATCGAGGTGGCTTCGGCGACCGGTCCGCTCGCGGCGAGGCCGAGCGGACCGAGGGAGAACGCCCCGAGCGCGACGTAGGAACGGATCCGCGACAGCGCGTCCGCCGGGACCCGCTGCTGGACCGCGGTGGAGAAGACGGCGCTGAACGTGGTGCTGCCGAAGCCGGCCAGGAACGCCGCGACCACCACCGCGGCGAGCGGCGCCCGCAACGCCAGCGCCGCGGACGGTGCGGCCCAGGCGATCGTGACCGTGGTGGCGAGCACCAGCGGCCGGGACGGGCGGCGGCCGAGCATCGCCGCGCCGCCGACGATGGCGCCGACGCCGTACACCGCCATGACGATGCCCCAGGCCCCACCGCCGCCGTAGTGCGACTGCATCTGCACCGGGCCCAGGACCAGGAACGGCGCCCAGACGAGCAGGTTGAACATCGTGAACTGCAGCGTGATCGCCCACAGCCAGCGCTGCGAGCGGAACAACGTCCACCCCTGCCGCAGCTGACGCAACATCGACGGTCGGCCCTCGCCGGAGGTGTCCTGCAGATGCTTGTCCTGTACCCGCAGCAGCAGCACCGTGGTGACGCTGATGCCGTAGCCGGCGGCGCAGACCAGCAGCGCGGAGACCGGACCGGCGACCGCGACGAGCACACCGGCGATGGCGGGGCCGCCCACCGCCGCCGCGGAGCGCAGCAGCCCGAGCAGCGCGTTGGCGTCATGCAGCTGTTCGGTGGTGGCGAGCTCGGGCACGAGGCCTTCGAAGGCCGGCTCGAACAGCGCCTCGCTGAAGCCGACGAACGCGCACAGCGCCAGCACCGCCGCCAGCGGCGCCTGGTCGAACAGGAAGCACGCGGCCAGACCGAACTGCCCGAGCAGCCGCAGCGAGTCGGCCACGGCCAGCACGTAGCGGCGCGGGAACCGGTCGCCGATCACGCCGCCGCCGAGCAGGAACAGCGTCAGCGGCAGAATCCGGGCGGCCAGCACGAGGCTCAGGTCCGACAGCGAGCCGCCACGCGACAGCATCGCGAAGGTGAGCACGACGGCCGCCATGTTGGCACCGAGCAACGAGGACGCGAACCCCGCGGCGAAGATCCGGAAGTTTCGTTGCTGCAGCAGGACCAGACTGTTGCGATCGAATCCGATCAGACGCACGACGAGAACCCTCCCCCACCACCGCGTAGCCCAGACTGCTCACGTACATCATCTAACTCAATCCACCGACGAACGTTGAGGTCACAGGCTGAGACGGGCATGGGAAATGCCCTCCGACCTGGAAGGATGGGAGTTGTCTAGGCTTCCGCCATCCGGGTCGAGAGGGCATCTCGTAGGTGCGATTGTTACATGCCCGCCGCGCGGTGGGCGCGGTGTTCGACGACGCGAATCTGGTGTCGTGTGCCGGGCTGGTCCCGGTGATGGGGTTGGCCGAGCGGGTCGATCTGGCCGGGCTGGTCCAGCGCCGGGTGCGGCCGGACATGTCGACCGGGTCGAACCCGGGTGGCAAGGCCGCTGCGGTCGTGGCGGGGATGTGCGCCGGTGCGGACAGCATCGAGGACCTGGACGTGTTGCGGCACGGCGGGATGGGCAAGCTGTTCGCCGGGGTGTACGCGCCGTCGACGCTGGGTTCGTTCCTGCGGTTCTTCACCTGGGGTCACGCCCTGCAGTTGGAGGCCGCTGCCCGGGACCTGCTGACCGCGCTCGCCGTGCGGACGCCGCTGCTGCCCGGAGCGTCAAGGCAAACGTATGTGGACGTGGATTCGTTGCTGCGCCGCGTCTACGGCCACGCGAAGCAGGGCGCGTCGTTCGGGCACGCCAAGGTCGGTGGGTACAGCGTCAGGTTGCGTGGCCTGTCGCCGCTGGTCGCCACGATCAGCACCGCCGGGTCGGCGCCGGTGATCGCCGCGACCAGGCTGCGGGGCGGCAGCGCAGGTTCCGGCCGCGGCGCGGCATCGCTGATCCGGCAGGCGATCGGCACCGCGCGGGCCTGCGGTGCCACCAGCCGGGTCCTGGTCCGCGCCGACTCCGCGTTCGGATCCGGTGTCGTGGTGTCGGCCTGCCGCAGGTCCGGGGTGAACTACTCCGTGACGCTGCAGTCCAACAGCAAGATCCGGGCGGCGATCGCCGCCATCGACGAGACCGCCTGGACCGCGGTGCGCTACCCCGGCGGCGTCTACGACGAGGAGACCGGTTGCTGGGTCTCCGACGCGCAGGTCCGAAACCACCTACACCGCGTTCGAGACCAGCAGCCACAAGGTCACCGCCCGGCTCGTCGTGCGCCGGGTCAAGGAACGCAACCCCGCACCCGAAGGGCAGGAGGAACTGTTCCCGCTCGGGCGGCATCACGCGTTCCTCACCGACACCGACGAGTCCACAGTGGACGCGGACCTGACCCACCGCGGGCACGCCATCATCGAACAGGTCTTCGCCGACCTCATCGACGGACCCCTCGCCCACCTGCCCTCCGGCCGGTTCGCCGCCAACGCCGCCTGGCTCACCCTGACCGCGATGGCCCACAACCTGCTGCGCGCCGCCGGCTGCATCATCGGACCCCGCTACGGCACCGCACGGGCCGCCACCATCCGCCGGCACCTGATCAACATCCCCGCCCGGATCGCCCGCCGAGCGCAACGCCTCGTGCTGCACCTGCCCGTCCACTGGCCCTGGCAACAGCACTGGCAGACCCTCTTCGAGCACATCCACCCACCACCCACCACCGCCTGAACCCCGACCAACCTGCCCCGCCCCGGGGCCCGATCACCACCACGGAGCACGCCGGAGCGCCCGGCGGAACAGCCACACCCACCGGCCGACACATCAACAAGCCTCAATCAAATGCCATCACAGGCTGCCGAACCCAAGATCGTCGGTGGATTGAGGCTAAGGTGGTTGGGTGTCTGTACTGATCACGGGATGTTCCTTCCAGTACCGTAAGAGCGTTGCCGTCTTCCGTAACCTGAACCTTGAATTCCAGCCAGGCGCGACCGTCGTCCTGGGTCCGAACGGGGCCGGTAAGTCCACATTGCTCTCCCTGATCGTGGGACTCCTGCAACCCGACTCCGGCACTGTCCGCGTCGGCGATCTCGCCAGCCACGTTCGGCGTACCCGGCCCCAGTACCGACGCTCCGTCGGATGGCTCCCGCAGAACGTCACCGCGATGCCCGGCCTGAAGGTGCGCGAACAGGTCGCTTACGCCGGCCCGCTGAAGGGACTCAGCCGTCGCGACGCCTGGGACAGTGCCGCCCGGGCACTCCATCGGGTGGCCATGCTTGACTTGGCGGACCGGCCCAGCAGGGCGCTTTCCGGCGGCCAACTGCGTCGCGTCGGGATCGCTCAGACTCTCGTGCACGACGCACGGCTCGTCGTCATGGACGAACCCTCCGCCGGCCTGGACCCGCGACAGCGACGGAGTCTGCGCGACGTGCTGAACGCGGTGGCCGGTGACGTCGACGTGCTGGTGTCAACGCACCAGACTGAGGACATCAGCGACGTGTACCAGCACGTAGCCGTCCTGAATCACGGTGTGGTGCGCTACCACGGCACGGTGCCGTCTTTCTTGGCGCTCGCCAAGCCAGGCACGGAATCGTCGCGGCAAGCGGAGGACGCGTACATCCGGCTCGTCGGCGCATCGGAATGACCATGCGCACGCTCTACTCCTGGCGCACCCGCGCCGAGACGTACGCGACCGTGCCCATGCTGGCCCTGGTGCTGCTGCAGGGTGCGGCGGTGGTCGACACCGCCACGCCCGGATACAGGACCGCCGCCACGGCAAAAGCAGACCTGATGCTGTTTATCGTGGTGCCGCTGTGCGCGGCGTGCGCGGCGTGGGAGGGTGCCCGACACAGGATCGGTCGCATCGACACGTTGACCATTGCCCGCCGGTCCTGGCAGGTCGCGCTCATTGCCGTCGCCCCGACGTTGGTGATGGGCCTGTTGGGGATCGCCGCCGCCGTCGCGGCGACAGCGCCGGCCGCAGCGGGCGCACCGGGCCTCCCCGACCCATGGCTGATAGCTGTCTATCTGCTGGTATTGGCTGGTCATACGATAGTCGGCTACGGCCTCGGCCGATGGCTGTCACCGGCCCTCGCCCTGCCGATCAGTTTGGCCGGCTCGTACGTCTGGCTGGCCTACCCGGCCGCGATCGAACCCTTCTGGATCCGTCACCTCAATGGGCTCTCCTTCGAGGGCTGCTGTGCAATCGACCAGAGCCCATCGCCGAGGGCTCTGTTGGCCACCGCCCTGTTCGCGGTCGCACTTGGCGCGGGCGTATTGATCGCCTTGGCAGGCACCCGCCGGATGCGCGCGGGTGGGGCCGCGACGTTGGCGGTACTGCTTGTCGTGGCGGCCACGGTGGCTTTGCCGCTGGGACCGTCCGCCGGGGCACCCCGCACCGGAGCGGTCCGGTGCGATGGAAGCAGGCCAGTGCTGTGCCTGTGGCCCGAGCAGGAGGGCTCCCGTAGCCTCATTCACGCCGCTCTCACCTCGGCGTACGCGCGGCTGGTCGATGTCGGCATGCCGCTGCCCGCGGTTGTCACCACCAAGGATGCCGAAACGCCGGATGCCATCTTCGTCGTCCTGGCGGCGCGACCACAGCGCCGGGGTGTCGTGCTCAGCCTGGTTGCCAGCGCCGTGCCCGACACTGTGCCGGACTGTGCCACGCGCGGTGAGTGGCCGGGCGCGAACAACCGGGGCGCGTTGATGGTCTGGATGGCGTTGGCCGCCGGCGTGCCGACATCGGATCTGGGTGACGTCGCACCGCCGGAGTTCATCGACCTGGCCTCGCGTGTACGTCAACTGACCAACGAGCAACAGCTCGCGTGGTACCACGCGAATCTGGCTCCACTGAAGGATTGCAGCGTCCAGCCCCAGCTCGACCCGTCCGCCTTCCAGGACGGTGCCGGGTGATCTGGTGGTGGCGGACCCGCGCCCTGACCGCGGTCAGCATCGCCTTCCTCGCCAGTCTGGTCGCTGGAATGGTGGTTGGCGGCGAGGTCCTGCCGCTGCCGAGCATGGCTGGTTCCCTGCTGGTGCCGGTCGTCTTCGCCTTGTTGCTGCCGCTCGTGCCGATCATTCTCCTCTGGTACGGCGTGGACCGAAGCAGCGGAGATCTCGACGCTACGGCGGTACGGGCAATGGCGGCCCGCGATCTTTCGGTGGCCGCCACCATGATGCTCGCAACCGCGGCGACCGTGGGCGTCACCTCCGCCGCTGGTTGGTGGGACCTGGGCCCCGGCTACCTGCGGAACCTCATTGGCTGTCTTGGCCTGGCACAGATCGTCGCCCCGCTGACCGGTTCGCGGTTCGCGGCGATCGCCCCGGTCGCCGCTGTGATCATCAGCGCGCTGTTCGGCACCGGGAATGGTGGTCTGGTGCGTTGGTGGGCGTGGCCGATCGCCGACGCCCGCGCCCACCTGGCGTTCATCGAGGCGCTACTCCTGATGGTGCTTGGCGGGGCCGTCGCGTTGTGCGGCGTCGGCCGAACTCGGCGCCGCCGACTTCTACCCCCACCCCCCCCACGCGAAGGGAAACGGTCGCACTCCGGGCACCTGGGGCCGGTAAGCCATGAAAAGCTGTAGGCGATTGAGACGGATACTCTGATCCGTCTGCGTTCGCCTCCTCAGCAGGCAACACGGTCGGCGGCGCCCCGAGGACGAACGGGCCACGATGCAGATGTGTCCGTCCCGCTGGACGCTGACCGGCGGCTGCCGGGGCGGGAGTTTCACGTCGCGAGGGCGTGAGAGGGATGGTGGTGCTTCCGCCTGGAAGACGATGGTCCCGGGAGGTCTTGGCGATGCGTCGGACCGGCCCATCGACCGTCTTGATGGTGCGAGTCGTTCCGGTCCTTCGGTGCCGGCGGGTGTGGGCTTGACAAGGAGTCCTCGGGCGGCGATCCGGCTTCACTGCTGAGTACCCTGGACCGATGGCAGCGACTGGTTCTCCTCGCCGCGGCGCATCGTGCTGCCGCTCATGGTCCCCGGCCTGACCGTCGTGCTGCTCTTCACGTTCGTCCTGCAGTGGGGCAACTTCTTCGTCCCGCACATCCTGCTGCTCAGCCCCGAGAAGCAGCCCGCCGCTGTGCCCATCTACACGTTCTTCTCCCAGTACGGCCAGGTCGCCTACGGCCAGCTCGCCGCATTCTCCATCCTCCACACCGCCCCCGTGCTCCTGCTCTACCCCGCACTGTCCAAAGTGCTCGGCGAGGCGTTCAGCCTCACCGGCGCAGTGAAAGGCTGAACCAGTACATGCGCATCCTCGGCATCACCGGCACCGAACTGTTCGTCGACGCACCGGAAGGCGGCCCCTTGCAGGTGGTCCGGGTCGAGGTCGAGGGCTGGCCCGGCCGGCTCGACATCACCGGCGACGGCGTGTGCGGGTCGGCCGAGGTTCACAGCGGTCCGGATGTCGAGGTTGGTGTCACGTGCACCGCGCCGCCCGGCACCGTGGTGCCGATCACGGTGGTCGCTGACGACGGTCAACCCTTTGCCACCACGCTCGTTGTGGCCGAGCCGGGCTGGACGGTGTGGATGGTGCCGCACTTCCACTACGACCCCGTCTGGTGGAACACCCAGGCGGCCTACACGGCGATGTGGGACCGGGCGGGCCGCCTGGGCACCGAGTTCCGGGCGCAGTTCCAACACACCGGCTTCGACCTGGTCCGGCTGCACCTGGAGACGGCGCGGCGGGACCCGGACTACAAGTTCGTGCTCGCCGAGCTCGACTACCTCAAGCCCTACTGGGACAGCCACCCCGAGGATCGCCGGTACCTGCGCACGCTGCTGGCCGAGGGACGCCTCGAACTGATGGGCGGCACCTACAACGAGCCCAACACCAACCTCACCTCCGCCGAGTCCACAATCCGCAACCTGGTGCACGGCATCGGCTTCCAGCGCGACATCGTCGGCGGCGACCCCCGCACCGCCTGGCAGCTCGACGTCTTCGGCCACGACCCGCAGTTCCCCGGCCTCGTCGCCGACGCGGGCCTGTCCTCCTCGTCCTGGGCGCGGGGCCCGTTCCACCAGTGGGGCCCGATGCTGTGGACGTACGAGCCGCGCGACGGGTGGGGCGACCCGTCGACGATGCAGTTCAGCTCCGAGTTCGAGTGGATCTCCCCGTCCGGGCGCGGGGTCCTGACCCACTACATGCCGGCGCACTACTCGGCCGGCTGGCACATCGACGCACAGCCGACCCTCGCCGGCGCGCAGCAGAGCGTCTACGAGCTGTTCCTGCTGCTGAAGAAGGTCGCCGCGACCCGCAACGTGCTGCTGCCCGTCGGCACCGACTACACCCCACCAGCCAAATGGGTGACCGACATCCACCGCGACTGGAACGCCCGCTACGCCTGGCCACGCTTCGTCGTCGGCCTGCCGAAGGAGTTCTTCGCCGCCGTCCGCGCCGAACCCGGCTTCACCCCGTCACCGCAGACCCGGGACATGAACCCCGTCTACACCGGCAAGGACGTGTCGTTCATCGACACCAAACAGGCACAGCGGCACATCGAGGCGCTGCTCACCGACGCGGAACTGTTCGCCACCGTCGCCGCCGCCGTGCACGGCGCGCCGTTCCCGCACGCGGCGGTCGACAAGGCGTGGCGGCAGCTCGTGTACGGCGCCCACCACGACGCGATCACCGGCAGCGAGTCCGACCAGGTCTACCTGGACCTGCTGACCGGCTGGCGGGAGGCGCACGACCTGGCCGGCACGGTGCTCGACGACGCGCTGCGCCGCCTCGGCCCGCAGGACAGGGACGGACCGGGACGGGCGGTGGTCGTGTTCAACCCGTCGGCGTGGCCGCGCACGGACCTGGTGCGGGTCCGCATCGAGTTCCCCTCCCCCGGCCCGGCCGGTGTCGCGGTCGACGACCTGCCGGTGCTGCTGGAACACGTGACACACCACGACGACGGCAGCCTGGCCGCAGCGGACGTCGTGTTCCGCGCCGTAGACGTCCCGTCGCTCGGCTACCGCACGTTCGCCCTGCGCGCGGACGCCGCCGCGCAGGGCTGGTCGCCGGTCGGCGGTGACCCGGTCATCGCCAACGAGGCCTACCGGGTCGTCGTCGACCCGGACCGTGGCGGCTGCGTGTCCAGCCTCGTCGACCTGCGCACCGGCCGCGAACTGCTGCAGCTCGGCCGGGTCGGCAACGAGCTGCTGGTCTACGACGAGTACCCGGCCCACCCCCGCTTCCACGAAGGCCCCTGGCACCTGCTGCCGAAGGGCCCCGCCACCCACGGCTCGTCGCGGCATCCCGCCACGGGCGTGCTGGTCGAGCACTCCCCGCTCGGCGAGCGGATCACCGTCACCGGCGCGACCGGTCCCCTGCGGTACACGCAAACCCTGACCCTGTGGCGCGGCGGTGACCGACTGGAGCTCACCACCAAGATCGACGACTTCACCGGCGCCGACCACCTCGTCCGGCTGTGCTGGCCGGCCGACGTCAACGGCGGCCTCCCGGTCAGCGAGGTCGGCAACGCCGTCGTCGGCCGCGGCTTCGGCCTCATCAACGTCGACACCGAGCAGTCACCATGGACCCTCGACAACCCCGCACAGCACTGGTTCGCCGTCTCCAGCACCGTCCGTGTCGACGTCCACGACCCCTCTGGCACCCGCCGGCACACCAGGGCGATCGGCATCGCCGAGATCGTCGCCGACGACTCCGACCTCCCCGACGTGCGCGAGCTCGCCGTGGCGTTGGTCCGGCGCGGCGTCACCGCCACCACGACCCGCCCCGACGGCCCCCGCTACGGCCGGCTCGCCGTCGACTCCAACCTCCCCGACGTGCGGATCAGCGTGGGCCGCAACCCATTCACCGAGGCCGTCCTCGCCGCAGCCGGACCCGCATACGCCGACGAGATCGACCGGCAGGTCACCGCGACCGGCGGCGCCAGGGTGTGGGTGCCCGCCGCGAAGGCGCTCACCGAGGTATGGGTGCCCAACGCGGACCTCACCGGCGTCCTCGACCTGCCCGTCCTCGTGGTCGTCGGAGCGCTTCCGCAGCTGCGCCAGGACCTGGCCGCCGTCAGCGTGGTGCCGGTGACCTCGCCGTGGCCGGCGGATGACACGGTCGATCCCGATCTCGACGACCGGACGGTGGCGCTGATCAACCGTGGCGTGCCGGGCTTCGCGGTCGACACCACCGGCGCGCTGCACCTGTCGCTGCTGCGCTCGTGCACCGGCTGGCCGTCCGGGGTGTGGATCGACCCGCCGCGGCGCACCGCACCCGACGGCTCCACCTTCCAGCAGCAGCACTGGACACACACGTTCGACGCGGCGCTCGTCGCCGGGGCCGGCGACTGGCGCGCCAATCGCCTGGTCCGGCACGGCCACGAGGTCAACCACCCGCTGCACGCCCGCGTCGTGGCCGGCACCGCCACCACGGCTCACAGCTACCTGCTGGTTTCGCCCGACAGCGACGTCGTCGTCACGGCGCTCAAGCCCGCGGGGAACCCGCTCGCCACCGGTACCACCGCCGCCACCGTCGACAGCGTCACGGTGCGTCTCTACGAGGCGGCCGGCGCACCCGCCGACGTCCGGCTCGACCTGT
Organism: Dactylosporangium sp. NPDC050688; assembly: GCF_040654515.1. NCBI lineage: Bacteria > Bacillati > Actinomycetota > Actinomycetes > Micromonosporales > Micromonosporaceae > Dactylosporangium > Dactylosporangium sp. NPDC050688. The sequence goes on from NZ_JBFAIC010000084.1 coordinate 18,112, forward strand.
GGACGACCGTGACCCACGCGGCATCCACGAATCTGCTGGAGGACCCAGGCGAGGCGCTGCCCGTGAAGAACGGCGGGGTGCTGCTGTCGCTCGACGGCGCCGACATCGCGCAGGCCGTCGTCCGGGTCGGCCCAGTCCCCGCGGCCGCTACGCCCACCGGGCCTGCCTACGCGAAATACTGGCTGCACAACAGCGGACCGGCACCGACCGGCAACCTGCCAGTGACCATACACCTGGATCCGCCCGTCACGGCCGTCGACGGGCCGGTGGAGATGACGGTGACCGTGGCATCGGACCTGACCCACGACGACGCCACCGGCACCGTCGCGCTGGACGTGCCGGCGGGCTGGCGCGCCTCGCCCGACAAGGTGCCGTACTCGGTGAGGCCGGGCGGCCACACCAGCACCCAGGTTGTCATCGAGCCGCCATCGCCCGCCACGCCGGGCGTGCACTGGCTGCGGGCCCACACCGAGCACGGCGTCGAGGACTTTGCCCGGCTGCTCGTCCGCACCGCCGCACCCGAGACCGTGACCGCAACCTGGGACACCGACGCCCTGAACCTTCGGCCCGGCGAGTCCGCCATCGCGGTGCTCGACCTGACGACCGACGCGGCGAGCCCGATCGTCGTCGAGGTGCAGCTCATCAGCCCCTGGCACACCTGGGACATGTTCCCGGCTCCGTCGACGCGGGTGTACCTGACCGAACGCGAGCGACTGGAGATCCCGGTCGAGGTCCCTGACGGCCACGGCCACGGCCGGTGGTGGGCCCTGTGCAGGATCGCGCACGCCGGCGAGCTGCACTACACCGCACCGATCACCATCGAGGTGACGGCGTGACCGGCACCACCGGCGTGGCCGCCTGGGTCGCCGACCGGCCAGTCACCGTCGCCACGGTTGAGGAGCGGCTCACCGCCCTGCGCCGCGGCCCGTACGCGGCGCGGCTGCCGCACCCGGACACCGCCGAGGGCCGCAACCTGCGCCGCTGGATGGTGCAGGTCCTCACCGTCGAGGCCGTCGTGGAGCACGAGGCCCGGGCGCTGGGCCTCTCCCCCTGCGATGACACGCCAGTGCCGCTCACGCTCGCCGAGGCGCTGCGCACCGGCGGCGTGACCGCCGCGGTCGTCGCCGCCCACCCGCTCGCCCGGTCGTTGCGGACGCACGTGGCGCCGCCCGTGCCAGCGCCGCAGGACGAAACCGAGGCCTACTACCACCGCAACCGCGACCGGCACCCGCAGCCCTTCGCCGACGTCCGCGACGACCTCGCCGCCATATTGGGCGCCGAGAACGCCGAACGCCGGTTCGCGCGGTGGCTGGAGCAACGCTGCGCGGCCCTGGTCCACCTCGAACCCGGCTACGAACACCCCGGTGACCCCCGCCACCCGGACGCCGTCCACCGCCACTGATGTGGCCGGCGTGTCTCGGCATTGCTCAGGCCTCGCGTTCGTCGGGGGTAAAGCGTCCGCGCTTTGGCCCTGACGGTCTTTGCCCAACGGCGACGTTCACCGCCGGGCCTTGCGCCTGCCGAAACCCCATCCGCCCTGGTGGGGCCTGTGAGGGAGTGCCGGAGACATTGACCCGGTTGCTGGGCCTGGGCGTAGCTGGTGATCGATGCGACATGATGGGTTTCCGTGCTGCTGCGACTGGCGTACCTGGCGGTGACGAATGCGTTCACGGTGTTGCGTCTGCTGCCGATGAGCAATCGGGACAAGGACGTGGAAATCTTTGCGATCGCCTCGGCGGCATCCTCCACGAATACCAACATGCCGCCCGACCTGCACGGATGAGGTTTTCGGCAAGGGCAGCGCTCGATGACGCCCTCGCCGTAGTTGGGGAACCAGGCGTCGCCGAACGCCAGCACACGGTCCAGCACGCCCGGGCCCATGCCACCGACGAGGATCGGCGGGTGGGGGCGCTGGGCCGGCTTCGGGAATGACCAGATCCGTTCGAAGTCGACGTACTTGCCGTGGTACGACGCCTCCTCCTCGGCCCAGATCGCCTTCATCGCCTCGATCCGCTCGCGCAGCACGGCCATGCGCACCCGCGGGTCGGTGCCGTGGTTGCGCATCTCCTCGCGGTTCCACCCGGCGCCGACGCCGAACTCGAAGCGGCCACCGGAGAGCTGGTCGAGCGAGGCGACCTCCTTGGCGGTGATGATCGGGTCACGCTCGATGACGAGGCAGATGCCGCTGCCGATACGCAGCCGGCTGGTGGCCGCCGCTCCCCCATGCGGTCTGGATCAACCAACCAGCGCTGGAAGCAGCAGTACAGAAGAACTAGGGAATCTTGTCTCAACGATCTTGACAGGTTCCGGTGGGACAGCGATCGTACGGCCTGTGGGTCCAGCCATCAACGTTCCCGTGCACTGCTGCCGGACCGTGCAGGTGCGGCAGTCCGCCCGCCGAAATAGTGCCGCCAGTCGCGGCTTGCCATCCGCAAATGGCGGATTTCACTGCGGATCGACCATCCCCTGTGGACACCTGACGGTCTCGGCCCGTCAGTCGACGTGGCACTCTTCCTTGCCCGAGCCGGGTCGCTCAACGGCACACGGATCCTCGCGGACCGGCCCGACAATCATTGTCCCTGAGACATCAATGCCTCGGGGCCGTCGCGCGATGTGATATTGACTATCTTCAAATTCGGTGTCGCGGCAGGTAACAATCGCTCGACGCCAACAAGATCCGAGCGAGGCGCTCGGCGAGGGAACGTACCGACGGCCCGTTGCTCTACATCCTCCTTCAATCCTCAACTGCGGAGCTCATGATGATCATTGGTGTGCTCAGGGAGTCACGCCCGGGAGAGACGCGCGTGGCAGCGACGCCAGCCACGGTGGTGGGGCTGGTCAAGCTGGGTTACGAGGTGATGGTGGAGTCCGGCGCCGGTCTGTTGTCCTCGTTTTCGGACGAGGCGTACGTCGAGGCGGGCGCGACGATCGGTCAGGCGTTGAAGGCCGACATCGTGTTCGCCGTCGACGCGCCGTCGACCGCGCAGCTGGACCTGCTGCCCGAGGGCGCCGTGCTGATCAGCATGCTGTATCCGCGCCTGAACCCGGACCTGGTCGCGGACCTCTCCCGGCGACCGATCACGGCACTGGCGATGGATGCCGTACCCCGGATCTCGCGAGCCCAGTCGCTGGACGTGCTCTCGTCGATGGCCAATATCGCGGGCTACCGGGCGGTGGTGGAGGCGGCGCATGTGTTCGGCCGGTTCTTCACCGGGCAGGTGACCGCGGCGGGCAAGGTACCTCCGGCCAAGGTGCTCGTCGCCGGTGTGGGTGTCGCCGGCCTGGCGGCGATCGGTGCCGCCGGCAGCCTGGGCGCGATCGTGCGGGCGACGGATCCGCGGCCGGAGGTGGCCGACCAGGTCAAGTCGCTGGGCGGCGAGTACCTGTCGATCAAGACCGCGGACGTGGAGGTCTCCGCGACCGGTTACGCCAAAGAGATGTCGGACGACTACAACCAGCGCGCTGCCCAGTTGTACGCCGAGCAGGCTCAGGACGTCGACATCATCATCACCACGGCGCTCATCCCCGGCAAGCCGGCACCTCGGCTGATCACAGCCGAGATGGTAGCCAGCATGCAACCGGGCAGCGTGATCGTCGACATGGCCGCCGCCAACGGTGGAAACGTCGAGGGCACCGTCCCGGGCGAGGCGGTCGTCACCGGCAATGGCGTAACGATCATCGGCTACACCGACCTGGCGGGGCGGCTGCCCGCGCAGGCGTCACAGCTCTACGGCACCAATCTGGTGAACCTGATGAAGCTGATGACCCCCGGCAAGGACGGACAGCTCGTCCTGGACTTCGACGATGTCGTGCAGCGCTCGATGACGGTCGTACGCGACGGCGAGCTGACCTGGCCACCGCCGCCGGTATCGGTGTCGGTGGCCCCGGCCGCCGCCCCTCGGGCGACCAACCCGGTCGAACCTCGCGAGCAGCGACCGGTCTCGGCGCGCAGGCGGTTGACCCTGGTGGGGGCCGGTGCGGCCGTGCTGTTCCTGGTCGTGGCACTGTCACCCGCCGCGCTGCGGGGTCATCTCACGGTCTTCGCACTGGCGATCATCATCGGCTACTACGTGATCGGACACGTGCACCATGCCCTCCACACGCCGCTGATGTCGGTGACCAACGCCATCTCGGGGATCATCGTTGTCGGCGCCCTGCTGCAGCTCGGGCACGGTGACAACGTCGTGACCACGCTGTCGCTCGTCGCGATCCTGCTGGCCAGTATCAACATCTTCGGTGGCTTCGCGGTGACGCGCCGCATGCTCGCCATGTTCTCCAGGAGCTGAACTGATGACCGTTGAAACGGCTGCGCAGGCGGCGTACATCGTCGCCGCCCTACTCTTCATCCTGGCGCTGGCAGGTCTGTCCAAACACGAGACCGCCAAGGTGGGTAACACCTTCGGCATCGCCGGCATGGCCCTGGCGTTGGTAGCGACCATCGCGCTCGCGGTCGTCGACGAGATCAGCGGACTCGGTCTGACACTGCTCATTGTGGCGATCGTCATCGGCGCCGCGATCGGGTTGTACCGCGCGAGCAAGGTCGAGATGACCGGCATGCCCGAGCTGATCGCGCTGCTGCACAGCTTCGTAGGTCTCGCCGCCGTGCTCGTCGGATGGAACGGGTACCTGCACGTCGAGTCCGCCATGGGCGGGGCCGAGGCCGAGCTGCTGCGTCGCCAAGACCTCCTCGGGATCCACAGCGCCGAGGTCTTCATCGGCGTCTTCATCGGCGCCGTAACGTTCACCGGCTCGATCGTGGCCTTCCTGAAGCTGTCCGCCCGGATCACGTCCAACCCACTGATGCTGCCGGGCAAGAACATCCTCAACCTCGGTGCGCTCACCGCGTTCGGCGTGCTCACGGCCTGGTTCGTGATCGAGCCGCAGCTGTGGCTGCTGATCGTCGTCACCGTGATCGCCCTGCTCCTGGGCTGGCACCTGGTCGCCTCCATCGGCGGCGGCGACATGCCGGTGGTCGTGTCAATGCTCAACAGCTACTCTGGCTGGGCCGCGGCCGCATCGGGCTTCCTGCTCGAAAACGATCTGCTCATCGTCACCGGCGCCCTCGTCGGCTCCTCGGGTGCCTATCTGTCGTACATCATGTGCAAGGCGATGAACCGGTCCTTCATCTCCGTGATCGCCGGTGGCTTCGGCGCCGAGGCCGGGTCCGCCGACGACACCGACTACGGCGAGCACCGGGAGGTCACGGCCGAGGACGTCGCCAAGCTGCTCGCCACCGCCGACTCCGTGATCATCACCCCCGGGTATGGCATGGCGGTCGCCCAGGCGCAGCACGGCGTCGCCGAGCTCACCCGCAGGCTCCGGGAGAAGAGCGTCAACGTCCGCTTCGGTATCCATCCCGTGGCGGGCCGCCTGCCAGGTCACATGAACGTGCTGCTCGCCGAGGCCAAAGTGCCCTACGACATCGTCCTGGAGATGGACGAGATCAATGACGACTTCGCGGGCACCTCGGTCGTGCTGGTCATCGGGGCCAACGACACGGTCAACCCCGCGGCCACCGATGACCCCGCCAGCCCGATCGCCGGCATGCCCGTGCTCAGGGTCTGGGACGCCGACAGCGTCATCGTGTTCAAACGCTCGATGGCCTCCGGCTACGCCGGCGTGCAGAATCCCCTGTTCTTCCGGGAGAACAGCGCGATGCTCTTCGGCGACGCGAAGGACCGCGTGGAGGACATCCTCCGCGCCCTTTGACACTCAGGGAGCGCGGTCAGATCTGCGGAAGGGCCAGACGGACGGCAACTCGTGTTGGGTAATGATGCGTGTCAGCCCTCGGCACGACGCCAGCCCAACCGCGCTGGTCAAGAGGCTTCTCGAGCCCTCGATGCACTCGAACAGTCGAACCCCAACGCGGCCTGTCCCCCGCCTTGAGCCCTCGACGAGGAGCGCGACTTTGCCGCCGCGTCGGCCTCGTCCAACGTGCGCCCGCCGGTGTTGTTGCGCTCGCGGCTACCAGACGGCGCCGCTCCGGCGGTCCGCGAAGCATCGAGGCCCTCCATCAGCCATGATCAGGTGGGCACTCGTAGCCGACGTGCGGATACCCGATCCTGCCCGGGTCAGCAGTAGGTCCGCTCTGCGGTGTTGGCGACGCCGTCGGCCTGTGCGACGAGCTGGCCAGCCTTAGTGACGTACTCATCTGACCGGGCCTTCCATCCACCGGTCATGTTCGATGCGTCCCGTTCGAGCGACTCGATACCGGCTGTGTCTGGAGCGTTGGACGGTATGAACCCTGGCACCGCGGCCATCGCTGTGCGGTAGGCAGCGAGGTTCCGGTCCAGTCGTTCAACCGCATCGCGCACGGCGGTGATGTGGTCGGCGACAGCGGCAGCTTGCATACGTCTGTCAGTGGCATCCCCACGGTTGATCCCGCTCGCCCACTACCACCAAGATCAGCCGCCCGCGCACGCCGCAGTTAGGCAGCTACGGAACGTAATTTGTGGTCGGCTGGTCCTTGTGGGGACGAATCGATGAAGGTTGCCCGATGGCAATTCAACGCGTTGGGAAATGGGGCACTGTTGCGTTGCTCGATCGGGTGACGCAATGAGTCCGATTGCCTGCCGGCTCAGATGGCCCCGGCGAGCTCGGTGAACGCTGCGGCGACGCGGAGCCCACGCGGGGCGTCGACGCCGAGTTCGTCGTTGCCGCGGCGGAGGTTCTGCATGAACGCGTGTCCGGCGATGATCGTCTGCGCGGTCCGGTCGGTCCGTAGCCCGCCCGCGCCGCCGTCGGGCTCCGTCAGCGCTGCCCGGGTCAGCATCGGCACGATGACGCTCGCCATCGCACCCCCGACCACCAGGTCGTACACCACGTTCGGCAGCGCGTTCGCCAGGTTGTAGCTGTCCAGTAACCGGCTACGCAGTCCGAGCACGGCCGCCAGCACCAGGATCCTGACGAATCCGGCCGCCCGCAATGTCAGCGTCGCCACGGCCGCTCCCCGGCCCGCGCGTCCCAGGGACGATCCGGCTGTCCCGCCGACCTTCACAACGCCGACCGGTCAGCCACCGGCGACCAGTTGGGGGTGGGCGGCGACGAAGCCCTTGACCTGGTCGGTGCGTACGGCGGTGAGCAGGTTGATGGTGGTCTGGTCGAGGTCTTCGGCGGTGCCGTTGCCGGGCGACTAGTTGAACGTGCCCTCGTTCGACTTGATGGTGACCACGTCATCGCCGCTCACGCCGCGCATGGCGTACGCCCAGTCGGCCAGGTCGATGCCGCCGCTGTCGATGGTGATCGCCTTGCCGGCGACCTCGAGGACCTTGTTGAACCGCACGGGGTTGGTGAGCACGTCCTTGCTGAGCATCCTCTTGAAGACGGCCTTGATGAACTGTTGCTGGTGGCGTTGCCGGTCGTAGTCGCCGTTGGGCAGGGTCTCGCGTTGCCGGACGTAGTCGAGGGCCTGCCACGGTTCGAGGTGCTGGTAGCCGGCGTGGTAGACCACCGGGATCACGCCCGGAACCGGGTCCAGGCCCTGGCCGCCGTCGTCTCTGGTGTACTGCCGGAACGGGACCTCGGTCCCGCCCTTGCCGTTGTGACCGATGCTCACGGACGTGGTCTCCTGATCCACGTACATGTCGACCCCGCCGAGCACGTTGACGACCTGTTGGAAGCCGGTGAAGTCGACGATCCCCGCGCCGTCGAACGTCACCCCGCACAGCTTCTTGATCGTCAGGGCGAGCAGCTCGACGGCATGGCTGCGGGCGGCCGGCCCGGTGAGGCCGTTGCCACCGTAGGCGAACGCGGCGTTGACCTTGTCGTCGCCGCCCGGGTACTGCCTGGCCCCGTTGTCGTACGGCGGGATCTCGACCCAGGTGTCCCGAGGGATCGAGACCATGAACGCGGCGTCATACGTCGCCGGGATGTGCAGGATGATGATCGAGTCGGAGCGTACGGGTTCGCGAGGGTCCTGGCCGGGGCGGGCGTCGACACCGATGAGCAGGATGTTCTTCGCCCCTGTGACTGACGCGTGGCCGGGCTGCTGGGCCCGCTTGCCGGTGTCGCCGAGCAGGTTCTGCTCGACAACGTTGCGCATCGCGTACGAGAGCAGGGCCTCCTTCGCCACAAGCACCGCGCCGGGCAGCACGGCCAGCATCGTGCCGAGCACGATGCACCACCGCGCCCACGACGGATCCTTGGGCCGTGCGCGCTGATCCCGGTCCGTCGTCACGGTTGCCCGGCCGCGTGCGCGGCCGGGCCGGTCGTTCACCGAATCACCGGATCGGTGCGGTTCATCCGGAGAGGTCACCGGGCCGGCTCCTGTTCACGAGGTACGTCGGACAGGAGAAACCTACGGACCAGGTGGACCGGCAGCCGCGGCGTCTTGCGACATCAATCCCGAATTCCACCCCCTACGAAACCGGTGCCCGAGTCCGCGCCGCCGGTGTATCCCGTCTGTGCCCGGGTACGAACGGGCCGCTCGCAATACGCATCCGTCAGCGAACGTCACTCACGAGGATCCCATGTCGGTACTTCCTGTCCTCCATGCGGCGCAGTAGCGTCGCGGGGCCCGCGCCGCGCTGGTGGCTCTACATGTCGGCGTTCTTCCTGATCGCAGCGGGGTGGGCGCTCGCGCTGCCGGTCAACGGCACGTACGACGAGAAGGACCACATCGCCCGTGCATACGCCGTGACCACCGGACAGCTCACCACCCACCGCACGGTCGTCGACCGGCGCGACGACCGCAAGCCCGCGTTCCTGGTACCGGCAAGCCTGATGCCCAGCAACAGCAACGTCGACTGCGCCTGGGCGCCCCGCCCGGCGCGCTCGGCCGACTGCCAGCGCTGGACCACCGACCGGGCCCGCGTCCTCACCCCGAGCGGTGCGGCCAGGTACAGCCCGGTCTACTACCTGCTCGTCGGTGCGCCGCTGGTGCTCGCGCCCGACCGGACCGGCATCCTGCTCGCGCGGCTCATCTCGGCGCTGGCCGCGGCCGCGCTCCTGGCCGGCGCGGCCGGTGCCGCGCTGCGGCTCGGCAGCCGACTGCTCGCGCTCGGTGTCGTGCTCACCGCGACGCCAATGGCGGCGAACCTGACCGGCTCGGTCAACCCGAACGGCCTCGAGATCGCCGCGGGAGTCGCCGTCTGCTGCGCGCTGCTCGCCCTGCTGTGCGCGCCCGACGCACGGCTCGGCGGCCGCGCCGTGCGCCACCTGCTGGCGCTGGTCGGGGTCGGCTCGCTGGTGCTGCTCACCGTCCGCCAACTCGGGCCCGCGCTGCTGACGCTCATCGTGACGGCGTGCGCGGCGCTGGCCCGCCCCGGCCGCATCGCCCAGCTGTGGCGGCGCCGCGAGACGCGCTGGATCGTTGCCGGCTCGTGGTCGCTCGGCCTGGCCGGTTCGCTCGGCTGGATGGCGTACTCCGGCGTGGCCGGCGTCGCTCCGGTCGTCCGCGACGCCCAGCACCTCGCCCCGTTGGAGCTCGCGCAGGTCCTGGCCACCCGGCGCATCCCGTTCTATCTCAAGCAGGTCGTCGGCCAGTTCGACTACGGCGAGACCAAGCCGCCGCTGGTGGTCATCGCGGCGTGGTGCCTGCTGCTGGGCGCCGTGGTGGTGCCGAGCCTGATCCATGGCGGCCGCCGCCTCACCCTCGTCGCCGCCTCACTCGGCGCCGCCTGCCTCGGTCTGCTCCTGGCCCTGGAACTGCACTATCTGCCGATCATTGGCTGGTTCGCGCAAGGCCGGTACGCGATGCCGGCAGCCGCCGGCGTGGTGCTGTGCGCCGCCTGCGCGCCGCAGTTCGAGCGCCGCCTTGCCTCGCGGCACCGGCTACGCCCCTACTGCGCCGTCCTGACCGGCGTGGCCGCAGTCCTGCACGTGTACCTGCTGGCGTTCGTGATGACGCGTTTCCAGTCCGGCCCGGGCGCGCGCCTCGACCCGTTCACGGGCGTCTGGCGGCCACCGTCCGGCGCGCTGCCGCCGTTGCTGGCGGTGCTGGCCGGCGGCACGATCCTCGCGGTGCTCGCCGCGGTGGTGGCCGGCGACAGTACGCGTGGTCCGGTCCACGCACCGTCAGAGCAGCACGCGTTGCCGTCCATGCCGAACGTCCAGTGACGCGCTGACTCCGTCAGGCGCTGCTCGCGCGAAGCGCGGCGGCGTCACGCCGGGATCGCGGAGTCGACCGGCGCATCGGCAGCATCCGAGGGTCCCGCCGAGGGGCGGCTGCGCAGATCCAGGTGATCGAGCCAGGCGACAAACTGTCGATGTAGCGGCTCCGGGCTCAACGCGCGCCGTCCCAGGCTGGCAAAACTGTTCCGCGCCCCGGCAGGTCTCGACCATCGTCGTCGAACACCGCGACCGGCTCGCCCGCTTCGGGTCGAGCACTTGACGTGCGCACTTGCCGCCACGGGACGCACAGTGGTCGTGCTCGACAGCACCGAACCCGACGACGACCTCGTCCGGGACATGACCGAGATCCTGACCTCGTTCTGTGCCCGCCTGTACGGTCGGCACACGGCCAAGCGCCAGGCGCAGGCCGCGATGGACGCCGCCGAGGCCACAGCGTGAGCCGGGCCGAGCAGGGTTTTCCGCATCGAGCTTGATCCGACACCGCAGCAGCGTGCCGATGAAGCAGGAACGAGAATCACTGAGATTCTCCGAACGGTGTTTCTGCGGTCATGCGTTCGCGTTCGCGGCTACCTGTTCCCGTGCGACCTGCGATACCTGTTCCGGCGTGAATCCGAACTTCCTCAGCAGCTGTTTGAGCGGTGCGGAGGCGCCGAACGTATGCATGCCGACGACCGCGCCGGCGTCTCCGACGTACCGTTCCCAGCCGAGCGTCGACGCCTGCTCGACGGCGACCCGGGCGCGTACCGCCGGAGGCAGCACCTGGTCGCGGTACTGGCGTGGCTGCCGGTCGAACAGCTCCCAGCACGGCATGCTCACCACCCGCGCCGCGATGCCGTCGGCGCTGAGTTCGTCGCGTGCCGCGAGTGCCAGCGCCACCTCCGAGCCGGTGGCCAGCAGGATCACGTCCGGGTCGCCGGAGGGCGCGTCGGCCAGCACGTACCCGCCCATCGCGACCCCCTTTGCGGCGGCCAGCCGGCTCCGGTCCAACGTGGGCAGCGGCTGCCGGGAGAGAATGAGCGCTGCGGGCTCCCGACGCAGTCCGGCGACAACTCGCCAGGTCTCGACCACCTCGTTCGCGTCGGCCGGGCGAAACACCAGCAGTCCGGGCATGGCCCGCAGCGAGGCGAGCTGCTCCACCGGCTGATGGGTGGGTCCGTCCTCGCCGACCCCGATCGAGTCGTGGCTGAAGATGTGCAGCGTCGGAATCTCCATCAACGCCGACAACCGGATCGCCGGGCGAGCGTAGTCGGAGAAGATCAGGAAGCCCGACCAGTACGGGCGGAGCTTGGTCAGCGCCATCCCGTTGGCGATGGCCGCGGCGGCGTGCTCGCGGACACCCAGGTGGAAGTTGCGTCCGGACCGGTCGTCCGGCTGGAAGTCGCTAGCGCCGGGGAACGTGAGGCGGGTCTTGGTGGACGGAGCGAGGTCGGCCGAACCACCCAGCAGCCATGGCACCGCCTGCGCGAGCGCGTTGAGCACCTGGCCGGAGGAGTCACGGCTGGCGATGCCCTTCGCATCGGCCGGGAAGGTGGGCAGCGCACCTTGCCAGCCGTCCGGCAGTTCACGTCGCTGCATCCGCTCGATCTCGTCGGCCAGCTCCGGATACGCCCTGCGGTACGCCTCGAAGCTCGACCGCCAGGCGGTGCGGGCCCTGTCACCCCGGGCGCCGATGCCCTGCGCGAACCAGTCGTACACGTCGTCCGGGATGTAGAAATCGACATCCTCGGGCATGCCGAGGAACCGTTTGGTCTCCCGTACGGCGTCTGCGCCAAGCGGCTCGCCATGCGCTGTCGCGGTGTCTTCCACCGGCGAGCCGTACCCGATGTGGCTGTGCACCAGGACCAGCGTGGGACGCTCATGTTCGGCCAGGAAGCCGTGCAGCGCCCGCTGCACGGAGTCGAGGTCGTTGGCGTCCGCGACGGTCGTCACGTTCCAGCCGTAGGCCAAGAAGCGCTCGGCCAGGTCCTCGGTGAACGTGATGTCGGTGTGGCCCTCGATCGTCGTGCGGTTCGAGTCGTAGATCCAGCATAAGTTGGCCAAGCGCTGGTGACCGGCGAGCGAGGCGGCCTCCGCGGAAAGGCCTTCCATCATGTCGCCGTCCCCGGCGATCGCGTACACGTTGAAGTCGAAGAGAGGGAAGCCGTCCCGGTTGTACCGGGCCGCCAGCCACTGACCCGCGATGGCCATCCCGACGGAGGTCGCCACGCCCTGGCCGAGCGGCCCGGTGGTGCTCTCGACGCCGCTGGTCCACCGGTACTCGGGATGACCCGGACAGCGCGAGTCGAGTTGGCGGAACGTCTTCAGATCGTCGAGGGTGACCGAGGCACGGCCGAGGACCTCGTAGTCCGGGTCGACCGCCCGTACCCCGGTCAGGTGCAGCAGCGACCACAGCAGGGCCGAGGCGTGGCCCTCGGACAGCACGAACCGGTCCCGGTTGGGCCAGATCGGATCAGCCGGGTCGAACCGCAGGAACCGCTGCCAGAGGGTGTACGCGACCGGCGCGATCCCCATCGGCGTGCCCGGATGCCCGGACTCGGCCCGCTGGACCGCGTCCATGCACAGGCCACGGATCGTGTTCACGGACAACGTGTCCAGATCGGTCGTCGTGGTCGTCATCTGGCCGACCTCCCTCGTTCTCACGCCAAGGTCGGCGCGCCGACGTCCCAAGCCGTTCTGTACCAACCAATATCCACAGTGCCTCGACAGGCTCACCCGGACCGAGCGATTGTCCTGCTCTTCGCGACCAGCGCAGGTGCTGCTGAGCCGGCTCTGATCACTCACCCGTGGGTGATCCGCTCCCACCAACTGGGTGGATGTTATTGAGGGTGGCGGCTTCACCGGCCCGGTTGCCGACCTCCCGCAAGGTGGGTAGGGCCTGCTGGTAGTAGGACAGGGCCTGCCGGCGGTCCCCGAGCCCGTCGTACACCCGGCCGATGTTGTTAAGGGTGGCGGCGATGTTGCCGGGGTCGCCGACCTCGCGGTACAGGGTCAAAGCTTGGTCGTAATCGTCCGGCGCCAGTCGGGGCTGTCCGGTGGCATTTCTGGCCCAGCCGCGGCCGTAGAACGCGTCGGCATCCGGACCCAGGGTCAGCGTGGCGCTGGCCAGCACTCCGACATCAGCGAACCGGGACGTTCCCAACCACAGCCGAGCAACCCGGCGCCCGACCTGCCGGGCGATGACCGGTTCCCGGCCGGCCACCGCCAGCCGATGCACCTCCACCGCTTGGGCGATGTTGACCGCAGGCTGGCCGCAACCGTAGGACTCTGGTCCCGCCGACCCTGCACTGTCCATCAGGCCCAGCGTCCTCGCTCCCGTACCGTACTCACCCAAGCGCCGAGATGACTCGGAATCCGCAGAAGCTGCGACATCACCCGATGCCAACGCACGCTGACACACCGTGTCACTCTCGAACAATCGCCAACCGGACACAGAACCAAGCACACGGTCCGACGCCATGCACCGAACGGTCACCACATTGCGGACCGCCAATGCTCTCGTCACGAGAGCCGGTGCAGCAATCGAATGAACTGGGGTTGGCTCGGCGAAGTCCAAGGCCTGCAGATCAGCCTCGACGCTGCTGGCCGTAAGTTCGCAGCACTCGACCGGCTCGCCCGCCAGCAGCCGGTTCACGCGCCCGTGTCGTTGGGCATGCCGATCCTCCCTAGAGGGGAACGCCGATGACTCCGGCTGTGACAGGTGAACCGGGCCCGAGCCGGGGCAGGCCATACGGCCCTGTCATGAGGGCTCTGGTCTGACGAGCTTGGGTGACGGTGCGCAAGCGTCGGTCCGCTGCTGGCCAGCGTGACTGCTGTACTGGCGTCGCACGCTCACGCCGGATGGCACCGGCCGGGTCCCGGCCTCCTCTGATCCCCTTCGCACCCACTCGAACCTCTCCGGGAGGAAGCGAGCCGTCATGACACGCCAGACCCACAACGCGACCATGCAGCCCGGTGCCGCAGACCGGTCGGGCATGGTCGCCGCGTACCCGACGAGCTGGCCCTGCTGTACCCGGGCTGCTCAACGCCTGAGCGGGGCGCCGGCGGTCCGCGCCGGCACCCCGCAGCGTCATCGCGCTTACGGCAGCACGTTCACCGGGACCTCGCAGCCGTCGTTGACGCTCAGCACGTCGCCATTGACGTGCGGGCCGCCGTCGCCGAGGTCGCCGCCGCCCCCGCCGCAGTGCAGGAGGTCGTCGTCGGCCCCGCCGCGCAGCCAGTCGGTGCCGTCCCCGCCGCGCAGGGTGTCGTCGTTGTTACCACCGTCGATCTCGTCGTTGCCGTCGTTGCCGTACAGGATGTCGTTGCCGTCGCTGCCGTCGACCTCGTCTTCGTCGTCGCCACCCGACACCCAGTCGTGGCCGTTGTCGCCGTCGATGATGTCGTCGCCGCCCCAGCCGCAGATGGTGTCGTTGCCGTCGCCACCGTTGATGATGTCGTTGCCCTGGGTGCCGCCGATGACGTCGGCACTGGCCCCGGCGTTGACCGGCACGCCGGGCAGGGCCTGGATGGTGATCGGCAGCCCGTTACAGGTGCCCGGCAAGGCCGCCGAAGCCGGCGCCGCGACGCCGACGACGGCGAGCGGCAGCCCCAGCAGGGCGGCGGTGGCCGTGCGGATCAGGTACGGCCGGATGGTGCGTCGGTTCGTGAACACGTCGGTGTCCTCTCGTCCCGGACCACTCCGGAGTGGAGGGTCTCGATGACCAGGGACACGGCCGGTATGTCAGCGACACGTAAGGATCGGGTCAGCGGCCGATAAGGTCCGATGCACGACACGCGTTGTTAGGAGGGGCGGATTGGGATCGAGACGATCGAGGCGTACGAAGCACGCATCCGCGCCCACGTCGTACTGTGCTGGCTCGCCCTGCTGCTCATCCGCATCATCGAAACCCGCACCGGCACGACCTGGCCCAAACCCGCCTTCGGCCTGGCCACCTCGCCGCGGATCGACCTGTCGACGGTCGAGCGCGCCTTCACCGACCGCAACTCCGACCACGACGCCGACTACGCGGCGATGAGGCTGGTGAACTGGCTCGTGACCGCAGTGTGCGAGGTGCCGGTCGGCGAGGCCCCCGTTGCCCGAAGCGCGTATGTGCGCCGGTGCGCGAGCGGCGACATCCCGCCTGACGTGCCGCCGGTCGTGGCGGGGATCCTCGCCCGGCACGCCTCCGCCGCGGCACGGACGAACGACTTCACCTGGCGCCTGTTCGCCGGTGACCTCCACCCGGAGTACCCCGGCCCGTAGTCAGGTCCGATGCTCTTGCCGGTGGCAGCTCGTGCCATAGCCCGACCTCGCTGATGTCATGGCTGCCGTTCCTGTCCGTCAGGAGGTCGTGGGACTGCAGTAACCGACACACGTCCGGGATCCGATCGCGGACCTAGCGGCTTGCATCTTGACCAGGATGCGCGCCGGTTGGAAACTGCCACCACGCTGCGTGTCGAACTCATGTCATGGGGTGAATCATGGATGGCAGTGACCGCCTCACCGTGTACCTCCTGCACGACGCGACTGACGGCGGCCCTGCCGCACAGACGCTGCATGACATGCTGGCCGAACTGACGCCGCCGGTCGACCTGTGGCCACTCGGGACCGGGTCACCCGACTGGGTGGATGTGGTGCTGGTCGTGCTGTCGCCGGCCGCCGCCGTCGAGGGTGCACCGACTGCACTGACAGCCGCGCGCGTCCATGCCGCCGGGCGCGCCGTCGTCCTGGTGCGCACACATGCCGGCATGCAGCCACCCGCGGTGCTCGCAACGTGTCCGACGTTCGACCTCAATCTCAGCACCGACGATGACGCCGGCCTACCCGGCTTCGTCGCGCACCTGCGGGCGTTGGCCGCGCCGTCACGGGCCGTCGTCGAACTGGAGATGTCTGTCGAACGGCACCGCCGGAAGGCCGAGTCGTTACATGACGCCGCGAGGATCGCCTACGAACATGATGTCGTCGGGCCGGTGCAAGCCGAGCTGGCAGCGGAGCGTCGCCGGGCGATGGCGGTAGGCGGATCGGCGGAGCGCCCCCACGGCGACCACCGGCCACACCTCACCCAACGACGTGGTGCCCCGCCGTCATCGAAGGTCCGCATCGTGAACTATCCGACGCGGGGCTGGCTGCCTGGACGGCATGATCCGGAGGAGGCGCTCGCCGCGCTCACGGCAGCCCTCGGCAGCGGGAAACGCATCCTGACCGTCCAGGGGCCGGCCGGCAGCGGCAAGACCGCGCTGATGGCCCGCCTGTGCGACAGCCTGTCCGGCGCCGGTGCCGTCCCGGTCGACCTCGTCGTCTACGTGTCGGTCCTGGAGTTCGGCCTGTTGGCGCCGTCCGCGTTCGTCACGGTGCTTGCCGCGGCACTGGACACGACAGGACTCGCCCCCGCCGCGGTAGAAGATGCCCGGGACGGCACCCGGCCATGGTACGAGCGTCTCGAGGCAGTGTTCGACGCGCTCGGCACCACCCGCGTGCTGGTCCTCGTCGACGACGCAGACAGTGTCCTGGACGATCGCCGGCGTCTGCAGACCGGCATGCTGGGGCCGCTGGTCGATCAACTGCTGCGTGCCGGCGCGCCCACGATCCAGCTCGTACTCGGGTTGACCGTGGACGACGAACGGTGCATCTGGGAGTACGGCAACCTGGTGCAACGGGTGCGGCTCGCCACCGGCCAGCGACCGCTGCACTCGTTCCGCGCCGCGGTCGCGGCGCTGGATCCGCACGGTTGCCTCGCACTGTCCGGCGCGCTGGACAACGTATTCACAGAGCCGCCGGACGCGCCGACCGCCACCGCGCACGCGATCGAGTCGCTGACCAGCCTCCTGCGTTCGGATCCTGACGCGGCGCTGCCGGTCGTCCGCGGGCGGACCGCCGCAGAGGCCGAGCGGCTCCTCATCGATCGGAAGCTCGACACCCTGCATCGCACGGCGCGGCGGGTCGTCGAGGCGCTCGCCGTCTTCGACCGCCCACAGACCGCCGACGCGGTCGATGCTGTCCTGGACGACGTCGTCGCTGGTCCGAACAGCCGGGCAACGCTCGATCGCCTCACCGCGGACGGGTTCGTCCGCAGCGACGGAACCACCTACTTCCTGCCGGTGGACGACGTGCGGCCGGTCCTCGACCGGATCCCGCCCGATGCGCGGACCGCACGGTGCGAGAGCGCCTACACCTTCTACGACCGGCGTCGGCGCCCCAAGCCCAGCACCTTCGCAGACCTGACCCCGATCCTGCGACAGGTCGAGGTGCTCATCCATGCCGGCTGTGACCAGCGTGCGCTCGAACTGATGGACAGCCTCGAAGATCACTTCCTTGGCAGGTGGGGCCAGGGGCACGCGTTGCTGCCGTGGCGCCGCGACCTGACGAAGCGACTACTCGACGCCGGTGACGCAGAGTCCATCGGCGACCATTGGTCAAACGTGTCCCGGATCGCCGAAGCGCTGCGCGAGGTCGGAGCACCAGCGGCCGCCTTGCGTGAGCTGGCCGCGGCCAAGGATGAGATTGCTGAGCTCACCGGCGTGAGCGGTGCCCTCGTCGCCGTCCAGCAAGGCGCGGCCCTCTACGACCTCGGAAGTTGCAGCGATGCCAAGAGATACTTCGAGGTCGGCTACCGCGACGCCGTCCCCGCCGATGCGACTGAGGCGTCGGAGACGGCGCGCGCCAAGTGCCATGCACTGTCCGGACTCATGCTCTGCCATATTGAAACCGGTGCGTTCCAGCACGCCCTCGACCTGTACGCAGAGGCGATGAAGCACCTCGACCCGCTGATCCGGACCGACGTGCCGGCGCCGAGCGACCAACTGCTCCATGCGGCGCTCACCGTGAACAAGGGCATCGCTCTGCGCTGGTTGGACCGCCCGGCCGACGCTTGGACGGCCGTCGACGACGCTGCGCGGCGGCTGCAGGCCGCGGGGGCGCAGCACCTGCTCGGCCGCGTCAACTGTGTGCGAGCCAGCCTCGCACTCGACGCCGATGACCACCAGCAGGCATGCCTGCATGCCACGGCGGCCCTGCAACAGGCGGTGGCGGCGCCCACCCACACACTCATGTACGAGGCAAACGTCCGCCTCGCGCTCGTCGGCCTGCTGTCGGGCGATGATGCGATGGCACTTCCTGCGGCGCGTGCGGCTGACCGGTTGGCGCGCAGCGTGCGCCAGTTCGCCGGGACCGCACTGCTCGGGCTCGTGCAGCTGCGACTCGACGACGTCCAGGCCGCGAAGCGGTCGTTCACTGAGGCAATTTCGAAGACCACTGTGCTGCAACGCCGCGAGGGCAAGAACTTCGAGCTGCTGTTCTGGCACAGCCTGCTGCAGTTCGCGCTGGCGTCGTTTCAGACGGACTACGACCAGTCTGAGATCAGCGTGACGTACAAGGCGGCATGCAGACAGACTGGGAATCCGTCGGTGGCGAAACGACGCATCGACCGGCTGCTGAGCCTGGTCCGCGCAGCGGTCCCGGGCCGCGTCATCGACGTTTTTTGGACCGAGGATCCGCAGGCTGGCCCGGATGCTGGGCGCTCTGCGTCAGCTCGGTGAGGGTCGGATCATGTTCGCTGGCCAGCTGCGGGCCGAAACCCTCGGCCGAGACCTTCGCGAGAGGATCATCCAACTCCACCTCGGCCGGCAGCCGGCTGGCGTCCTCGGTCGTTCGCCGCTTCTTCTTGACGACGACCGACGGCTCCAGACCGCGTTCAACCATCACGACCTCCCGGCAGATCAACAGCTCAGCGTGTTGGCTACGGCACTCTGCGGTACGACGCTAAGCCCTGGTGGTCGAACCTGGCCATGCCTACTTGAGCGACCACATGGCAGGGACTGCAACGCCCCGGATGGCGCAGGCTGCCGCGTCTCGGGCGATGGACGCCAACGGCATGTCGGTCGTGGCACTGGCGTGCTGCGTGCGTCAGGATCAGCGGCACACAACTTCCGATGCCGCCGGCTGGAGGCAGGGCCGCCCATGTCTGTCCGGGTAGCGATCCGCGATCCACTGCCACTGTTCCGGCGCGGGATCGCGGCTGCCCTGCACGACATCGACATTGCCCCGGATGCGCCGGACGACCTGCTGGCCTGGACGCGCGAGCAACGACCGGCGATCGTCTTCCTCACACTGGAGTCCGCCAACGACTGGGCGCTGCTGGACCAGTTGTCGGCGTCGGCAACCGATATCACCGTCCTGGCGGTGCTGGTCGAGGCCACCACCGCGAACTACGTCCGCGCACTGTCCGCCGGCGCGGTCGCCTGCCTGCCCCGGCATGCGACGCCCGCCGCCGTCCGAGAAGTGCTGCAGTCGGTCCTGGCCGGCACCAGCGCCGTGCCCATCCAGGTGCTGCGTGTCCTGGCCGCACGGCACGCCTCCGTGGGGTCGAAAACCTCGACGCTCACCGACGAGGAGCTGTCCTGGCTCCGCGAACTGGCGCAGGGCACGAAGGTCGGCACGCTCGCCGAACAGGCCCGATATTCCGAGCGGATGATGTTTCGGCACCTCCACGAGATCTACCGCAAACTCGGCGTCCGGACGCGCACCGAAGCCCTGATGTACGGGCGTGAACAGGGCTGGCTGTGAACCCGCTGCGCCGCCCGACACCTGTAACGACACATCGATCCGTACACCAGGGAGCGTGGCTTGAATGACCGAGGTTGCGTCACAGAGCGCACCGCCGGGCCGGCGGTTCGTGGTGTACAACGGAGCCAGGGACGTCACCTGGTCCGACCGTCTCCGCATCGCCCTGCGACGCCGGGGAGCCGTCGTGGACCTGCCAACCGGCGTACCGGCATGGCAGGCCTTGCTCGCCCTCGACCCGCTCACCATCGGCGTGCTCATCATCACGGATCAGTCGACGATCACCAGTTCGAACATGCCCGGGTCAATGCGGGCCGCCTTCGACCTTGCCGCCGTCGGTCGGCTGACGCTCGTCATCGCGCACGAGGACGGCACTCCACCGTCCGGGTCAGCTGGCACGCTGGTCGAGGTCCCGCTCCAGGCCGATGAGGCCACGATGGCCGGCGTCGTCGAACAAGTGATTGCCGCGGCGGCCCCGACCGCGACGGGCCGTCTGGCCTGCGTGGTCACCACACTGCCCATGCTCGACGCCTGGGCAGCCGTGATGAGCGGCGCGGTGCGTCTCGACGACGCACACCATCAGGTCCTGGTAACGGCGGCCGGTGTCGAGCGGTGGAATCTTGCCGTGGTCGCCGCCG
Organism: Dactylosporangium sp. NPDC050688; assembly: GCF_040654515.1. Taxonomy (NCBI): domain Bacteria; kingdom Bacillati; phylum Actinomycetota; class Actinomycetes; order Micromonosporales; family Micromonosporaceae; genus Dactylosporangium; species Dactylosporangium sp. NPDC050688. Next base: position 38,359 of record NZ_JBFAIC010000084.1, read on the forward strand.
AGTCACCGCAGGCGAGCCTCAGCGCACTGTGGATGACGTGCGCGTCCCTCAGGCCGGACCTGATCGTGGTTCAGGCCGCCGGGTACGGCATCCGCGGTTCGGTGAATGTGAACGACGTCGTGCTGTCCTCACTTGTGGAGTATCCGTCGGCCACAGGAGCGGTCCGCTTCCGCCCCGCCGAGACCATTGACGGAATCGTCGCATCGATGGACACATCAATTGCGGTCGGACGTACCGTGACCGTCACTCCAGCACTGACCGACAACACACCACACGGCAATTGGTCAGGCGTCGCGGTGGTCGTGGACGGCGGCGGGCCCCCACTGCCGACCGGGCTGCCCGACTGGATCGTGGCCGTGGGCATCGTCGGGATGCTCGGCACACCCGAACCCGCTACCGACGAACATCGGCTCGCCACTTCGGTCGTGGCGGTCGTGCAACGCGTCGTTGCCGCATTCGCGGAGACGATCAACAAACGCGCCGTCCTCGCCGGACTGATACCCGGCATCACCGGCTTCGGCGACCGGCCACCGAAATCCGACCAGATCGACCGTTCGAAGATCGCGGAGGCGGTCGCGGCATCCATCATCTACGCCCCCTCGGGAGAGGACGACGACGCCAGCCCCCGCGTGGTCTCGCTGGAAGGACCGTGGGGTACTGGCAAGACGACCCTGCTGGGGCTTCTGCGCGAGAAGGTCCAGGCGTCGACGACCCCGACCGACACCGCTGCGAACGACGCAGCAGCATCGAAGACGCCGACACCGACGCCGGGACGGCGGCTGACCGCTTGGGGTGCCAGCCGGCTCCTCAGTCGTGCCGACCACGGCTGGGACGTGGGCGACGAACGCCGCTCGTCTGCTGCTGACACGGCGAAGCACGGCAAACTTGCGAGCTGGATCATCCGGCAGTGGCAACGACGAACCGGGAGCCGCCTCGTGCGCCTCGTTCGCCCCGACCTCAGCGCTCCCCGTCTCCAGAACGGGCGGAAAACCGCAGGTCCGACCTTCAGCCCGATCACCGTGTGGTTCAACCCTTGGTCGCATCAGTCGAAGGAGCAGATTTGGGCGGGGCTGGCGGGCGAAATCGCCACGACAGCAGTGGAACGGCTCTGCCCGACTCCTGAAGATCGGGAACGGTACTGGTTTTCGCTGAACATTCGAGACATCGACCGCCGTCGGGTCCAACAGGAACTGCACCGGCGCGTGCGGTCGCCGATGTTCCGGCTCGCGGTGTTCGCCTTGACGGTGCCGATCCTGGCGCGACTGGCCGACCCGAACGCGACCGCGGTCGAGATCCCCGCGTGGATTCCGCTGGCACGCACGTCCGAGCCTCCGGTCAAGATCGTGGCGGTGTTCCCGATCCTGCTATTCCTCATCGCGGCGGTCAACACGTGGTGGCGCTTCGCCTGGCGACCTGCCACCGACTTCCTACCCGCGGACCTCTTCCAATTGCCGGTGCTCGGTGGGGCTCTGCTCGACGGGGCGGCAGCAGGGGCCATCGCAGACCCGCTCTACCGCGGGCGGGCCGGAAAGCTGCAGATCTATCAACACGCTGTCCGCACGCTCGCCAAGGATGCCAGGCGGCAGCAGTGGTACCTCATTGTCTTCATCGACGACCTCGACCGCTGCCAGCCGCAGACGATCGCGGAGGTGTTCGAGGGCATCAACGCGTTCGTGGCGAGCGAGTTCGAACACACCAGATTCGTGCTCGCCATGGATCCGGCCGTCGTCGCCGCGCATCTGAACGTCGTCTACGCAGGTGTCCGGGACGCGCATGCCGTCGCCGCGCCGGAAGACCCGGACGTCGGCTGGGCATTCATGCGCAAGCTGATCCAACTCCCGGTGATCTTGCCGGTAGCGGCGATGGACCCTCAAGCGAAGCTCCTGACGAGGGTGCTCGGCCAGGACCCAATCGCGCCACCACAGCAGCAGCTGGCGACGACAGCACCGCAGCGAAGCCAGGACCCGTCGGCTAATGGGTTCCCGGACACCGGTCAGGGCACCGGAACCGATGCCGGGCAACCGGCGCTTCTCGTGACTTTTCCTGATGCCGACACCGGCACCGATGATGACGCCGCGGCCGATCCGCTGGTCATGAGCAAACCGTTCCTCGATCTCCTCGCGGTACGGCTCAGGGCACGCCCCGACTGCTCGTTGCGTGAGCTCAAACGCATGTTGACGGTATGGCAGTACTACGTCCGGGTCGCCGCAGCCAGTGACATCGTCGACAGCCCACCGCAGGAGACAGCAGGGCACCTGCTGATCCTCGCCGAGATCGTCACCCGGTGGCCATCGCTCCAGGCCCGTCTGCACTGCTTCGTCGAAGGAGACCGCGCCCTCCAACTGCTCGCCAAGGCAGCCACGACAAGCAAGGACGGTTGGGATGCCCACCTGGCGGCACTGCGGCTCAACGACCCGCGGGACGCGCCGGCGTGCAAGAAGCTGCGCGCCCTGCTGAGAGACCACGACGGTGTCGAGGTAGCCGCCCTCGCGGCCAAGCTCATGTGAGAAGAGCTGCCGAGGCCGCCGGATCCATTCCCCGAGGTGCGGCAATGCGAAGTATTCGTGCGCCGCGGCGGCCCGCTCGAGATCCGCGGCCGGGCGCCGCTCAACCATCCTCTCGGTGCCGTCCGCACAGATCGCGGTGAGGATGTCCACCACCGCCCACAGATGCCGGTCGCCGACCAGGCCATCCGCTGGAGGCGCCGTCGCACCCCTTTCATCTCACAACGAAACCGTTGGGCGGTGGATCGAGGCTTTACCTGGCCTTTTCGAGGGACCTCTGGCGGACTATGTCGACGCGGACCTGCGGAACGCAGGTCAGCGTGGCGGCATTTTGTCCCTGGTGACCGCGTTTTCGAGATCCCGGGCGAAGGTGTCCGGATCGCGGGTGCGCACGTAGGTCGACACGGCTTCGTAGAAGCCCTCCTGGAACTGTGGGCTCATGGCCTCGCCGTGGGCGATCGACAGCAGCACCGACGAGCCCCAGAGGCTCTTCGAGGCATCTCGCTGGTAGACAGACAGGGACGAAGTATCGACGTTCCGGAGCACCGGTACCGACCCCTTCGCCTTGCTGAACGGAATCTGGGTCGCCGGCTTGCTGATGTCGCTGAGGAAGGCAAGGGCGTTCTTGGCGTTCTTGGCTCTGGTCGCGGCCACGAAGACGTCGACGACCGCGAGGAAGCTGTCGTCGGTGCCGGGAAACGCCACAGCTCCGAAGTCCTTGCCCTCCCGTGCGCCGGAGGTGACCAGTTCGCCGTACGCCGAGTCGTTCATGGACTCGAA
>NZ_JBFAIC010000085.1:0-39253 GCF_040654515.1 Dactylosporangium sp. NPDC050688
CTGCCGAGTACGAGGCACTACACACGATGACCCAGCCGGTCACCGTATCCCCGAAAACCAGCTAACCAACTCTCCATCAAACCCGGGGCTTGACAGGTGGCACTGTCAAGGTCCAGTTCAGTGACGGCACGACGGTCGCACTGTCCGGTGCCAACCTCGAGCAGCTGGAGATCGTCTTCCAGCAGGCCGACACGCAACAGGGCTGAGCGCAGAGGTGGATCAGCTGGACATGTTCGAGCTGGAGGTCTTTGAGCAGACCTCCAGCTACTGCGAGGTGCGCCTGTCCACAAACGGGGGCGCGCCGCGGACCCGTGGCCTGGACCGGGCGGCGGTCGAGCAGCTGATCGACCTCGTCGAGCGGGACTACACCCAGCACGCGAACGCCCAGCGCGTGCACAGCTCGCCGCGGCTGCGTGAGCTCGGCGCGCGGCTGGCCGGGTTCGTCGACGGGGACCAGCGGTGGCTGGCCTCGATGCCGGGCCAGCCACCCGGAACGATCCTGCGGATCACCGCGGAGCAGCGGCTGCGGCATCTGCCGTGGGAGCTGCTGTGCCAGGACGGCTCGTTCCTCACCGTCGCCGCGCCCGCGCCGCTGCTGCCGGTCCGGGGTGTCGGCGCCGGTGCGGCGCTGCAGGCGCCGGTCACGCCGGGGAACCGGCCGTTGCGGGTGCTGTTCATGGCGACCTCGCCGGAGGGTGTCGAGCCGGTGCTCAACTACGAGGCCGAGGAGGCGGCCATCCTCGCGGCGACGTCCCGCACCGGCACCGAGCTGGTCGTCGAGGAGAGCGGCACCCTGGAAGGTCTGCGGTTCCTGGCCCGTGACTACGGGCGCGGCTACTTCGACGTGCTGCACCTGAGCGGCCACGCCACCACCGCCTCCGGGCAGCCGACGTTCGTGGTGGAGAACGAGTTCGGCGGGCGCGCCACCGCCACCGCCGACCAGATCGCCCAGGCCATGGCCGGGCACTGGCCCCGCCTCGTCTTCGTCTCCGGCTGCCTCACCGGCAACGCCCCGGACCGGGGCGCGTTCCCCTCGATGAGCGAAAGTCTGGTCCGCGCCGGAGCGCCGGCGGTGCTCGGGTGGGCGCTGCCGGTCGGTGACGTCTCCGCCACCGAGTTCGCCGCGGAACTCTACCGGGCCCTCTCCGCCGGGGCACCGCTCGACCAGGCCGTCATCGAGGCCCGCCAGCACCTGTACACCAACCACTGGGGCAGCTGGCATCTGCTGCGCGTCTACGCCGACCGGTCCCCGCTCGCGCCGCTGGTCACGCCGCTGCACACCAAGGGACGCGCACGGATCCAGGCCCGCGCCGCCGACCAGGAGTTCCTGGACCCGCAGACCCAGCTGTCCCGGGTCGCCGCCCGCGCCGCGTTCGTCGGCCGGCGCCGCGCCATCCAACGCTGCCTGCGCACCCTCAAACAGCCCCTGCACGAGCCCGGCGGAGCCGAGGCCCTCGTCCTGCACGGCATGGGCGGCCTCGGCAAGAGCAGCCTCGCCTCCCGGCTCCTCGAACGCATGCCCACCCACCAGCGCGCCGTCTGGTACGGCCGGGTCGACCTCATCAAGTTCCGGGAACTCACCACCAAACTCCGGTTCCCGACCATCGATCAGCAGGCCGAGGCGGACCAGGTGCTCGGCGACGACCGGGCCCCCCTCGCCGTCCGGCTGCGGTTCCTGCTCGACGTCGACGGACCCCTTGGGCAGACCCCGTGCCTGTTCGTGTTCGACGACTTCGAGGACGGCAACCTCGACGAACGCAACGGCGGGCACATCCTGTCGACCTCGATGGCCGACATCCTCCCCGCCCTGCTCACCGCCATCCGCGAGACCGGCAGCCCGAGCCGGGTCATCATCACCAGCCGCTACCTGTTCCCCACCCCCGCCGGTACGCGCATCGCCACCGAGGCACTGGAAACCCTCATCGAGGTCGAGCAGACCAAGAAGATCGCCAACCTGCCGAACCTGCGCCACGGCTCACGCGTCAACCCCCAGATCCGGGCCCGCGCGATCCAGGCCGCGGCCGGCAACCCCCGGCTCCTCGACTGGCTCGACCTGATCGTCGCCGACCGCACCCTCGACGTCGACGGCCTCATCGCCGCCATCGAGCACGAGGCCGACCGGTTCCGCGAGAAGATCCTCGCCACCAAGCTCCTCGGCTCCCAAGACCCCGACCTGCAGAAGATGCTCGCCAAACTCAACGTCGTCGAACTGCCCGTGCCCGGCGAGACCGTCCACGCCATCCACGACCACCCCGACACCGACCGGCACATCGAACGCGCCACGCAACTCGGCCTGCTCGAAGCCGGCGCCGACCCCGAAACCCGCCAACCCCGCTACTACGTCTCCAACATCCTGCGCCCCCTCGTCCGCCCCCTGCTCACCGATGAGGAGTACGTCGAAGCCTGCGCCGCCGCAGCACGCTCCCTCCACGCCATCTGGATCACCGGCCCCGCCCAGCCCGGAACTCCCGCATGACCTCCATTGCCCAAGCGGTGGAGGTGCATCGGCTGGCCGTGGCCGGCCGCGGCACCTCGAAGTCCGCGTACGGGTGGCTGACCACGAGCATGACCTCGTGCGGATCCCACGCCTCGTCCGTCATGAGCCCTCAGGCTACCGCGCGTGGCACGCTGAGCGGGATGACGAGCGGGACGCCGGGATGTTCGCCGGGTCCGGGGTGCCGCACGTGGTGCCGCCGTCGGCGGGGTTGGACTGGACGAGCCGGACGATCAGCCAGTACGCGCTGCTGTCCAACGGCTGGGTTGTTCGACGTGACCCCGCTGCTGGCCGCCAGGTTTGCGCTGCTGAGCGCCCGAAGGGGACGATGCACGCATGACGGGCAGCGCGGAAGACGTCATCGGATGGCGGTGGCTTGACGTTCGGTTGGGACGACGCGCTCGGCGGAGGGCCCGTGAAGAGGTCACGCCGAGTCGGATCCGTCGGGTCGCGACCGCCGTCGTTGCCGTCGTCGTGCAGGTCGCTGCCTTCGGGATTCTGCTGTGCGGTGCGTGGTTGAGCACCGTGCGGTTCCCCAGCGCCGCGCTGCTGCCCGGCACCGTGCTGCTGCTCTTCGGCGGGCTGACCTTGCCCCGACCGGCAGCCCTGCCCCGCGACGTCGTCACCGTCCGGCGTGCGGACGCAGTCGCGCTGCATGCGCTGGTTGACCGGGTCGCCGCTGCACTGGACGTACCCGCACCACACATCGTCGCGTTGGACGACCGGTTCGCCGCTGACGCGGGCTTCTCCGGCATTCTGCGGCGCCGCTACCTGCGCATCGGAGTGCCGCTGTGGGCGGTGCTCGACCCCGCGCAGCGCACCGCGCTGGTGGCCCTGGAACTCGCCCGGTTCAGCGGCGGTGACCCGAGCCGAGCCGTACTCACCGGCACCGTCGAACGAACCCTCGCCACCATGGTTGCCATCTTCGAACCGGCCGCAGACAAACGCCTGCACGGCAGCCGCGAAGACGACGTCACCAGCATGATGGCCGCCAACCCACAGCGCATCGGCCAGCAGCACGCACAGTCGTACACCAATCTCGTCGGAGATCTCGTGCGCCCGCTCATGGCGCTCCTGCAGGGCGTATTCGGTCTCGTGCGCCTCGGCTACCTGACGCTGCTGCAGCCCGAGTCGTTCCAGGCGGTCTTCGCCGCGGACGCCCGTGCGGTCGCAGTGGCCGGGACGCTGCCGGTCCGGTCGGTCCTCGCTACGCGGCTCCTGGTCGAATCGGTGGTCACCGTCCTGCGCCGCGACGCCCGCGCAGGCGACCGCTCCGGTGTCGTCCAGCGCGACGAACCCCACGCAGTCATCGCCCGCTGGCCAACCCTCACCGCAGAGGTGCTGGCAAAGACTGCGCCGTCGATGCCAGAACGCTGCGAAGCCGACGTAACGCGCAACGCGTCACCGTTCGCCGTCATCCCACCGCTGGGCCGGCGCATCCAGATGCTCACCGAAGCACCGCCGGCCCTCCCGGCCGACCCGCAGGAATCAGCAGACACTGACGTCGAGCTGCAGCCGATGTACCGGCGACTGGTCCGAGACCTCAGGAACGGGTAACCACACCCGCGGCTTGCGGACCGAGGGACACGGAGCGTCATACACGCATGTGCCGTCTCCGGCGGCTGCGACCGCCACGGACGCAGAGCGGCTTCCAGCAGGCCGGTGATGTCTCCGGCTGGGACCTCCCGGCGTCCGGCAGCGCCTCCGCCCGCGGGCCGGGGCGGGGCATGGTTCGAGAAGCACAACTGGTCCACGGGCCCGTCCATGAGCGGCGACATCCACCGGGTGGCGAGCCTGGTCGCGTTCCTCAGCCTGCCCGCCGGTGCCCTGCTCGCCGCGGCGCCCTGGCTGCACGGTGCCGGCACCCGCCGGCCGGCCCGGCTGGTCGCCCTCGGCGGTGTGGTGTCGCTGCTGTGCTTCTCCCCGATCCTGTGGGCGCTGCTGTCCGAGCCGTGGACGGGCGTACGGTGGTGGCGCGCCATCCCGCTCGGGAGTGTGGAGCGCCTGCTCGGGCTCGCCGAGGTCGGGACGGTCCTGTTGCTGGCCTGGTGGGCGGCCCGCACCCGCCCAGCGCAGGCCCGACGGGGCGGCGCGCCGGATGGACAGGGCGCGTGAACCACGGTCCACAGGGCACCGGAAAGCGACACTACGGAACCGTCTGCGGAGACGGAGACTGGGCTGCCCTGCGCAGCAGAGCGCTGTTGATCGGATAGCTCACCGTCGTCTCGCCTGCGAACAGCGTCCACACGAGGTCCACGAAGGTCGTGGCGGTGGCCAGTTCGTAGCCGTGCCGGGTGCGGTCCACGCTCGACAGCCTGGGTGGGCGTCCGCCTGGGAGCACGACGAACGCCTCGACCCTGGCCGTGCCGCCGAGCTGCGTGCGCCAGCTCTGCAACTGGTCGGACAGCGACGGACGGGCACGGGCGTCCGTCGCCTCGTGGACGAGCAGGACGAAGTTGCCGGCCGAGATGGCATACCGGAAGGCCTGGCTCGCCGGGAGTTCGTAGATGCGGACGGCCGAGTAGGCGAGCAGCCGGTGGTAGGGCGCCTTCGGTTGGTCCCCGGGTCCGAACCATTGCCGCTGCGTGAGCTGGGCCAGCGTGACGGCGCCGGCCTCCCGGTCTGCCACCCGGTTGGCTGCGCCACGGGCATCGGTGAGGGTAACGGCGGTCCAGGCCGTGATGATGAGCATGCCGAGCGCGGCGGCGGCGCCGATCCAGTCGGCGGCATGGTTTCCGCCGCTGACTGCGCGATAGACGTAGATGACGATCTGGAGGAACGCGTACACCGCTGCGACGACCGTGACCGTGACGACCCACGTGCCGGGGCGGCGCGAGCCGGGCTGGTCACGCCGCCGGTAGTCAGCGAGGGTGCCGGCCGCGGCGAGCACCGCGAGGGCGGGCGGGGTGAGGTTCCAGATGTCGTACTGGTGGCGGAACCATACCCGGGCCGCCTCGCCGAGCAGCCATACGACCAGCAGGGCGGCCGTCGCGCCCCAGCCGGGCTGGACGGTGCCCGCTGAACGGGTCGTCGCCGCCCCCACGATGTCGGCGCGGGCCTGCGGGGGCGGATACGGCGCCGCGACCGGGTCGGCGTCGCCGGCGATGGCGCGCGCCTCGGCGACGGCCCCACGCACGACGGCGAGCTCGGGCTCGGGCACCGTCACCACCCGTCCGGGTGCCTTCGCTTCAAGCAGCTCGTGTACCAGCGGGATCCGGCTGGACCCGCCGACCAGGACGACGGCGCCCAGCGCAGTCCAGTCCTCGACCAGGCCGACCTCTTCACAGGCCTGGACCGTCCGCTCCAGGTCGGGCCGGATCAGCGTGTTCAGTTCGGCCCGGGTGAAGCTGATGGTGACGGCCGAGCCCTGGACCTGCTCGGTGGCGACCTCCACGCCGCTGTCCGACAGCCGCCGCTTGAGGGATTCGCAGGCGGCGAGCGCGTACGCCTGCGTCTCGACGCCGGCCGGCAGCCGCCCGTCGCCGCGGAGTGCGGCCAGGATCTTCCGGTCGAACTCCGCGCCGCCGACGTCGGCGAGTCCGCCGGGGACGACCAGCGCCGGCCGATGGTCCTCCGGTGGCGCCAGCACGGCGCAGTCGAACGTCCCGCCGCCCAGGTCGTACACGAGCAACGGCTGATCATCCGGCACGGAACGCTGCGACCGTGCATGGACGACGGCCGCGACCGGTTCCTTCACGATGTGCAGTGTCCGACCGGCGAACCCGGCCTGGATCGCGGCCTGCCGCAGCGCCTCCTGCCGGTAGCCCTGCTCCCAGACGCTCGGGACGGTCAGGACGACCACGTCAGGTTCGGCGGTGACGAGGCGGCCGGCCTGCCGGCGCAGGAACCGCAGCACCTCGGTGGTGAGGTCGGCCGCCGTGTACCGCGAGCCGCCGAGCACGAACGTGCGGCCGCCGCCGAGGTCCCGTTTGAACTCGTCGGCGAACCCGTCCGGCGCCGCCAGGCGGGCGTTCACCGCGGCGGTGCCGACCAGCCATTCGCCGCCGGTCCGGCAGACCGCGGTCGGGATCGCGGTGATCCTGCGGGCCGGTGACGCCGGGTCGGTCACCAGCTGCGGCTCGTCGTCGCCGGTCTGGACGGCCAGCGACGAGGTGGTCATGCCGAAGTCGATGGCATAGACGAGACGGTCGCTCACCCGGCGGTCCCGTTCCGCGCGTCCCGAAGCTCGGTCACCAGCCGGAGCGCCACATCCCGCTGCCGTTGCTGTTCGGCAGCCAGGCGTTGCAGCGTCGCCGGGCCCGCACCGCCGGTGTCGGCGACGGTACCGGCGGCGTCCAGTTCGGCGAGCACCTCGCCGCGCGCGGCGCCGGCCTGCCGGACGAACTCGTCGCGTACCGCTTCGGCGATCACCGGCCCGCTACGGCCCAGCCAGTCCTGATGCTGCTTGATCTGGTCGTCGACCCAGGCCGGGGCCCGGCCGCTGAGGGTGTTGAGGCCGGTCTCCCGCCACCGCTTACGCTCCTCGCGGAGCGTGTCGCGGATGCCCGACGCCCACCCGACCAGGTGGCCCAGCAGCGCGCCGACGGCAGCGCCGGGCAGCACCCCGAGGCCGGGGGCGAAGAACGTCACGACGCCGCCGACCATGCCGCCGATGGCCCCGCCGGTGATCGCCAGCGTCCGGCCGTTGACCGCGCCGGCCCTGATGGCGGCGAAGGTGAGCACCGGCCGGTCGTCGACCAGACGGGTCACCACCTCCCAGCGCTTGCCGGCCCGCACACCGGCGACATCGTCGGCGGCGCCGGCGTCGAGGTCGAGGCCCGACTCGGCAGCCCAGCCGGCCCACACCTTCAGGACCGCGTCGGTCAGTGCGGCGTCCGCGTCTTCGCGCAGCCGCAGGATCCGCTCGGCGAAGTTGGCGGCGTACGTCTGGGGGTCCAGTCGTGGGGAGTACAGTCCCTGCTCCGCCCGGATCTGGCCCTTGAGCAGCTGAAGCTGGTGGGTCAGCTCGGCGTCCACGCGGTCGGCCGCCGCCCGGCAGCGCTGCGTGAGCTCGTCCGGCGCGCGCGCGATCGCGTGGTCCAGGCGGGCCAGCCGGGCCCGCAGCTCGTCCGAGCGGCGGGCCACCGCCGCGGCGTCGTCCAGCTGGATCTGCAGCACGGCCAGGTGTTGCCCGGCCGCCGCCGCGATCTCCGCCAGAACGGTGTCCAGGAGGTCGGCGGCGGCGTCGAGTTTCGCGGCGAACAGCGTGGCCGCCTCGGCCAGCAGCATCCGCCGCAACCCCGGAATGCCGGTGTCCTCCTCGCCGCCCCCGCCGTCGGCCGCCAGGTACAGGGCCTCCTCGGCGGTGACCTCGGCGACCGGGACGCTGCCCGGCGGCTGGCCGGTCGCCTGCGCGACCCGGTCGGCGTTCTCCCTCGCGTACGCTGCGGTGGCGGCCCGGCTCGCTTTGTCCGCCTTGGTCACGACCAGCACGAACCGCGGACCCCCGCCGATGCGGGCGAGCTCGTCCAGCTCCTCCTTCGTCAACGGGCGGTCGACGGCGGCCGCGACCAGCAGCACGTCGGCCTCGCGGGCACGGCGGTGCGCGATGGCGTTGTGCGCCGGGTTGCGGCTGAGGATCCCCGGCGTGTCGACCAGGACCAGACCGGCCGCGAACAGCGGCTGCGGGCTGCGGATCTGGATCTCGACCACGTCGTCGGCGGCGCCACGCCGGGACTGCTCGCTCACGTACTGGCTCAGCTTGTCGACATCGATCTCCTGCTCGCGCACCTGCGAGCCGTCCGCGATCCGCACGAAGGCCCGCGCCTGACGGCCGAAGTAGACGGTGGTGGCGACCGCGGTGTTCTCCGCCGGCTCGTGCGGGAACAGTGCCCGGTCCGCGGCGAGGGCGGCCAGCATCGTCGACTTGCCGCGGTCGAAGCTGCCGAACGCGACGACCGTGCAGGTGGGTGCCGCAAGCGTGGACAGGCCGAGCGTGGACAGCCGCGGGTCCGGCAGCTGCCGTGCCGCCTCCGCCGCGACCGCCCGTACCACATCGAACCTGAGCCTGACCGGGTCGGTCATTGCGCCTCGTCCTCCCTCTCGAAGATCACGACGTCCTGCGGGCGGAGCACCTCAGCGCCGAGCCGCAGCCCCGGGCGGGCCGTGGCGGCGATCCGGCCCGCCGGTCCGCCCGGCGTCATGCCCACCACCCGGTGCCGTTGCGGGACCACCGGCCCGTCGTCGGCGAACTCGGTGACCTGCAGGCCGTCCAGCACCACGTCGAGCCGGTCCAGCAGCCACGTGTACACCTCGTTCGTGCCGTCGGACACGTCCCGCAGCCGCTCGCGGACCCCGGCCAGCTCGAGGGCGACCGGTGCGCTGTCCCAGCCGTGCGCCGAGTCGCGCGAAGCGCGGTGCGCCACGGTGGGCGGCGGGCTCGCGGCCCGCGCCGTGGCCAGCGCGTCGGCGAGCACCGCCAGGGCGTGCTGGCCGACCTGCAACAGTTCGTCGTCGTCGCGGGGTTCGCCGGGCGCCGGCGTCCCGGCCCGCAGCGCGGCCTCCCGCACCAGCTGGTGCAGCTGGTGGTTGGGCCGGGCCGGCCGCCGGAACGGCAGCATCACAACCGTCTCCTCATCCGTGCAGAAGACTCCATCGGCAGCCTCCATCGGTAGCCTCGGTCAGTAGCCTCGGTCAGTAGCCGCTGAGCAGGTCCGCGGCAGTGTGGACCCGGTACGCGACCTCGTCGGCGATCCGGCTCAGGGTACGCAGCAGGTGGCGGGTCGGGTTGCCGTTGAGGTCCTCGTTGAGGCGACGCCGCCAGTACGCCGCCTCCTCATCGGCGACGGCCGTGAAGCCAGCGGGTGGGGCCCCGGCGGGGCGGCCGAGCCGCTGCGCGCAGGAGGTGCCGAACTCCCCGGCGAGGCGGCGCGCCCGCTCGGTCTCACCCGGGCCGAGGCTGACCGAGCGCTGCTGCAGGCCGCGGAGCAGTTCGAGGTCGGCGAACCCGAGGACCCGTTCGCGGACCTCCGCCACCGCCCTGGTCACCTCCGTCAGATTCGCGTCGGGGCGGCCACCGTCCTCGGTCCGATGCCTGGCGACGGTCCGCTCGATCTCGGCGAGCAGGGCGTTGAGCTTGATCAGGGTGGAGCGCCGCCCGAAGTGGCCGCGCACCAGCGCGACGACGTCGGCGACGCCGCTGTCCCTGAACAGCGCAGCCCGCAGCTCCTCGTCGGACCTGCCGTCCTTGATGTGGATGCAGGCCCGGAACACCCCCCAGCAGCCGAGCACCGCCGCCAGCGAAGACCGGGCGGGCAGCGGAAGCGGGCAGTCGGTCTCCTCGGCCAGAAAGGAACGCTCACCCCGCAACCACCGCACCAGCTCCGGCAGCCCGCTCGAACTGAGCGCCCGCAGGTCCGACAGGTGCCCGGCATCCAGCCGGAACGCGCCCTCGGCGAGGAGACCCGCGATCGGGACCACGGTATGGAAGAGCTCACCGACCCGGTCGTCGTCGTCCTGGAACGCGCGGATCCTCGCCCGGGCCGGGCCGAAGGGGTCGTAGTCCACGGCCGCGGTCCGCGGCCCCCAGCTCCCGTCGCACCGGCTCAGCACCCCGAACGCCCGCAACGAGTTGAACGGCCCGGAGCTGTCGCCGCCGCCGGCGAACCCGGTCACCACCTCGAGGTCGGGACCGCCCAGATCGTCGGTGAACAGGTAGAGCACCGCGTCGGCCTGGGCCATCGCCGCACCGCTGGCCTTGCCGACGTCGGCGAGGGTGAGGTCCATGGTGGCCAGCAGGCGCTCGGTGCTCGCCGAATCGTCCCCGTGCACGCTGCCGAGACCCGGCGTGTCCAGGAGCCCGACCTCGGCCAGCAACTCGGCGGGCAGATGCACCTCGACGTGACCGATGCTGCGCAACTCGTCCAGCCGGCCCGCATCGTGGTCGTTGAGCCGGTACAGCTCGTCGAGCCCGAACTCGGCCGGCGCCCGGCCGGTCGCGTCCCGGTAATGCACCCGCAGGAACTCGCGCTCGTCGTAGCGGTACTCGGCGACCGTGAATGTCATCTCCGTCGTGCCGGTGCTGGCCAGGCCGCGCTCGATCAGTGCGTTCACCAGCGTTGACTTGCCACACTTGATCCGGCCGACGACGGCCAGCCGCATCGGCCGCCTGACCCTCCGCGCGGCCCCGGCCAGCAGGTCGTGCAGGTCTTTGCGGTAACCGAACCGGTCGCTGCTGCTGGTGAACCGTGCGGCCTGCCGAGTCAGCAGGGCAACGGCTGCGGATTCGGTCAAGTCGCTGTTCACTTGTCATCCTGTCCAGTCACAACTGAGAGTCTTCAGTCTGTTCACGACAGTCACGCCACTAAATCCCCCGAAAGGGTATGCATTCCTGACCGGGCGTGGCCACGGCTGGGCCGTGATGGCAGCAGCATGGTCCCCGGGCGCGCCACCCCGCCGCCTTTCCCGACAGCGCGTCGGTATGATGCCGACACCAGGTCGGTAAATCCGCGCGAAGGGCAGACGTCGGGTGCGGCGCAAAGCATTACTCGTGGTGTACCTCGCGGTCTTCGTCGACATGCTGGGCTTCGGGGTGATCCTGCCGCTGTTGCCGTTCCATACCGAACGGCTCGGTGGTTCCGGCGTCTGGCTGGGCGGTGTGCTCACCGCGTACGCGCTGGCCCAGTTCGTGGCGGCGCCGGTGCTCGGTGCGCTGTCCGACCGGTACGGACGCCGGCCGTTGCTGCTGGCGAGCCTGGCCGGTTCCGCGGTCTCCCTCGCGCTCACCGGCGTCGCCGGGTCGCTGCTGGCGCTGCTCGCCGCGCGGGTGGTCGCCGGGCTGTGCGGCGGAGCAATCTCGGTCGGGCAGGCCTACGCGGTCGATCTCGCCGAGCCCGGCGAACGCACCCGGGCGCTCGGCATGGTCGGTGCCTCGATCGGCATGGGCTTCGTGTTCGGGCCCGCCATCGGCGCCGCCCTGGCCGGGCTGGGTTTCGCGGGCGTGAGCTTCGTCGCGGGCGGCATCGCGCTGGCCAACCTGATCGCCGGCGCGGTGCTGCTTCCCCGGGGAGCCCGGCCGGTCGGGCAGGAGACGCAACCACCCTCCCACCGGTCGCGCAATCCGCTGGCCACGCTGGTGCAGGCGATCCGTCTGCGCGCCCTGCGACCGCTGCTGGGCGCCGTGTTCGCGGCGACGTTCGCGTTCGCCGGCATGGAGGCGACCTACGCGCTGCTCGGTAGCCGGCAGCACGGCCTCGGCCCGAGCGGCCTGGGCCTCGTCTTCACCGGCGTCGGGGTGGTGATGGCCATCGTCCAGGGCGGTGTGGTGGGCCGGGTGACCGACCGGTTCGGCGATCGCAGGATCGCGGTGGCCGGCGCGTTGCTGCTCGGCCTGGGCCTGGTGACACTGCCGTACGGACCGGCCTGGCTGAGCTACACCGCGCTCGCGGTGCTCGCCACGGGGCAGGGGCTGCTCGCGCCCACCACCGCCACCCTCATCGCCCGGGCCGGCGGCAGCGCGCTCGGCGGCGTGCTCGGTATCGGGCAGTCAGCCTCCGCCGCGGCTCGGGCGGTCGGTCCGATCGCCGCGGGCGTGGCCTTCGACGTGCGCCCGGCCATGCCCTACGTGCTCGGTGCGGCGCTCTGCGGCGTGGCCGCGGCACTGATCCTCCGGCACAACCGCGGCGCCGAGTTCCGCCCGGACGCCGCGCCCGCCGAGCAGGCTGCCTGATTCGCACGACCGGCCGACCGGACTTCGCACGGCCCTGACCAGCCGGGGATCCACCCGGACCGCCGTGAATTCCACGACGGCCCGGGCGTCGTTGCGGGTACGCCATCGACGAAACAGCATGCTTCCATCGTGCCCTACGCGCCGCGCGGGTCAGGCGTTGAACTTGAACCAGTTGATGTTGACGAGGTCGATGCCGGAGCCGCCGGTGACGGTCACGTAGACGCGGTGCACGCCGGTGGCGGAGGCGTGCAGGTCGGCGGGGACGGTGCTCCAGGTCTGCCAGCCGCCGGTCGGGAAGACGAGCGTGGTGGCGATCGGGGTGCCGGTGGGGCTGTCGAGACGGTAGCGGATGGTGCCGCTGATGACTCCGCCGTTGGCGAGGCGGGTGGTGACGGTCCGCGGGGACGTCGCGCCGAAGTCGAGGTCGAAGGCGATCCAGTCGCCGGGGGTGAACCACCCGACGTCGAAGCCACCGCCCACGTCGGTGGTGGGCTCGACCTGGATGCCGGACTGGGCGACGAACGCCTCCGCCTGCGTCAGCGTGTACGCGCTGCTGGCGAGCAGGCTCGGCGCGGGTCCGGCCTGTGCGGCGGCGGGGACACCGACCGCTGTGGACAGGGCGAGGATCAGGGTCGCTGCGGCGCGCGACAGCGCCGGGATGCTTCGTCGCACGGTACGTCCTCCAAGGGCTCATAAATCGCTACCTGTCAATGCTGGACCGCAAGGCGCAGATCCTCCGCGATCATGGCGTCGGCGCCGGCCGCGAGACGCTCGGCGAGAATGCGCTGGTTGGCCCCGATGCTCGCGGCGGTGTGCGTCCGGGGGTGCTCGAAGTGCAGGCAGGTCAGCCGACGCGCGACCCGCCAGCCGCGCAGGACGGTGGCCCGCGCCTCCAGCTTGGCGATGAGGTCGTCGTCCTCGCAGCCCCAGCCGGCGTACCGGGTGCTGTAGCCGCCGACCGCCTCGAACACGGCCCGGTCCAGCAGGAACCCGCCCCAGTGGAACGGGAACGCGCGCCACGGCGTGCCGTCCTCGTTGCGCCAGCCGTACGTCGGCGGCGGCTCGACCACCATGATCTCGGGGTTCAGCCAGGTGAAGCGCTCCGGGCCGAGCGGCACCAGGGTGCCGTCCGGGGTCAGGGTCACGTGGCACAGCCGGCCGCCGCCGGGCGCCGTCAGCTCCCGGCCGGGCTGCACGTCGGACGGGTTGACCAGGCGGTACATCCACGGCTGGATCAGCACCCGGCCCTCCCGCAGGGCCAGCGCGCGGCGCAGGTAGTCGTCGCCGAGCGGCACGATGTCGCCGTCGCCGAGGTACAGCACCGGCGCTTCGGACGCCACAGCGGCGAGGTTGCGCAGCGGGCCGGGTGCTGCGGGACAGTCGCCGCCGAGCACCAGCCTGACCCGGTCGGCGCGGGGTAACAGGGGCGGTGGCGTGCCGTCGGCGACCGCGACCACCACCTCGCAGTCCACATCCTGCCGGAGCCACGCCAGGCAGACGGCGGCGAGCGAACCGGCCGCGCGATGATCGCCGAACAGCGGCAGGATCACCGACACCCGAGGCTGCGACATGCCGCGATGGTAAGTCTGCATCGACGTTCATGGAGGTGTGGCGCAGCTGCGGCGAAGCGTGACCGCAACATCGGCGCAGCCGGAGCACAGCATTGAATTCCTATATTTCGCTGCATTGGATCGCCAGTCGCGATGAGGTGCCCATGGCCGGACGGCTTGGAATCGTGCCAGCGGCGGGAGTCGGCGCCCGCCTTTCGCCATACCGCGCACCGAAGGAGCTCATACAGGTCGGGTACCGCGAAGTCGACGGCCGCCTGGTGCCGAAGGCGGCCGTCGAGCACGTGCTGACCGCGATGCACGACGGCGGTGTCGACAGCGCCTTCCTCGTGCTCTCCCCGGCCAAGTGGGACGTGTTCCTCTACCTGGGGTCGGGCCGCCACCTCGGGATGGACCTCGGCTACCTGTGCCAGGAAGTTCCGCTCGGCATGCCGCACGCGCTGGACCTGGCGCACCCGTTCATGACCGACCGGACGGTGTGCATGGGCATGCCCGACACGATCGTCGCGCCCGGCGACTGCTTCGCCCGGCTGGTCGACTTCCACGACGCCACCGGGGCGGACCTCAGCCTCGGCGTGTTCCCGACCGCAACACCGCAGGCGCTCGCGCCGGTCGTCATCGAACCGGGCTCGCAGCGGGTCCTCGCGATCGTCGACAAGCCCGAGCACCCCCCGGTCGCCAACACCTGGGGCATCGCGGTGTGGTCGCCGGTCTTCACCGAACTGCTGCACGGCCATGTCGCCTCGGCGCTCGTGGCACCGGCGCGGGAGCTGCTGCTCAGTGACGTGTTCGTGGCGGCGATGACGGCCGGGCTGACGGTCAACGCGCTGGAGTTCACCGCCGGGGAGTACCACGACATCGGCACCCCGGAGGGTGTGGTGCGCACCCGGGCACGGCTGGAGTCCGCCGCCGGCACCCTCGCGATGCTGCCGACATGACCGGTCCGGAGCGCGGCGCGGCGGAGGTGACGACGTGACCGGGGTGCTGCTGGTGCCGTTCCCGCCGGCCGGGCACCGTGAGCCGATGGCGGCGCTGGGTGCCCGGCTGCGCGCCGAAGGGCACACCGTCACCGTGTTCGCCGAGTCGCCGGCGACCCGGTGGCACTTCGACTCGCCGGTGCCGCCGGAGCTGTACGCGACCGCCGGCAGCGCCCGGCTGTACCGCCACCTGTTCCTCGGCGACGTGGCCGACATGGCCCGGGACATCGCAGATCTCGCCCTGGCGTGCCGGGCCGAGGTCATCGTGACCGACGTGATGATGCCCGGCGGGAGCCTCGCCGCGGAGCTGACCGGCCTGCCGTACGCGTCGCTGTCGTGCTCCCCGGTGCCGGCCCTCGACGCGTACCGCACGTTCATCCCGGAGCACACGCTCGCCGCGTTCGACCCCGGCTCGACGCTGCGCGAGTTGGGGCTGCCGGGCGGCGACGAGCGCAACCTGCTCGGCCGGACCTCGCCCCGGCTGCACCTGATCCTGACCACCCCGCAGATCGCGGGCATGCCTGCCCTGCCGCCGGAGGTGGTCCTCGTCGGGCCGTTCGCCCCACAGCCATCACTGTCTCCACCACCGCCGCGCGGGCACGGCGACGGCCCACCGACGGTCGTGGTCACCGCCAGCACCCACGCTCTCGCCGCGCTCGGCAGCCGCGCCTTCGTCCAGGACCGCTACCTCAAGGCGGCGGCGCAGGCGCTCGGCGGGCTGCCGGTGTCGGCCGTGGTCACGCACCCCGGTTCCGGCGAAGCACCAGCCAACGTCAGGTTCGCCGGCAACCTGCCGCACGAGGAGCTGTTCGACGGGGCCGCGGCCGTGGTCACGCACGCCGGGTGGGGCACGGTGTCCCGGGCGCTCGTGCGCGGGCTGCCGCTCGTGCTGGTGCCGATCTCCGGCGACCAGCCCTACATCGCGGCACGCTGCGCGGACCTCGGCGCCGGTATCGCGCTGCACGCGGAGACCGTGACCGCCGCCGGGCTGCGCGACGCGGTCCGCGCGGTGCTCGACGAACCCCGCTACCGCGAGGCCGCCGGTGCGCTGGCCGCGGCGATCCGCGCAACAGCCCCCCTCGCCACCGCGTGCGGGCTGATCACCTCGCTGAGCAATGCACTGACCACCTCGTCGCCAGCCTCGGAGGGTTGAGCCGTCATGGCAGCAGTCCGGACCCGCCCCGCCCGTGTGCTCTTCCTGGTCGCACCGGGCGAGCAGCCCATGTTCACCAGGATGAACCTGCCGCCGTTCGGCACCGGCATCGTCACCGCCAGCCTGCGCAGGGCCGGCTACGACGTCGACCTGCACGACCTCAACGCCGACCTGTCGCGGATGTACCACGGCGGCGAGTTCACGAAGGCCGACCTGAAGCCGTTCTTCGACGAGCGGGCCGTCATCGGCTACGTCAACGGCGAGCCCGACGAGTTCCTCGACGGGTTCGCCGGCAGGCTGCTCGCGGGCAAGGACGTCGCCGCCGCGGACGTCGTCGGCATCTCCGCCGGTGGCGACTTCTCCTTCCTGGAGATGCAGTCCGCGATCGTCGTCGCCGCGCACGTCAAACGGCACTACGGCAAGCCGGTCGTCCTCGGCGGCAACAACCTCGACTACCTCATGCAGTTCAACGACGCGTTCAACAGCTGGTGGACGGCGTGCATCACGCACTTCCACGCGGTCACCGGCCCCGGCGAAGGGGTGTTCCTGGACCTCATCGACGCGCTCGGCGGCGGCGGCAGGTCGCTGCTGCCGATGGCCCGGCCCGGTGTGGCCCGGCTCCTCGGCCGCTCGGTGGTGCGGGCCCCCGACGCGGCGCACGAGATCCTCGCGCCGGACTTCGACGGGCTGCACCTGCCGGACTACCACAACTACGTCCGGCACCGCCCGCAGGCGAGCCCGCGCAAGCAGTGGGCCGACGAGCAGTGGAACCGGATGCAGCTGTACCAGTTCCCCGCGTACCTCAGCTGGCTGGCCAACGACGCGAACGCCGCGCAGGACGGCAACGGCGTGCGGGGCAGGCTGGTCATGCCGTACGTCTTCAACTACAACTGCCCGTACTCGTGCGCGTTCTGCACCGAGAGCCTGGAGCGGATCAAGCTCGTCCACGCCACCTGCGACGACATCATCGCCGACATGGAGGCGATGTCGGCCAAGTACGACACCCCGTACTTCTACCTGTTCAACAACTACTTCAACCTGGTCAACGGGTTCGTGGAGGAGTTCGCGAGCCGGGTGGTGCTGCACGGCGTCGAGCTGAACTGGTCGGACTGCGCGCGGTTCAACGGACTCACGTACGAGCGGCTGTCCCTGCTGGCCGCGTCCGGCTGCCGGAAGCTCACGTTCGGCCTGGAGACCGCCAGCACGAAGATGCTGAAGATCATCGACAAGCGGGTGAAGCTCGCCGAGGCCGAGCGGGTCCTGCGCTGGTGCAAGGAGGTCGGCATCTGGGCCGACCTGGAGATCATCACCGGGCTGCCGCACGAGGACGAGGACACGTTCGCCGAGACGACGGACTTCCTGGAACGCAACGCGGAATACATCAACTACTTCAACGTCAACCGCTACTTCGTGGCGCCGAAGTCGCTGATGGGTGCGCGGCCCGAGGCCTACGGCATGAAGCTGCGCAAGTTCCCCGACGCCTACCAGCGGCTGCTGGACGCCAACTACCGCTGGCTCGCCGACGACCTCGAGTTCTCCTACAAGCCGCAGAACTTCCGCGTGTACGAGTTCGACGAGATCGACGGGCGCAGCGCCGAGGAGCTGGCCGCCGTCATCGTGCCGAAGATCGCCAAGCTCAACGGCATCCAGAGCACCGACTTCAGCGACGCGTGGCGGCTGCTGAGCCTGCGTCAGGACCGTCCGGCCAAGGCCCCGGCACGGTTCAACAACGAAACCATGGCCGTGGCATGAGCCCGGTTCGGACGGAAGGAGCACCGTGACCACCGCCGAGAGGACCCCGAACCAGCCGGCGCCGGACGGCACCGAAACCACTGCCGAGCAGAGCCAGGTCAAGGACGTGCTGGAGCGGGCGGTCGCCGACCCGGAGTTCGGCCGGCAACTGCTCGACGACCCCGACACCGCCCTCGCCGGCTACCAGCTGACCGAGGTCCAGCTTCTCCTGCTGCGCAGCCTCGACGAGGAGGACCTGGCCAAGCTCACCCCGGAGAACCTCGAGGAGTTCTTCGCGGTCGACTCCGCCGTCTACACCCCCGAGGACGCGGCGATGGTCCAGCAGGGCTACGAGATGTACGACGACGAGCTCGACGACGAGCAGCCCTGACGACCGGTTCCGACGACGAGGGGCCGTGCGGACATGAAGGCGCTCAGCATCCACCTGACCGACATCTGCAACAGCAAGTGCAGCTTCTGCATCGTCGACTCGCCGTTCATGGCGCAGGACACCGTCATGCGGCGACGGGTGTCGCGGTTCCTCAGCGAGCACGCCGGCCAGGGCTACGAGGGAGTCAGCCTGCACGGCGGCGAGGCGACGATCCGGCGGGACTTCCTGGACATCCTGGACGAGATCCGGGACAAGGGCTACCCGACGGTCCACCTCATGACCAACGCGCGGAAGCTCGCGCGGATGGAGTTCGCCCGCAGCGTCGTGGAGCGCGGCGTGAGCCTGTTCGTGGTGTCGATGCACGGCGCGACCGCGTCGACCCAGGACCGGATCAGCAAGTCGCTGGGCTCCTTCGAGCAGGCCGCGCAGGGCATCCGCAACGTCAAGGCGCTCGGCGCCGAGGTCCGGACCAACACGGTGGTGTGCAAGGACAACTTCACCGAACTGCCGCAGATCGTCGACCTGTGCCTCGATCTCGGCGCCGACCAGATCAACCTGTCCGCGCTGCACACCTCCGGCACGGCGCTGCGCAACTTCTGGGACGTCACGCCGCGCTACGAGGAGATCCGGCCGTACGTGCTGGCGGCCTGCGAGCGGGCCGTGCGCCGCGGGACGAGGCTGCTGATGGAGGGCTTCCCGTACTGCACGGTGCCGGGCTACGAGCGGCACCTCGTGGACTGGGAGCACAACCGGTACAAGGTCCTCTACCGCAGCTTCGTCATGGACGACTACGAGGACCACATGGACGACTTCACCCGGGTCAAGGACGAACGGTGCCGCGGCTGCTTCTTCGACGACGTCTGCGGCGGCGTCTACAAGGAGTACGCGGAGCTGATCGGCTGGGACGAGTTCCACCCCGTGGCGGTGACCTGAGCGATGGAACCGATCACCCGCGAGGACGAGGAGCTGTTCGGCACCGTCATGGTGGCCGCGCGGCTCGGCCGGGCCGAGAAGATCACGGCCCGGCTCAAGGAGCGCTACGAGAAGGAATGGGACGACCCGCGGGCGGGCTTCCCGTACGCCCTGGCCATGTTGGCGCTGCTGCAGTCCGGCCGGGAGGACCTGCGCGAGCAGCTCAACTACACCGAGATCGTGGAGACCCTCAGCGACCTGCTGTTCCACGAGCCGGGGCACTGGCTCGGCCGGTACCTGCGCATCCACACCCGCACGCTGCTGCCGGCCGGCGCGACCGAGCACCAGGCCTACATCGCCGCCGAACGGGCCCGCGCCGCCGAGGACGCCGCCGAGCTGCTCGACCGGCAGGCCGCGGCCGAGTGGCAGCCGTGGTTCGCCTGCACCCCGGTCCTCGCCGCCAGGCTGGCGTGGGAGGGCGGCGACCGGGACCGCGTCCCGGGGCTGCTCGACGGCGTCCGGGGCAGCGAGCCGATCCGGTTCCGCGCGCTCGGCGGCCTGCTGTGCGAGGGGTTCGTCTGGTACGTCTCCCAGCCGGACATCCCGGCCGGTGACACCGCCGGCGCGGCGATGGAGGCGCTCTTCGGCGACCAGCCGTCGGTCCGCCGTGCGTTGCGGCGGGTGCGGGCATGAGGACACGCACCGTGCTGTTCATCGTCACCAGTTTCTGGGCATACGGCGAGCTGGCCATCGCGACCGAATTCGCCAAGCGGATGGCCGGCACAGGCTTCCGGCCGCTGTTTCTCATCCCGCCGACGCACCGCAACCTCATCGCCGAGGCGAACCTGCCGTTCCAGGTGATGATCCCGGGCGCCGGCAAGCTCAACCGGATCCAGCTGCACGACATCGCGCACGTCCACCAGCCCGCGCTCGTGGTGCTCGCCGACTTCATGAACTTCGACTTCTGCGACCGGCACTACGGACTCAGCCGCGCCGACCTCGCGGTGTTCGGCTGCCCGGTCGGCACGTTCGACGACTTCTCGTGGGGCCGCGAAGGCGCCTGGCTGGACACCTACGGGTTCAAGGCGAAGTACGAGGGTGACATCACCCTCGACGGCCTGTCGTTCCGGCTGCGGCCCTGCCCGCTGAACAACCCCCTCGACGAGGTTCCCGCCGACGTCCACCCGTACCCGCTGCTGGAGACGATGGACGACATCCCGGTCGCCGGACGCGCCGAGGTGAAGCGCGAGCTGGGCCTGCGGGACCGGCCGGTGGTGCTGGTGACCGGCGCGACCTGGCAGCGGATGCACGCCGCGTACCCGCGGGTGACCGCGTTCGTCGACGCCTGCCACACCATGCTGGAGCAGCTGCTCGTGAAGCTCCTCGCGCACGCCGACGTCGTCGCGGTCGGGCCGCAGCTGGTCTTCCACAACGGCGCCCCGGACGGGTTCCACGCGCTCGGGCCGCTGCCGCCGGAGCGGTTCCGCCGCGTCATCCAGGCCGTCGACCTGCACATCTCCAACAACATCGTGTCGGTCAGCCTGCACCGGCTCGCGCTGGGCGGCATCCCGTCGCTGGCGCTGATGAACTCGCTGCACAAGCGCAGCGGCCGGCTGCGGTGGGAGGTGCCGGACCCGCCGGTGCTGTCCGCCGAGGCGCGGCGCGTGGTCGACGGCATCGACTACCTCTACCCGAGCCGGATGTTCCCGGTCGGCTGGTATCAGTTCCTGCGGTCGCTGCTGGACGGCAACCCGTTCAGCGACGTCATAGCGCAGGCCGAGATGTTCGACGAGGAGGCGGCGTTGGCGACCATCGTGCCGATGCTCACCGACGGCCCGGAACGCGGCAGGCTCGCCGAGGCGCGCGAGACCTACCTCGCGGCGCTGCGCAAACTGCCCGAGGTCGAGACGATCCTGCGGCGGGTGACGGCGTCATGAGGGTCCTGTTCATCGCGCCCAGCCGGCTGTCCCGCGGCGACGCGACCATCGCCGCCGACCTGGCCCGCGGCCTGCCCCGGCCCACGTACAACAGCGGGTTCCACGTCGGGTTCGTCGCCGCCGCCGAGGCCGTCCCCCAGCTGCACGACCTCGGCATGCCGGCGCTGCCGCTGTCCGGCGCCACCCCGGCGGAGAACCTCACCGTCCTCGACCGGATCGTCAAGGGCTTCGGACCGGATGTGCTCGTCCTCGCCGACGCGTACGCGGTCCAGCAGTCCAACCCCTGGTCCGGCCTCACCGTCGGACTCCTCCGGGAGCGGTACGGCAGGCCGGTCGCCGGGGTCGACCGGCTCGGCTGGCAGGCCGCCGGCTACACCGCCGACTGCTACGGCGGTGCACAGCTGCACCTGCCGCCGCTGCTGGACGACTGCGACCTGGTGATCCAGCCGGGGCCGCCCCATCCCGCCGCGCCCGGGACGGCCGGTGTCGCGGTCGCGGCCCTGCCACCCGGCGGGCTGCGCGGCGGCGGGCTCCGTGACAGCGGGCAGCGGGCCGACACCGCACCCGACGGGCGGCCCACGGTCTTCCTCGTCAACTCCGCGTGGGAGTACCGCAACCGGCAGCGGTCCATGCCGGTGGCCCAGCTCATCGACGCGCTGCCGGCCGTGCTGCACAGCCATCTCGCCGCGCTGGGCCGGCCGCTGCGGGTCGTGCACGTCGGACCCCGCCGGTGGCGCTTCACGGCCGCCGACCACCTCGACTACCAGCACTTCAACCGCATGCCCTACGCGATGTTCCAGGCCAGGCTGGCCGCGGCGGACGTCTTCGTCACCACCAACGCGCTGTCCATGACCCTCGCGCAGGCGGTGCTGGGTGGGGTACCGGCACTCCTGCTGGACAACCATGAGCGGCTCGGGCCGGACGGCCTGCCCGGCTGGCTCAGCGGCGTCGCCCCGCAGCTGCGCTCCGCGCACCCCTATCGGGTGGCCCCGCTCGGCTGGCACGACCTGCTCGAACCGCTGCTGTCGGCCGGCCCGTACGGCGGCTGCTTCGCCACGGCGGGGATCTTCGACCGCACGGCGGTGCTGGACGCGCTCGGCACGCTCCTGGACGACGAGCCGGCCCGCGACGCGCTGCGGCGACGCCAGTCGGACTACCGCGCCGAACTGGCCGGCCTGCCCGCCGTCGGCGACGCGCTGCGCGCGGTGGTGACCGGGTGACCGCCACCATCCCGTCCCGCGCGGCGGACTCAGCCCCGGAGCTTGTTGATCAGCAGCGGCTCACCGGCCGCCGGGTCGTGGATCCGGCCGTGCGGCGGCGCTTCCACGCCTCGATGCGCAACGACTTCCTGACGCCGCGGGGCACCCCGTACAAGTGGCACGACATGACCGCGACCCTGCACCGGACCGTCCTCGGCGGTGGCGTGCCGACGCTCGTGCCGGTGCGGTACGAGTGGGAACGCGTCGACGTGCGGACCGGCACCCCGACGACGGCGACCGATCCCCGCGAGTGGACGTTCGCCCGCAGGCAGGGCTTCAGCTCGGTGCTGCTGCACGCCGAGGCCGGCGCCGAGCACACCGTCACGATGCAGGACGCCGGCGCGCCGGTCGTGCTCGACGTCAGTTACCCCGGCCTGCCCCGCTCACCCGCCGTCGACCTGCTGCTCATGCTCAGCTGGGACGTCGTCACGTTCGAGATGATGTGCACCCACCTGCTCACCACCCCGGGACTGCGCGAGCCCGGCGACCGGGCCGAGCTGGAACGCATCTCCGGCAGCTGGGCCGAGCTGCAGTTCTCCGACCCGGGCTCGGTCGCGGTGTTCCGCAACGCGAACATCGTCGCCGAGCTGCTCGGGCACGGCCGGTTCGCCGGGCGGCCGTCCGCGGTCTACACGACCCGGTGCCTCGACTGCGTCCTGGACGTGAGATCGGGCCCGGTCCGGCAGCGGGGCCGCTCGTCGTACTGGGCGACCCTCCAGGTCGACACCGGCACCGGCGACCTGCTCTGCGCCGACATGACCGAGATGATCGTGGCGACGCTGACCGGGGCGGACGGGCGGAAGGTGCCGGTGCAGAAGCGCCGCACGGTGCGCATGTGGGCCGACGACGGCTCCGGCGACCCCGCCAGGGGCGCCGCCCTCCTGCCACCCCGCGCCGGGATCCAGGCCCCGCCGCCGGCCGGCGCGGCCACCGAACCGCCGGCCGCCGCCGAGCCCGGGCAGCCGGCCGAAGCGGCCACCGACGCGACCACCGACGCGGCCACCGAACCGCCGGCCGCCGGCCTCGCCGGCGCGGTACGGCTGACGGAACAGGTCGCCGACTACGTGCGCTGGCAGACGTGGTCGCTGAGCTACCTGCCGCAGGGCATGGCCGACCTGGCGCAGATGGGCTACCGCAGCGTCGTGGGCACCGACCTCGCCGGCACCGGCGAACAGCTCGACGTCCTGCTGTCGCAGCTGCGGGCGGTCGACGCCGGCGGCCCGGACGCCGTCGCCGCGCTGCGCGACGCGCTGCCGGAGCACCGCAGGCACCTCGAAGGGCTGCTCGCCTTCAGCCGGATCGCCGTCGACGGGCAGAGCCGCCTGCTCGTGCCGGACGAGGCGAGCCGGATCGCGACCCGCGAACGCCTCGACGGTGCCGGCACCGACCTCACCGAGCTGCTGGGGCTGCTCGAACCCCTGGAGCGGCCGGCAGCACCGGCGGAACTTCCGAACAGCCCGACCGACCGCGATTGCGAGGGAACGCCATGAAGGCCCTGAGCGTGCACCTGACCGACATCTGCAACAGCAAGTGCTCCTTCTGCATCGTCGACTCGCCGTTCGTCCAGGACGACTCGATCTCCCGCAAGCGGGTGTCGCGGTTCCTGCGGGACAACGCGGACAAGGGCTTCGAGGCGGTCAACATCCACGGCGGCGAGGCCACCATCCGCCGCGACTTCCTCGACATCCTCGACGAGATCAAGGACCTCGGGTATCCGACGGTGCTGTTGCAGACCAACGGCCGCAAGCTCGCGCACATCAAGTACGCGCAGACCCTCATCGACAAGGGGGTCAGCCTCTTCATCGTATCGATGCACGGCGCGACCGGCCTCACCCAGGACCGGATCAGCAAGTCGCTGGGCTCGTTCGACCAGGCGGTCCGCGGGGTCCGCAACGTCAAGTCGCTCGGCGCGAAGATCCGTACCAACTCGGTGGTGTGCAAGGACAACTACACCGAGCTGCCGGAGATCGCCGAGCTGTGCATGGATCTCGGCGCGGACCACGTGAACATCTCCGCGCTGCACACCGCCGGCACAGCGCTGCGCAACTTCTGGGACGTGACGCCGAAGTACGACGACATCCAGCCGTACGTGCTGGCGGCCGTCGACCGCGTGGTTGCCCGCGAAAGGGTGATCACCCTGGAGGGCTTCCCGTACTGCGCCATCCCCGGCTACGAGCAGTACATGATCGACTGGAAGGCCAACCAGTTCAAGATGCTCTACCGGAAGTTCGTGTTCGAGGACTACGAGAACTACATGGACGCCAACTCCCGGGTCAAGGATGCACGCTGCGGCGGCTGCGCGTTCAACAGCGAGTGCGGTGGGGTGTACAAGGAGTACGCCGAGCTGGTCGGCTGGGACGAGTTCCACCCGGTGCCCCCGCAGGCGGTCATCCCGGTGATCGCCCAGCAGACCGGTCCGGCCGCGAGCCCCGCCGAGACGGCACCGGCGGCGTGAACCGATGCGCCTGATCACCGCGGCGGACGACGAGCTGTACGGTCTGGCCAGTGCGGCCGGCAAGCTGGGCCGGGCGGCGAAGCTCCTCGCCCGGCTCGCCGAGGCGAGCGCGGCGGCACCCGGCGACGTCGAGGCGGCAGGCCGGCACGCCCTCGCGCTGATGGCGGTGCTGCCGAGCGTCGGCATCGAGTTCGCCGCCCACGCCCGGTTCACCGCCACCGTCGAGGCACTCGGCCGGGTCCTTGAGCTCGACCCGGACCACTGGCTGGCCCGCTACAGCCGGGCCCGGCTGCGCACGCTGATCCCCAGCAGCTACGGCGCCTACTCGGTGCAGGTCGACGGCGACATCGACGCGGCCCGCGCCGACCTGGACCGGCTGCGGTCCCGCCAGGCGCAGGTGCCGCCGCAGCCGTACTTCGTCAGCGCCGACGCGCTCGGCGCCGTCCTCGACGGGCTCGCCGGCGCCCCGGTCGGCTGGGCGAGCCTGCTCGACGCGCTCGCCGCGGCGCCACGCGTCCCGGTCCGGCTCGTCGCGCTGGGCGCGGTCCTCTGCGAACCCCTGGCGACGCTGCACTCCGCCGCCGAGGGTGAGCCCAGACAGCTGCTCGGCGAGGTTATGTCGGCGGTGTACGGCACGCAGCCGGCCGTCGCGGCGGCCCTGGCCCGGGAACCGGTGGGGCGGTGAGCGGCGTGGGGCCGCGCCGGGTGCTGTTCCTCGGGCTGGGGCACCTGTCCAACGGGGACGTCAGCATCGCCGCCGACTTCGCCCGGCAGCTGCCGGCCGACCGGTTCGAGGTCGGGTTCGTCACCGCCGCCCCGGTCGCGCCGTACGTGCGGGCCACCGGTCTGAAGGTCTTCCCCCTGGAGTATCCGGCGCGCGGCAGCGACCCGGCGCACGACCCGCGGCGCAACCTCGCGGCCTTCGACCGGCTCGTCGCGGACTTCGAGCCGGACCTGCTGGTTGCCGCCGACGCGTTCACCCTCGACTACTCCACCGCATGGTCCGGGCTGAGCATGAGCCTGCTGCGGCAGCGGTACGACGTGGCGCTGGGCAGCTTCGACCAGTACGACTACCCGGCCGCGGACTACCTCGTCGACTTCTACGGCGGGCACCGTACCCGTTTCCCGCGCCTGCTGGAGCAGTGTGACCTGCTGATCCGCAACAGCCCGCTGAACCGTCCGGCGCCGTCGGAGCCCGGGATCGTCGTCAGCCGGATGGTGTGCGGCGGGTCGGCGCCGATGCGGGTCGACCGGCACCGAACCGGGCCGCCGACGGTGTTCCTGACCAACTCGCGGTGGGAGTACGTCAACGTCGTACGCTCGCCCGGGATGGCGCAGCTGATGCTGGCGATGCCGCGCATCATCCACGGCCACCTCGCCGCGCTGCAGCGGCCGCTGCGGGTGGTGCACGTCGGACCGGCCAGGTGGGACTTCCCGGTCGCGGAGCAGATCGACTACCGGCACGTGCCGAAGCTGCCGCCGCCGGACTTCCATGCCCGGCTCGCCTCGGCCGACCTGTTCGTCACCGGCAACGCCGTGTCCGTGACGCTGACCCAGGCGGTCCTCGCCGGCGTGCCGTCGCTGCTGCTGGACAACCACAAGATCCTCGACGTGGGCCGGTTGCTCGCGTCGGGATCGGCGCCTGCGTGGCTGGCGCAGACCGCGCCGGAGCTGACGATCGCCTATCCGTACCGGGTCTTCCCGTGGGGCTGGCACTCGTTCCTGACCCCGGTGCTGACCGACAATCCGTACGTCGACTGCTTCCGGTCCGCGGGCGTGTTCGAACGTCGCAGGGTGCTGCGGGCCATGACGGAGCTGCTGGACGACCCGGCCGCCCGGGCCGGCCTCGCCGGGGCGCAGGCCGCGCTGCTGGACCGCCTCGACGCGCTGCCGCCGGCCGGCGACGCACTCGACGCCGCGAAGCTCACCGGACGATGAGGGGACGGCCGTGACCGACGCCGACCAGGATGCGGGCGGCAGCGCCGCCGAGCAGATGCCGTTCGCGCAGGACCATCCGCTGCAGCCGGCGCCCCGGCTGCGCGCGTTGCAGCAGCGCGGCCCGGTCCACCGGGTCCGCACCCGCACCGGCGACGAGGCGTGGCTGGTCACCGGCTACGAGCAGGTGAAGGCGCTCTACGCCGGCGACCGGCTGGGCCGTACCCACCCCCGGCCGGACCGGGCGGCGCGGCTCACCGAGTCGGCGCTGTTCGGCGGGAGGCCGCGGGAGAACTTCGCCCGGGAGGACGCCGACCGGGCCTGGTTCAAGGAGATCCTGCACTCCGTCATCGCACCGGTCCGGCTGCGCGAGGCCCGGCCGTGGGTCGACGCGATGGTCAGAGACCTCCTCGACGACCTCGCCGCCGCACCGCGCCCCGCCGATTTCGTCGCGAAGGTGGCGCTGCCGCTGCCGACGATGGTGATCTGCCGGATCCTCGGCGTCCCCGCCGAGGACCTCGGCCGCTGCCTGCGGCTCACCGAGGCGATCGCGGCCGCCGGCGACGAGGCCCGCTCCAGCGCCGGGCTCGCCGACCTGACCGACCACCTCGCGCAGGTCGTCACCGACCGCCGGGCCGCCCGCGACGGGCTCCTCGCCAGGCTGCGCGGGGCACCGTACCGGCTGCCGGCGCCGGTGATCGGCCACATCGGCGCGTCGCTGATGTTCACCGGGCACCACACGACCGTCGTGGCGATCGGGTACGGCGTGCTGCTCCTGCTCACCCACCCCGACCAGCACCGGGCCCTGCTCGCGCACCCGGACCGGCTCGACGCGGCGGTCGAGGAGTTCCTGCGGGTCGGCAACGTCGGGGTCAACACCGGCGGCGGCAACGGCATCCCGACGTACGCCCGGTCCGACCTCGACGTCGGCGGCGTCTGCCTGCGGGCCAACGACCTGGTGCTGCTGGACACCGGGGCGGCCAACCACGACGAACGGGTCTTCGCCGACCCGTACCGGTTCGCCGTGGACCGGCCGAGCAACCCGCACCTCACCTTCGGCCACGGCAGGCACTACTGCCCCGGCGCGCCACTCGCCCGGCTGGAGATGCAGGCCCTGTTCGCGCAGCTCCTGCACCGGTTCCCGGACCTGAGACTGGCGACCGGCCTGGCGGATCTGCGGGCCCACGACGACCAGATCACCGGCGGCCTCATCGAACTGCCGGTCACATGGTGACGACACCCGCCGACCCGGTTCCGGTCCCCGCCGGGGTCGGGCGGACCGCGCTCGGTGCCGCGATGGTCCGCGCGGTGGAGAGCCGCCGCGCCGACCGGCTGTTCCACGACCCGTACGCCGCCGCGTTCCTCGCCGCCGCACCCGCCGTCTTCGGCCGGGAGCAGCGCGGCACGGCGGCGCTCGTCGGCGGGGTCTCGTCGGCCGGGGTGGCGTTCTGGACGCGGGCCGTGCTGCGGACGAGGTTCTTCGACGACCATCTCCTGCGCTGCGCCGCGGGTGGGCTGACCCAGCTCGTGATCCTCGCCGCCGGGCTGGACACCCGGGCGTACCGGCTGCCGTGGCCGCCCGGCACGACCGTGTTCGAGCTGGACCTGCCGGACGTCCTCGCCTTCAAGCGGCACGTCCTCGCCGGGCGCCGGGCACAACCGCGGTGTGCCCACCGGCAGGTGCCGGCGGACCTCCACGACGACTTCGCCGGGCCCCTGCGCGCGGCGGGGCTACGGCCGGACCTGCCGACCGGCTGGCTGCTGGAGGGCCTGCTCATCTACCTGTCGGCGGACGAGACCGTCCACGTGCTGGGCACGGTCGACGCGCTGTCGGCGGCCGGCAGCCGGGCCGCGTTCGAGGCCGAGCCCGGCGACACCGCCGCCGCGACCCTGCGCGCACAGGCCGAGCGGTTACCGGGCCTTCAGCCGTACGCGGCGATGTGGAAGGGCGGCCTGCCGGACGCGCCCGGCTGGCTGGCCGACCGCGGGTGGCTGCCGCAGCGGCACGACGGGGCCGACCTCGCCGCCCGCCACGGCCGCGCGGTGCCGTCCTCCCCCGGCGGGTTCGTCACCGCGACCAAATCCCCGCCGGCGGCATGAGGGCGCCGGCATGCAGACACCCGTCACACGGCTCGGCGACCTCCACGGGCCGCGCGACCGTGCGTACGCACTCACCTTCGACGACGGTCCCGAGCGGCCGTGGACCGCCGCGATCCTCGACCGGCTCGCCGAGCTCGGGGTGCCCGCGACGTTCTTCGTCCTCGGCCACAAGATCGAGGGAAACGAGGACCTGCTGCGCCGGATGGTCGAGCTCGGCTGCGGCGTCGAGGTGCACGCCTGGGTGCACATCCTGATGACGGAGCAGATCCCGGAGCACGTCGGCGCGGACATCCGGCGGACCGCCCGGCTGATCACCGCCGCCACCGGACGGGCGCCGCGGTTCGTCCGGCCGCCGAACGGCGCGGTGAACGCCGCGGTACTGGAACAGATCAGCGGGTGTGGCATGGTCCCCGCGTTCTGGAGTACGCACGGCGAGGACTGGAGCAGCCCGGGCACCGATGCGATCGTCCGGGACGTGGGCGCCGGCCTGCGCCGTGGTGCGGTGGTCCTGCTGCACGACGGCGGCGGCGACCGGTCCCAGACCGTGGCCGCACTGCCCGCCATCGTCGCCGCCGCGACCGCCCGGGGGCTGCGCGCCGTCCGGCTGCCGGACTGGGATGGGGAACCTCCCCTTATGACTTGAGTATCGGGATGAAGAAATCTCGGTACTGTGTCTGGATCGACAGAACCGCGTATGCAACATTGGAATGCGTCAATGCACTAAACACTCACTCAGGTGCTGCGGTAAGCGGGGGCCGTCAGGGCCGGGGCAACCCGGAGGGCCGATGGAGTTCAGAGTGCTGGGCCCGGTGCAGGCGTTCGCCGCGGGCACTCCGGTGGATCTCGGCGACCGCAAGCAGCGGCTGGTGCTCGCCGTGCTGCTGCTGGAGGCCAACCAGCTGGTGCCGGTCGGCCGGCTGATCCGCATCCTCTGGCAGGACAACCCGCCACCCACCGCGCGGCGCATCGTGCAGACCCACATCAGCCGGCTGCGCAGCACGCTCACCGGACTGCGCGAGACGGCGACGGAGCCGCGGCTGACCCGCTGCGGCGAGGGGTACCTGCTGACCTGCGAACCGCACCGGGTCGACGTGCACCGCTTCCGCAGCGCCGTGGAGCGGGCCCGGCAGAGCACCGAGGACCACGAACGGGTGAGCATCCTGCGCCAGGCCCTCGCGCTGTGGCGGGGACCCGCACTCGCCGACGTCGCCGCCGAGGAGATCCGCGACGAGCTGTGCGGCGGGCTCGACGAGTCCCGGCTCGCCGCCCTCGAGGAGCGCCTCGACGCCGAGCTGCGGCTGGGCCACCAGGACCGGCTCATCGACGACCTGACCGAGTTGTCGGCCCGGTACCCGCACCGGCAGCGGC
Organism: Dactylosporangium sp. NPDC050688; assembly: GCF_040654515.1. Taxonomy (NCBI): domain Bacteria; kingdom Bacillati; phylum Actinomycetota; class Actinomycetes; order Micromonosporales; family Micromonosporaceae; genus Dactylosporangium; species Dactylosporangium sp. NPDC050688. The sequence continues at coordinate 29,948 of NZ_JBFAIC010000085.1, forward strand.
TCGTCGGGCAGCTCATGCTCGCGCTGCACCAGGCCGGGCGGACCGCCGACGCGTTACGCCTGTACGCCGGGTACCGCGCGCGGCTCGCCGACGAACTGGGCCTGGAACCGTCGGCGGAGCTGCAGCGGCTGCACGTCGGCATCCTGCGGGCCGAACCCCGGCCGGCCACCGCACCGGTACCACCGCCCGCCGTGCCTGTACCGACGCCACCGACCGCAGCGCCACCGGACCGGGTGCCCATGCCGTTACCGGCGCCGACGCCCGGCTCGCTGCCGGTGTCACCGCCGGCGTCACTGCCGGCGTCACTGCCGGTGTCGCTGCCGGCGTCACTGCCGGCGTCACTGCCCGGGTCCTGGCCGGGTTCGTCACCCGGCGCACTCGCTGGCGCACTCCCCGGCGCACGGCCGCCGTCCGGGAGCGCCGCACCGGCCAGGCCGCGGCAGCTGCCGCCGGACGTGTCACGGTTCGTGGGGCGCGAGCGGTACCTCACCGCACTCGGCAACGCGGCGGCGCCGGGCCCCGACAGCGCGGGCGCCGCCCCCATCGTCCTGGTGACCGGCATGGCCGGCGTCGGCAAGACCGCCCTGGTCACCCACTGGGCGCACAGCCGCGCCGCCGCCTACCCCGACGGTCAGCTCTACGTCGAGCTGCGCGGGCACGCCAAGCAGGCGCCGCTGCCGGAGGCCGAGGCCCTGGCGGCGCTGCTGTCCGGGCTGGGGGTCGCCGCCGCGCAGGTGCCGCCGCGGCCGCAGGAGGCCACCGCGCTGTACCGGTCGCTGCTCGCCGGCCGGCGCATGCTCATCGTGCTCGACGACGCACTCGGCCCCGACATCGTCCGGGCGCTGCTGCCCGGCAGCCCGACCTGTGCCACCGTCATCACCAGCCGGGACCGTCTGGGAGGGCTGGTGGCCCGCAACGGCGCGCACCGCATCGAGCTGCCCCCGCTGGAGCCGCACGAGGCGGTCGAGCTCGCCACGCGGACCCTCGGCACCGCGGCACCCCACGACACCGCCGCCGTCGACCGGCTCGTGAAGCTGTGCGGCCGGCTGCCCCTCGCGATCCGGATCGCCGCGACCCGGGCCGCCGACCGCGACGTGGACCTCGCCGAGCAGGTCGACGCGATGGCCGGGGCGGGGCTGATGGACATGCTGCAGATCGACGGCGACGAGGACGCCGGGGTTCCCGCCGCGCTGGGCCGCTCGTACGCGGGGCTGCCCCCGCCGGCCGCGGCGATGTTCCTGCTGCTCGGGTCGGCCGGACCGGCCGCGCTGCAGGCCGACGCCGCGGCCCGGCTGGCCGGCACCACCGTGCACGCCGCGCAGCGGGCCCTGCACCACCTGGTCAACGCCAACCTCGTCAACGAGCAGTCCACCGACGTGTTCCGGCTGCCGGACCTGGTCCGCCGCTACGCCGTGAGCCGCCTGTCGCGTCCGGACTGCTGACGGTCCTGGTCAGAGCATTGACACGTCGGGCAGGCGTCCGGCGGGGCGGCTCAGCCGGTACGCCGTCACCGGGATCAGCAGCCACAGCGCCAGCAGCCCGGCGGCCCAGGCCAGCCGGACCGGATCGAGCAGCGCCGCGGCGACCGCGAGCCCGGCGGCGAGCATGCTGGCCGGCCACAACCGGCGCACCCGCAGCCACAGCCCCGGTTCCAGCCGGCCCTGCCGCGACGAGGCCGTCCACTGCAGGACGTGCCGGTGGCTGACCGTCATCCGCCATACGGCCCGCACGACCGCGTCGGCGGCGACCAGGCCCCGGTCGGCGAGCAACGCCAGGGAGATGAGCCACCGGGCGGACTCCGCCACGGCGAGCCGCCGCGACGACGGCAGGCTGCGCCGCCACGCGCCGGCGGTCCGCCGCAGGCTCCGCTCACCCGGGCCCTTCCGGGTCGCGCGCAACGCCATCAGCTGCGGCAGCAGCGCGGTCAGCAGGATGGGCACCGCGCTCGCTGCGAGCACGCCCAGCGTCCACCAGCCGGTCTGCGCGACCGGCGCGGCAAGCCACGCCAGCGCCAGCAACGTGGTCAGCGCGGCCGGGTACAGGTGGGCCAGGAGGTCCCGCGCCATGCCGATCCGTTCGACCCGGCGCAGCCGGGTCAGCCCGGGCCGGCCGAGAATCCACGGCAGCAGATGCGTGTCGCCGCGGACCCAGCGGTGTTCGCGGCCCCGGAAGTGCAGGTAGTCGCCGACCTGGGCCTCGACGAGCCGCGCGTCGGTGATCGCCGCGGTCCGGCAGTGCAGGCCTTCCAGGCGGTCGTGGCTGAGCACCCGGTCCGGCGGGATCCGCCCGGTGAGGACCTGCCGGTACACGCCGACGTCGATGACACCCTGGCCGTAGAACTCGTCGGCACCGAACGCGGCCTGCATCGCCGACGGGATGCCCTCCGGCGGCCGGTACGGGTACATCGCCCACTCGAACAGCGTCCGCGGTCGCGCCGGCACATTGATCGGCCGGACGAACCCGAACCCGGCCACGACCAGGCGCCGGTCGGGCGCCACCACCGCCGCGTTGTCCGGGTGCGCGACCGCGGCGACCAGCCGGCGGGCCGCGCGGGGCTGCAGGCGGTCACCGAGGTCGATCGTCAGCAGGTACCGCACCCCGCGCAGCTGCTCCACGACGTGCCTGTCCTCGGCGGTGTCGTGGACGAAGGTCGTGTCGTCGCGGCCGTCGATCAGCGCGACGAGCTCCTCCAGCTTGCCGCGTTTGCGTTCCCAGCCCATGTACCGGCCTTCGCGCGGGTTCCAACGCCGGCGGCGGAACAGCACGGCGACCGGCGCCGCACCGGGCGGCAGCGCGGCGAGCCCGTCGCGGATCGCCGTGCCCAGCGCCTCGTCGGTGTCCTCGTGCTCGGCGTGGCTGTCGGCGAAGTCGACGAGGGCCAGGTGCAGCGCCGGTCCACGGCCGGTCACGTCGCGGTTGTCGCGCACGCAGTCCAGCAGCGCGTCGACATCCGGCGGGCCGTCGACGATCGCCGGATAGACCACGACGGTGGCGGCCATCGCCGGCCCCAGCTTCGGCCCGGCGAGGCGGGACGGTGCGGGGACCGGTTCGACGAGCGTCATCAGGAACAGCTGTGCGACGCTGTCCGCGAGGCGTACCGCGACCGGCACCGCACCGAGCAGCACCACCGGGATCCACGGCGACGGGCTCGCGGCGGCGAGGGTCAGCCCTGCCGCGGCCAGCAGCAGCCCGGTGATGCCGAGCAGTGCCCAGGTGTACCGGACGCGGCGCCGGTCGCGGGTGTCCGCAGCGACCCCCGACCCGGCCACCGAAGCGTCCATGGTGGACCCTGCTGCGGTCACGGCGGCCGCTGTGCGCCGGCGCGGACCGTGGAACGGACCGCCGGGCTACCGGGGAACAGCCGGAGCATCGCCGCGACGATCTGGGACTTCACCGGCGGCGGGAGGCTGCCGTGGTACAGCACCAGCATCGGCTCGCTCATGATGGTCCCCAGCGACCGCCACGGCACGGGTCCGCCGTCACGGCTCGCCGCGCCGGCGACGAGGTCGGCGGCGCGCGCCTGGTCGCCCTGCCCCGCGTGGAACTGCGCGGCGAGCAGCAGGCCGGCGGCGAAGTACGGCTGCCACGGCACCTGCTCCTGGCGGTGCAGCAGCTGCTGGACATCGTCGGCGACCTTGCCGAGCTCGTCGTTGAGGTACTCCTGGTAGCGGCCGTAGCCGGTGCGGATCAGCACGCGGTTGCGGATCCGGCAGTACCGTGCGAGCCAGTGCTCCGGATCGCCCTCGACGACGTCGTCGAGGGCCTCCATCGACCTGGTGTACCAGTCGCGCTTCTGCTGGTCGGTGCCGCCGGCCTGGATCACCGCGACGAGCGCGAGGCCGTAGCGGAAACCGGCCTCGGGGTCGTCCCAGTTGTCGTCGTAGTCGGCCAGCAGCGGCTCGAGGATCTTCTCGGCCCGGCCGAGCCGGGCGGCCACCGTCGCGGTGTGGAACAGCCGGTCGTCGCCGCCGTCGATGAGCCGCATCCGGGCCCTCCCGCTGGTGTACGCGCACGTTTCGAGGAACCGTAACGGCGGGCCGCTGCGGCGCTGCTGCGCCACTGCTGCGGCCGGTCTGCGGCGGTGCTGCGGTCGGTCCCGCGCGCTGTCACGGCCGGGTACGGTGTGGTTCGCACCCACCGGCCGGACCTGTCCCGCCGGTGTCCCGTCAGCGGCTGGGAGCGTGGAACGCCGATGCAGGCTGCGATCGTCGCGGAAGACATCCGTAAGGCGTACGGCCGGACCCGGGCGGTCGACGGGGTGTCCCTGACCGTCGCCGAGGGCGAGTTCTTCGGCATCCTCGGCCCCAACGGCGCCGGGAAGACCACCACCCTGGAAATCATCGAAGGCCTCCGCGAGCCGGACTCCGGCCGTGTCGAGGTTCTCGGCCGGCCGCCGACCCCCCGGACCCGCGAGATGCTGCGCCGCGTCGGCGTGCAGCTGCAGGGTTCGACCTTCTTCGAGCGGCTCACCGCCCGCGAGCAGATCCGCACGTTCGCCGCGCTGTACCGGATACCGAACCGGCGCGCCGACGAGGTCCTGGAGCTGCTCGGTCTCACCGACAAGGCCGACACGCTCACCGAGCGACTCTCCGGCGGCCAAGCGCAGCGCCTGTCCATCGGCTGCGCCATCGTGCACTCCCCGGATCTGCTGTTCCTCGACGAGCCGACCGCCGGCCTCGACCCGCAGGCCCGGCGCAACCTGTGGGACGTGCTGCGCGACCTCAACGCCCGCGAGGGCCGCACGATCGTGCTCACCACCCACTACATGGACGAGGCCGAGGAGCTGTGCCACCGGGTGGCCGTCATGGACGCCGGCAAGGTCCTCCGCGCCGACCCGCCGGCCACCCTCATCCGCGACCTCGGCGGCGTCACCCGGATCAGCCTGCCGGTGGCGGCGCTGACCGCCGAGCAGGCCCGCAAGCTGTTCCCGGACGCCGCCGTCGACGCGACCGACGACACGCTGACGGTCCGCACCACCGAACCCGCCGCCGTCCTCGCCGAGCTCGCCGCACGCGACGCGCTTCGGGGGCTCAGCGTGCGCGGCACCACCCTCGAGGACGTGTTCCTGTCGCTGACCGGACGGGAGTACCGGGCGTGAGAGACCTGCTGACCGTGTCCCGGGCCATCACGCTGGGCTTCGCCCGCGACAGGACGGGACTGTTCTTCACGGTCGCGTTCCCGCTGGTGTTCCTGTTCATCATGGGCGGGCTGTTCGGCGGCGACGGTGGCACCGCCCGGTTCAAGGTCGTCCAGGTCGGTGACGTCGCCGTGCTGGACACGATGACCGCCGAGGCCCACGCCGAGATCGACAAGGTCCTCGACGTGCAGCGCGCCGCCACCCTGGAACAGGCCCTGGCCAAGGTACGCGGCGGCGACGCGTCCGCGGTCGTCGAGCAGCAGGGCGCCAAGGTCGTCGTGCACTACTCCACCAGCGACGCCACCGGCGCCGGCACCGTCCGCGGCGTGCTGCTGTCGCTGGTGCAGACCGCGAACATCGCCGGGTCGCCCACCCCGCCGGCGTACAGCTACGAGAACGTCTCCGTCGACAGCGAGGTCGTCAAACCCATCCAGACGATCACGCCGGGCCTGCTCGGCTGGGCCATCGCCACCGGTGCCACCTTCACCGCGGCCTCCACCCTCGTCGGCTGGCGCCAGCGCCGTTTCCTGCGCAGGCTCAACCTGTGCCCGATCAGCATGGGCTCCGTCGTCGGCGCGCGGCTGCTCGTCAGCCTCGGCGTCGCCCTTGCCCAGACGGCCCTGTTCCTCGCCGTCGCCGCCCTCCTGTTCGACCTGCCCCTCGAAAACGACTGGTGGGCCACGGTCCCGCTCGTCCTCGCCGGCACCCTGGCGTTCCTGTCGATCGGCCTGCTGGCCGGCGCCCGCCTGCGCTCCGCCGAGACCGCCGGCGCCGTCGCCAACCTCCTGGTCATCCCCATGGCGTTCCTGTCCGGTTCGTTCTTCCCCTTGAGCCTGGCCCCGCAGTGGCTGCAGACCCTGTCCAACGTCCTGCCCCTGCGCCACCTCAACGACGCCATGGCCGCCGTCCTCAGCCACCGCGCCTCGGCCTGGAGCGTCGCCCCCCAGCTGGGCCTCCTCCTCGCCTTCGCCACCGTCGTCACCGTCGTCGCGGTACGCCTCTTCCGCTGGGACGACGTCTGACGGCCGCCGCGAGCAGAGCCAGCGCCACCACGCCGTACACCCGGGTTCCCAGACGCCGCCAGATCTTCACGCGAGCGGAAGGCGAAACATCCGACCAGACCTGCATGACCGCTCCTCGCTGACAGACACCACCGAAACCGACATCGACACCCGGTCAGCGGAACTGAGGAATCCACCAATGCCCCCCGGCGCGGTCCTGCAACGCCTGCACCACGACATCCTCACCGCTGCACTGACCCGCAGCCGAGACGTCACGGCACACACCGGACATTGCGCCATCCCGTACGACTTCCGGACCTCACCGACGTCGATGCCCGGGTGGCGTGAGTTCCGCCGAGATGTTGCCCGCTACAGGGACGTGTGTCGATACTGGGTATCCGCCGCCCTTGCCCTTGGAGGACCCATGCCGCGCTACCGGCCGCTGGCTGCCGTCCTGGCCACCGTCGTGCTCGCCACGCTGACCACCACGCTGGCGGCCACGCCGGCCACGGCAGGCACGGCCGGGCCGAAGACCGTCATCGCCAACCTGTTCGAATGGAACTGGCCATCGGTCGCATCGGAGTGCACCACCACCCTCGGGCCGCGCGGGTACGGCTACGTGCAGGTCTCCCCACCGCAGGAGCACGTGCGCGGCCAGGAGTGGTGGGTCGCGTACCAGCCGGTCAGCTACCGCATCGAGTCGCGCAAGGGCACCCGGGCGCAGTTCCAGTCGATGGTCAGCACCTGCCACGCGGCAGGGGTCAAGGTGATCGTCGACGCGGTCGTGAACCACATGGCCAACACCGACAAGAGCGGCCCGGGCTGGGCCGGTTCCGCCTGGACGCACTACGACTACCCCGGCACGTACCAGGTGCAGGACTTCCACCACTGCGGGCGCAACGGCAACGACGACATCGTCAACTACAACGACCGCTACGAGGTGCAGAACTGCGAGCTGGCGAACCTGGCCGACCTCGACACCGGTGCGAGCTACGTGCGGGACCGGCTCGCCGGCTACCTCAACGACCTGCTGTCGCTCGGCGTCGACGGCTTCCGCATGGACGCCAGCAAGCACATGCCCGCCGGCGACATCGCCGCCCTGCGGTCCAGGCTTTCCCGGCCGGTGTACATGGTGCAGGAGGTCATCTACGGCGCCGGAGAACCGATCGGGCCGCTGGAGTACACCGGAAACGGCGACGTGCACGAATTCCGGTACGGCAAGGACCTCGCCCGGGTCTTCCGCAACGAGCGGCTCGCGTACCTGACCAACTTCGGCGAGGGCTGGGGCTACATTCCCAGCAACGTCGCCAACGTGTTCGTCGACAACCACGACACCCAGCGGGACGTCCCCGGCACGCTGACCTACCGGGACAACGGCATCTACGCCCTGGCCAACGCGTTCATGCTGGCGTGGCCGTACGGGTCGCCCACCGTCATGTCCAGCTACGAGTTCACCGACCGCAACCAGGGCCCGCCGTCGGACTCGTCCGGGCGCACCAACAACAGCACCTGCTACACCGGCGGCTGGCGGTGCGAGCACCGCTGGCCGGTCATCGCGAACATGGTCGGGTTCCGCAACGCGGTCGCCGGCACCGGCGTCGTCAACTGGTACGACAACGGCTGGCAACACATCGCGTTCGGCCGCGGCACCGCCGGCTACATCTCCATCAACGACGAGGACTTCGCGGTCACCGGACGCTCGTACCGCACGAACATGCCGGCCGGCCGCTACTGCGACGTGATCCACGGCGAGAAGAGCGGCACCAGCTGCACGGGCCCGATCATCACCGTCGACAGCGGCGGCTGGTTCCGCGCGGACATCGCAGCCCACGACGCCGTGGCCATCCACATCGGCGCCCGCATCTCCTGACACTGCGACGGCGGTTCGCAGCCGACGGGTGGCAGGATGACGACGTGATCATCGCCGGTTACCTCGATGGGGTTCGAACCGCCGTTCGTCCGGTCACCCGCCGCGGCGATGGCCTCGCGCCATCTTTCGAACCGGTTACCTATGCCAGCCGGCTATCTGGCTGTATGGTGCAAGGCATTACCGTGACGGCCGGAATCGCGGCTGCATGCCGCACCGCATTGGTGTGATCTGGACCACTTCAAGCTCGCACCAATAGTCCCGGTCCGGGGTTTATGCGGCAATTCCCGGTCGTGCTCCCACTTAGCCGAAACTTAAGTCTCCAAAAGGTTGCGACTCATCTATTCTTCGGCGCTTTTCTGCCGCGCCGGACCGTGGCATGCTTTCGGCCGGAATGGTCAACGGCAAGGGCTCTGACGCCGCCGGCAACGACCACGACGGCCCGTTCTGGAATTGCCGGAAGCGGCCGATCACGATGTCCACGGACAAAGAAACGTCGCAGGTAGGAGCGCGGCCCAACCGAATTCGTTTTGAAAGCGGTCGACAGGTCGAAGGACCAGTCGACTGACGAATGCCGAATCACCGGGGGAGGATTCCCACACCATGAACGCGCACGAAATTTCGCACGACAATTTGCACGACCCCGCCGCCGAGGCCCCGCTCAGCTCCGCTCAGAGTGCCCCGTACTTCACGGCCGGCCGCAGGCCACTGCGCCACGCCGGCATCGGCATCATCGCGGTGGCAGTGCTCGCCGGTGGCGGCCTCACCGCCTGCAAGGACGGCCTCCCCGGCACCATCACGCAGCCCGGCACCACCGCGACCGCGAACCCGTCCGGTCCCGCCGCCACGGTCGCCCCGGTGGGCTCGGCCTCTCCGTCCAGCTCTGCCTCACCGTCCGCCTCGGCTTCGCCGTCCGGTTCCGCCTCGCCGTCCGGCTCGGGGTCCCCCACGCCGACGAAGAGCAGCACGTCGACGCCGCCCACGGGCAGCAACCCGACGTACACGGTGGCGGGCTACCCGGCCGCGCACAACACCGGCTACCCGCAGGGCCTGCCCGGCGACACCCGCAAGAAGGTGACGCTGACGCCGTACACCGGACCCATGACCATCACGGTCGCCGGCACGGTCATCGACGGCAAGGACATCAACGGCCACCTCGAGATCAAGGCCAAGAACGTCACGATCCGCAACAGCCGGATCCGCGTCGCCAACGTCCAGGCCGTCACGTCCACCGACGACAACGCGAACCTGCGCATCGAGGACACCGAGATCGACGGCCAGGGCAAGGACGCCTCGACCGG
>NZ_JBFAIC010000086.1:0-38791 GCF_040654515.1 Dactylosporangium sp. NPDC050688
AGGTGCTGCGCGTGCGGGATGATCTCCTTGTCCACGAACTCCCGCACCGTCTCCAGGATCGACTCCTGCACATCGGTCAGACCGGGCGTCTGGGCGAGGCGGGCCATGGTTGACCTCCATTGGTCAGCGCCGTTGCGGGCAGCGCAAGTTACCGGCGGGTACGCACGCAGTATCCCGGTAGGCTCTGCCCCGGGCCAACGTGAGTGGCCCACACACCGCTGTGAAATGGTTCTCAGGTGCGCTACAACAAGATGGCCGTGGCCGCCCTCGTGTGCGCGGTGCTGGTGCCGCCGTTCGGCATCCTCATGGGACACATCGCATGGTCGCAGACCGCCCGCAGCGGCGAACGCGGCCGCGGGCTCGCCCTGGCCGCGCTGGTGATCGGCTACGTGGAGCTGCTCGTGCTCTGCGGCGTGCCGATCGTGCTGTTCGGCTTCTGACCGCTCGCCGGCCCTTGGAGACTTCGACATCCTGTCAACGTCTCCAAGGGCGGGCGGGCGCCGGAACGTCAGCGGTACTGCGCCTCGCGGACGCTGTTGCCGCCGTCGATGACGAGCATCTGGCCGGTGATGTACGAGGCGCCCGGCGAGCACAGGAACGCGATCGTGGCGGCCACCTCCTCGGGCGTGCCGGGGCGGCCCATCGGCGTGCCGAAACCCTGCTTGAGCTCGACGAGGGTCGAGGCGCCGGTGTGGATGATGCCGGGGGCGACCGCATTGACGGTGATCCCGTCGGCGACGAGCTCCATCGCCAGGGCGCGGGTGAGGCCGACGACGCCGGCCTTCGCGGCCGCGTAGCCCGCCTCGGCGGGCAGGGCGTTGACGGGGCCGGCGGTCGCGGCGAGGTTGACGATGCGGCCCCAGCCGTGCTCGGCCATGCCGCCGACGAAGGCGCGGCTGACCAGGAACGCGGTGGTGAGGTTGCGGTCGATCTCGGCGCGCCACTCCTCGTAGGTGAGCTGCGCGACCGGGCGCAGGACCTCGGGGCTGGCCTTGCTGGCCAGGCCGGCGTTGTTGACAAGGATGTCCACGGCGCCGACCTGGTCGACGATCGCATCGGCGAGCGCGCCGACCTCGGCCTCGACGGTGAGGTCGGCGACGAAGCCGGTGACGCCGAGCTCGGTGGCCCGGTCGTGGATGCGCCGGGTGGTCGACACGATCGCGACCGCGGCGCCCATCGCCTTCAGCCGGCGGGCCGTCGCGTAGCCGATGCCGTCCGGGCTGCCGGCGCCGGTGACCAGCGCGACGCGCCCGTCGAGGCGGTCGATCGCGGCGCTGCCCTCGTCCTCGCCGACCGGCTCATCGGCGAGCTCAGGCCCGGTCGAGGGGACGGCCCGCAGGGTGCGGCGGGCCGACGAGGGGCGGCTCGCGTCACGCCGGTTGCCTTTGCCGGCGGGACCGGTGGATCGTAGGTCGGGTGCCATAGGGCAAATCCTGCCTGCCCGGACCGCCCCCGGGCAATGCGACACGGATTTCTCAGGCCGGCGGGGTGAATGCGGTCGTGCGGGACATGCCCGCGGCGCGGCCCTTCGCGGAGATGACCAGGGCCATCTTGCGCGACGCCTCGTCGATCATCTCGTCGCCGAGCATGACCGCGCCGAGCTTGCCGCCGGCCTCCGAGGTGTAGTGGTCGTACGCGTCGAGGATGAGCTCGGCGTGGTCGTAGTCGTCCTGGGCGGGCGAGTAGACCTCGTTGGCGGCGTCGATCTGGCCCGGGTGCAGCACCCACTTGCCGTCGAAGCCGAGCGCGGCGCTGCGGACCGCGACCTCGCGGAACGCGTCGACGTCGCGGATCTGCAGGAACGGCCCGTCGATCGCCTGCAGGTCGTGCATCCGGGCGGCCATCAGGATCCGCATGAGGATGTAGTGGTACGGGTCGCCCGGGTACCCGGGGATGAGCCCGCCGACCACCAGCGACTTCATGTTGATCGAGGCCATGAAGTCGGCGGGGCCGAAGATGATCGTCTCGATCCGCGGCGAGGCCGTGGCGATGGCGTCGACGTTGACCAGGCCGGCCGCGTTCTCGATCTGCGCCTCGATGCCGATCTTCCCGACCTCGAGGCCCATCGTCTTCTCGATCTGGGTCAGCGTCAGGTCCAGCCACTCGACCTGCCCCGCCGACTGGACCTTCGGCAGCATGATGCAGTCGAGGTTCTCGCCGGCGCCCTCGACGACCTCGACGACGTCGCGGTACGTCCACGGCGTGGTCAGGTCGTTCACCCGCACGACCCGGGTCTTGCCGCCCCAGTCGCCGTCGTTGAGCGCGGCCACGATGTTCTTGCGCGCGTCGGGCTTCGCCAGCGGCGCCACCGCATCCTCCAGGTCGAGGAAGACCTGGTCAGCGGGGAGGCCCTGAGCCTTGTCGAGCATCTTGACGCTCGATCCGGGCACGGCGAGGCAGGACCGGCGAGGACGCATGGCGGAGCTCCTTAGCGATCATTCAGGGGGTACCTAGGTCACGGTAGCCTCGTCGCGTGAGCGCGCAGAACGCCCTTGTGGGAGATCTCACCGGCCGCACGGTGGTCATCACCGGTGCCAGCTCCGGGATCGGCCTGGCCGCCGCCGTCGCCATGGCCCGGCGCGGCGCGCACGTCGTCCTCGTCGGCCGCGACCCCGACCGGCTCACCGCCGCCGTCGCGCAGGTGACCGCCGCCGCGGGCGGGCGCACGCCTCCGGCGTACCGGGCCGATTTCACCCGCCTCGACGACGTACACGTGCTCGTGGATCACCTGCGGCAGCGGTACCAGCGCATCGACGTCCTCGCCAACAACGCCGGCGGCGTCGTGCCCGGCGCGTCCCGCACCGCCGACGGGTTCGAGCCGACGATCCAGTCCAACCACCTCGCCGGGTTCCTGCTCAGCAACCTGCTGCGGGAGCAGCTGCGCAACGGCCGGATCATCAACACCGCCTCCGTCGCGCACACGTGGGGCAACCTCGACCCGTCCGACCTGCGCGGCGAGCACAAGGCCGGCATGTGGAAGCGGTACGGCGCCGCGAAGCAGGCCAACATCCTGTTCGCCGCCGAGGCGGCGCGCCGCTGGCCGGACATCATGTCGGCGAGCTACCACCCGGGTTTCGTGCGCAGCAGGTTCGGCGCCGGCATCGGGGTGCACCTGATGACCAGGGTGACACCGTTCGCGAAGACCCCCGAGCAGGGCGCGGACACCCTGGTCTGGCTGGTCGCGACGCCCCGGCCGCAGCTGGTCTCCGGCGGGTACTACGAGAAGCGGAAACTGATCCAGCCGAACCCGCAGACCGCCGACGCCCGCCTGGCCGCGGCCCTGTGGGACGCGAGCATGACGGCGGTCGGGTTCTGAGGGCCAGCCGCTCAGCGGCGGGCGCCCCGCACCTTGTGCAGGCGGAACGGCCGCTTCGGCAGCCTGGTCGCGGGTGACGGCTTCGGGGGCGCGGCCTGCGAGTCGTCGGGCATCGGCGCCAGCGGCGCGTCCTCGACGGGCGTGAGGCGGCTGACCACGCACTCGGCCGCCCAGCGGGTCGCGAGGTCGGCGCCGCCGTTGAGCCGCTTCCCGGCCAGCTGCGGGACGAGCTCCGCCCACGCCTCGCCGGCGGGGTCGAGGGTCTCCACCGCCGCGGTCCAGGTGACGATCCGCCCGCCGTGGTCGCCGCGCAGGGTGACCTCGACGCGGCCCGCGCCGGCGAGGCCGGGCGCGGCCTGCTCGCCGGGGCCGCTCACGACCAGCAGCGACCCGCCGAGCCACGCGCACCAGACCAGGTAGGACGGGCCGGCGCCGGGCACGGTGAGCCAGGCGACGGCGGCCTTCTTGGCGGCCTCTTCGACCAGCGGTTCCACGCCCGCTATCCAATCACAACGAAGGGCCCGGGCGGCGGTGCACGTCACCCGCCCGGATCACAGCGGCGGTCGCGGGGACCGGTCCTCGAACTCGATCGAGCCGTACGCCAGTGCCCGCATGCCGGGCGGCCAGTCGCGCCAGCCGCCCTTGCGGAGCAGGGCGGCGACGAACTGCTCCGGGGACGGCAGCTTCGACCACACCGACGGCAGGAACGTGGCCCGTGTGGTGCCATCGGTCAGGATCAGCCCGTGGACCCGCGGCACCAGCGCCGCCAGCACGGCCTCGCGGGTGGTGGCGGGCAGGGCTGCGGGCCGTTCGAGCACCGAGACCTTCACGTCCAGGCCGGGCCAGTCGGCGGCGGTCACCGGCGGTACCCGCGGGTCCTGCATCGCCCGGACGGCGTTGTGGACGACGTCGCGGTGCAACGGGCGGACCGCTTCGAGGGTGCCGACGCAGCCGCGGAGGGTGCCGGCGAGCTCGAGGGTGACGAAGGAGGCGCCGTCGGCGTGGATCGGGCCGGACGGGGGGAGGCTGGCAACGAGGCGCTCGCCGGACAACCTGGCACGGACGGCGCTCGCCGCCAGTCCGGCGAGCAGCCGCCCATCCATCGGCGACAACGGCGCCGTCACCGGTCCAGCATAAGGGCGCCCCTCCCCGCGGGAAGCGGCTCACGACCGTCATCGATACCGGCCGCGACCAGCCCGGCATCGATCACGGCCCGGGTGTCGAGCCTGACGAGCAGGTCGGGGATCTCGGCGAGGTTGGTGATCCGCGCGCCGTCCCAGTCGACGTCGGCGTGGAACGTCAGGTGCCCGCCCAGGTCGGGCGCGGCGAGCTGGACCGCCGTCAGCCCGAACCGGCGGGCGCCGGTGAGCTCGTGGCCGCCGCCGTCGCCGACGTACAGGCAGGCCTCGGGGTGGACGCCGAGGCGTTCGCAGGCGGCGCGGTACATCGCCGGGTGGGGTTTGGCGCGGCCGATCTGGGAGGAGAAGACGTGGGCGTCGAAGAGGCGGCCGATGGGCGTGTCCGGCAGCACGGCCGGCAGCTCGAACCAGCAGTCGCTGACGACGGCGGTACGGATGCCGCGCGAGCGCAGCAGCCGCAGGACGGGTCCGGTCTCGGGGCGCAGCGGCGCGTCCTGCCGCAGCGAGGCGACCCGCAGCTCGGCGGCCTTCCGCAGCTGGTCGGGGCCGGGTGCGGCGCCGAGCTCGGCGCAGAGCGCGCGCAGGCCGGCGAAGACGCTGCCGTAGGCGCCCTTGGCACGGGCGTCGAAGGTGCGGTCGAGCAGGGCGAGCCAAGCGTCGGGGTCGACGCCGAGGACCTCGGCGGTACGGCGGTGACCGTCGCCCCGGACGACTGCGGTCGTACACGTGTTGAAATAGTCGAAAAGGACAGCGCTGAACACCGTTTGGCCCTCCGGGCATCCTACGAAAGGATGAACATAGACCGATCAGGTCTACTGCCGCGCACCAGGAGGCCGGTGTCAGATCCAAGACAATTTTCACAGAATGACAACATCGGCGTATGCGTCACATCGGATGGCCCGCCGTGCTCGCCCTCGCCGTCGCGGTCATCGCGATCTCGTCGTCCGCGCCGCTGATCGCGTACGCGGCGGCGCCCGCGCTGGCGATCGCGTTCTGGCGCAACGCGCTCGGCGTCGCGGCGATCGCCCCGGTCGCGCTCACCGTGCGGCGCGAGGAGTTCCGCTCGAAGGTCCTGGGCGCCAGCGCCCTGTCCGGCGTCTGTCTCGCCGTGCACTTCGCCACGTGGGTACCGAGCGCGAAGCTGACCAGTGTCGCCATGTCCGTGGCGCTGGTCTGCACGACGCCGATCTGGACGTCGCTGATCAACGTCGTGCGCGGGGTCCGGGTCGCCGGCAGCACGTGGGCCGGGGTCGGGGTCGCGGTGCTCGGCGTGGCCGTCGCGACCGGGGCCGATCCCGACCTGTCGGGCCGGGCGCTGCTCGGCGACGGGCTGGCCCTGGTCGGCGGGATCGCGGCCGCCGGGTACACGATGCTCGGCGCGCACGCCCGCGGATCGATCGCGACCAGTACGTACGCGACCATCTGCTACTCGATCTGCGCGGTGCTGCTGGGCCTGGCCTGCGTGCTCGGCGGCCAGGACCTGACCGGCTACCCGGCGGGGACGTGGCTGGCGCTGGTGGCGATGACGGCCGGGCCGCAGCTGCTCGGCCACACCCTCATCAACTACGCCCTGCGCCGGGTGCCGCCGACCACCGTCGCCGTGCTGATCCTGCTCGAGGTGCCAGGGGCGCTGCTGCTGGCCTGGCTCATGCTGGACCAGCTGCCGGCGGCACAGACGCTGCCCGGCATCGCGCTGCTGCTGGCCGGGGTGGCGATCGTGGTGGTCGGCGGCCGGCGGGATCAGCCGACGAACGGTGGCACGATCATCTCGCCGGAGGCGATCGGCACCACGTGGCCGGACACCGACGCCGACACGGCCACTCCCCCGGCGGCGGTGACCGAACAGGTCAACAGCGACGGCCGGTGCATCTCGGAGCCCTGACGGATCTGGTACCGGCTGACCCCCTCACCCGGCAGCAGACCCGAGGCGACCAGCCAGACCCCGAGGCCCATGGCCGCGGAACCGGTGGCGGGGTCCTCGGCCACGCCGGCGTCGGGCACGAGCACCCGCACGTGCGCCTCGTGCCGCTCCGCGTCCCAGTGCAGGACGCTGGCCTGGTCGACCAGGGCGGTCGGCCGCAGCCGCCCGACTGCCTCGTCGGTGACGGACAGGAACGTGAACTCCAGCCCGCAGCCGGCCTTGCGCGGGGCCGGGCCGACGTAGTCGGCGCCGGTCATGCCGACCGCGGCGAGCAGCGGCGCCGGGTCGAGGGCGGGGCCGACGGTCGGCGGGCCGCCGGTGACGACGGCGCTGCCGTGGGTGTCGTCGATGCTGATCGGGATCAGGCCCGCGCCGCACTCCTGCACGACGTCCGCGTCCTTGACCAGGCCGTCGCGGCGCAGGGTGACGGCGCAGCCGACGCTCGGGTGCCCGGCGAACGGCAGCTCGGTGCCCGGGGTGAAGATGCGCACCCGGTACGTCGCCTCGGGCGTCGTCGGCGGCAGCACGAAGATCGTCTCGGAGAGGTTGAACTCCCGGGCGATCGCCTGCATCTGCTCACCGGCCAGGTCGGCGGCGTCGAAGACGATGGCGAGGGGATTGCCGGTGAAGGGCCGGTCGGTGAAGACGTCGACCACCTTGTACCGCAATGTACTCATGTACACGAGCGTAGGTGAGCGGCGGTCGCCGGGAGCGGTCCAACCGCGAGCCGGTGGTCTACTTCAGTAGGCTTGAGTGTCGTGAGCACCGCGCCCAAGGTCTATGTCGCGCGCCTCGCCGGCCTGAGCGTGTTCGATCCGAACGGTGACCAGGTCGGCCGGGTGCGGGACGCGGTCGCGCGGGCCCGGACCGACGACCTGCCGCCGCGGGTGGTGGGGCTCGTCGCCGAGATGCCGATGCGCCGGCGGATCTTCCTGCCGATCGGCCGGATCACCGCGATGGAGCCCGACGCGGTGGTGCTCAACACCGGCACGCTCAACCTGCGCCGGTTCGAGAAGCGGCAGGGTGAGCTGCTGGTCCTGGAGGACTTCATCGACCGGCACGTCAGCATCCCGGCGACCGGCCGCACCGGCACCGTCGTCGACGTCGCGATGGAGGCCGACCGCACCGGGACGTGGGCACTGAGCCGGGTCGCGGTGCGCGAGTTCAGCGGCCGGCTCACCCGCCGCGGCCACCTCAACCAGCTCGAATGGGGTGAGGTCGCCGGGCTCGCCGGCACCGCGCACGCGCAGGGCACCGCCGGCATCCTCGCCGTGCTGGACAACATGCGCCCCGCCGACCTGGCCAACGTGCTGCAGGACCTGTCGGAGAGCCGGCGCGTCGAGGTGGCCACGGCCCTGGACGACGAGCGCCTCGCCGACGTCCTGGAGGAGCTGCCGGAGCACGACCAGCTGGAGATCATGGCCGCGCTCGAGCCGGAGCGCGCCGCCGACGTGCTGGAGGAGATGGACCCCGACGACGCCGCCGACCTGCTCGCCGAGATGCCGAAGGGAGAGCAGGACGTGCTGCTGGACCTGATGCGGCCCGATGAGGCGTCGCCGGTACGCGCGCTGCTGGACTACCTGCCCGGCACGGCCGGCTCGGTGATGACGTCGGAGCCGATCGTCATGGCGCCGCACGAGACGGTCGCGGAGGCCCTGGCCCGCATCCGGGAGCCGCAGCTGTCACCGGCCGTGGCCGCGGGCGTGTTCGTGACCAGGCCGCCGATGGCGACGCCGACGGGCCGGTACCTCGGGGTCGTGCACTTCCAGCGGCTGCTGCGGGAGCCGCCGTCGGCGCTGCTCGGCGGCGTCGTCGACAACGACATCAACCCGCTCGCGCCGCAGAACACGCTCGGCGAGATCACCCGGCGGATGGCGACGTACAACCTCGTGGTCATGCCGGTCGTCGACGACAACGACCGGCTCGTCGGCGCCGTCACCGTCGACGACGTGCTGGACCACCTGCTGCCCGAGGACTGGCGCGACCGCGAGCACGCCGAGCCCGCGTTCCTCCACACCGGCGGCACCGCGGGCCGCGCTCTGGACGCCGGCACCGCGGGTCGCGCTCTGGACGCCGGCACCGCGGGTCGCGCTCTGGACGCCGGCGGCTCGGGCCGCGCTCTGGACAGTCCGTCCGGTGACACCGGCTCCGGCGGGGGCGGCCACGGCGCGCCGCGCGATGGGGCGGGCGGCAATGGCTGACCGGCGGCGGCTCGACCAGCCCCGGGAGCCGGGGCGGCTGAAGCTGCCCCGCTTCGACCCGGAGGCCTTCGGCCAGTGGTCGGAGGGGATCGCGCGGTTCATGGGGACCGCGAAGTTCCTCGTGTACATGACGGTGTTCATCCTCGCCTGGGTCGTGTGGAACACCCTCGCGCCGAAGAACTGGCAGTTCGACCCGTACACGTTCACGTTCCTGACGCTGATCCTGTCGTTGCAGGCGTCGTACGCGGCGCCGCTGATCCTGCTCGCGCAGAACCGGCAGGCCGACCGGGACCGGCTCACCGGCGAGGAGGACCGCCGGCGTGCGGCCGCGCAGAAGGCGGACACCGAGTACCTGGCCCGGGAGATCGCGTCGCTGCGCATCGCGGTCGGCGAGGTCGCGACCCGGGACTTCCTGCGCTCCGAGCTGGCCCGGATGAGCGAGGAGCTCGACGAGGCCGCGGTCCGCCGGACCAAGCTGGAGCGCAGGAAGGCGAGGAAGGCCACGCTGGACGAGCCGGCCGAGGAGGACGAGCTGGACCCGGACGACGACCCGCCGCGCCGCCGGGCCCGCTCCACCCGCTGACGGCGCCCGCGCCCCTTTACTGCGCCCTGGCCGCCACCAGGAGGCCTTCGCCGAGGGGCAGGATCGCCGGCACCCACGCGTCGCTGTCGCGCAGCGCCTTCACGGCCTCGCGCAGCAGGACGGTCTCGGCGTCGCGGATCGTCGGGTCGCTGACCCGGCCCCCGCCGAGCGCGCCCGCCAGCACCAGGGTCCCGCCGGGGCGCAGGAGGCGCTCCGCGGCGGCGGTGACCGCCACGTACTCGGTCGGGTCGTGGTCGACGAACACCAGGTCATACGCGCGGTCGGCGAGCCGGGGCAGCACGTCGAGGGCGCGCCCGCTGATGATGCGGGTCCGCGACGGCGGGTTGCCCGCCGCGGCGAAGACCCTCCGGGCCACCCGCTGGTGCTCCGGTTCGAGGTCGATCGTGGTGAGCACGCCGTCGCGGCGCATGCCCCGCAGCAGCCACCCGCCGCTCACCCCCGTGCCCGTGCCGACGTCGACGACCGCCTTGGCGTTGCTGACCGCGGCCACCACCCGCAGCGCCGCGCCCTCGCCCCGGCTGACGCTGGCGATGCCCAGCTCGGTGGCCTGCTCACGGGCCGCGGTGAGCACGGGATCCTCCAGCACGTAGCCGTCGACGAAGTCGGCGAACTGTTGCGCGGCTCTGACGGACGGGGGGATGTCGCACCTCCAGGAGACGTCGATCCCCGCAAGCCTAGGAGACCTCGCCCTCACGTGTGGGATGCCGGCCCGTGCAATGCTGGATGCGAAACGGACGGAGGAGCCGATCGTGACAGACGGTTCGGCCTGGCGTCAGCCTGGCCACGGCGCGCCGACCAGCCACCCCGGCTGGCCGGCGCCGCCAGCGCAGCCGCGACCGCAGCCCGCCCCGAGCAGCTGGTGGTCCGACGCCCTCGCAGACCCGTGGCGCGATCCCGACGCGCAGGTCGTCGTGGTCAAGACCCCGGCCGACGACCCGCCCGAGCTGGAGAAGCCGCCGCCGCCCGGCCCCGTCGCCCGGGTCGGCATCGGCATGGTGCTGATCGTGGCGATCGTCACGGCCCTGCTCGCCGGTGCGCTCGGCGGCACCCTCGGTTACGTCTTCGCCGGTGGCGGCGGCAACATCCTGGGCAGTGGCCCCCTCGGCAGCGACCCGCCGCTCAACGGCCGCCCGCCGGACACGGTCGCGGCGCTGGCGAAGAAGGTCCTGCCGAGCGTCGTCACGATCAGCATGCGGGTCGGCTCCGGCACATCCCTCGGCTCCGGCTTCGTGGTCTCCAACGACGGCTACGTCATCACCAACAACCACGTGGTGCAGGGCGGCACCGGCTCCGCCACCGTCCGCTTCAGCGACGCCTCGGTCGCCCCGGCGTCGGTCGTCGGCGGCGACGACGAGTCCGACATCGCCGTGCTGAAGATCGACACCGCCGGCCTGGCCGACGACAAGCTGCAGCCCGTCGAGTTCGGCGACTCCGACCTGCTGCAGGTCGGCGACCCCGTGGTGGCGATCGGCGCGCCGCTGGGCCTGACCAGCACCGTCACGTTCGGGGTCGTGAGCTACCTGGACCGTCCCATCCGTACCAGCGAGGGCGGCACCGCCCGGTACTACTCGGCGATCCAGACCGACGCCGCGGTCAACCAGGGCAACTCCGGCGGCCCGCTCTTCGACGGCGCCGGCCGGGTCGTCGGCATCAACTCCGTCATCGGCACCCTGTCCGAGGACCAGGCGACCGCCGGCAACGTCGGTCTCGCGTTCGCCATCCCGATCAACCACGCCCGCCGGGTCGCCCAGGACGTCATCAACACCGGCAAGGCCCGCCGCACTGTGATGGGTGTCTCAACGGACCCCACGTACCGCAACCCGGTCGGCGGCGCCCGCCTCGCCTCGGTCGAAGCGAACGGCCCGGCCGCCGGCGCCGGCCTGCACACCGGCGACGTCATCCTGGCCGTCAACGGCAAGCCCGTCGAGGAGTACTGGGACCTGACCGCCCTCGTGCGCAAGTACGCCCCCGGCGCGGTCGTCGAGATCCAGTACCTGCGCGGCACCAGCCGGCAGAAAACCTCGGTGACCCTGGTCGCCGACGCGAAGTGACCCGTGGCCCCTCCCGAAGCGGGCCCGTTGGTGCGTACGCTGACGGGTGAGAGCAGGGAGGGCCGGCAATGGGCTTGGAAAACCTCGGTGGCTGGGAGTTCATCGTCATCATCCTGGTCGGGCTGTTCATCTTCGGCCCCGACCGGCTGCCCAAGGCGATCGGCGACGGCATGCGCATGCTCCGCAACGTCCGCCAGATGGCCCGCAACGCCACCGGCGACCTGAGCCGCGAGCTGGGCACCGACATCCAGCTCGAAGACCTCCACCCGAAGGCGTTCCTGCGCAAGCACCTGCTCAGCGAGGCCGACGAGGCAGCCCTGCGCCGCCCCCTGCAGGACATCGTCGGCGAGGTCCGCGGCGTCGCCGACACCGTCAAGCGCGACGCCCAGGCAGTGGCGAACGCCGCCGCCCCGACCCCCGCGCCCGTCCCGCTGACGAAGCCCGCTGCGGCCGCCCGCCCTTCCTGGGACGACGTCACATAGGACCGCCTGTTCGCTGCAGGCGCCACACGACGGATAGGTCGAAACCCGCACAAGTCGCCCGAGGATCTCCGTTGCCGTCTGCTGTACGGCTTCCCCGGCGATCGACCCTGCCAGCACAGATGGCCCTCGATCGCGGACGCCGGTATCGGTGCGCACTCGCGCCGCTTGTCGATCATCGCTTGAGGCGCAGACCTCGCGAGCACAGCGACGTTACGTCACTCTCCGTGGACGCCGACCGTCATGCTCCCCACGCACGCATGCCGGTGAGCGTGCACTCGGTCCGGACCACGGGTACAACCCGGTGGATCCCTGTTCGCCGGCGCACAGCAATCCACCGGGTAGTGCTGCGCGGTCGCGCAGATGCCGCTGACAGGGCGGGCCGACTTCGCAGCACTCATCACGGCGCGTGAGGGAAGCTCCGGTTCGGCGAGAGGTCCAGCCTTGCCGCCGAGGGTGGCGCCCGGACTCCTCGAAACCAGTCCGCCGATGCTCCGGTGGCCCGCAGGCCGGGGAAGCTCGCAGGCCGGGGAAGCTCGCAGGCCGGGGAAGCTCGCAGGCCGGGGAGGCCCGCAGGCCGGGGAGGCCCGCAGGCCGGGGAGGCCCGCAGGCCCGGGGAGGCCCGCAGGCCCGGGAAGCCCGCAGGCCCGGGAAGCCCGCAGGCCCGGGAAGCCCGCAGGCCCGGGAAGCCCGCAGGCCCGGGAAGCCCGCAGGCCGTAGAGGGCCCGCCGCCGGGGAACCAACTTCCAACCGCAGAAGACCCCACAAGCGGAAACGGCCCGCCGGCCGTAGACGGCCCGCCGACTGGGAACGAGACGCCGATCGGAGACGGACCCGGCCCGCACCAGCCCTCCGGCCTAGAAGGCCCGCCGGCCCACAGGAGGCCCGCCGGCCGCAGCGGGCTCATCGCCACACCAGCGCCACCGCTCGTCGAGCAGGACGTCGTCCTTGTCGCAGGACGCTCGCCAGGCACGGTGCTGGTTGCCGGACCGGGGCAGTGTGGTGGGTGGGCGGGAAGGGCGATAAATCGGATGAACCGCAGCCTCACCCGAAGCCACGTCAGCGCCCTTGGCCACCCGGCCCAGCGGTCGGCAATCCGTGCATCCGCGGAGTGA
The DNA here is from genome assembly GCF_040654515.1 of Dactylosporangium sp. NPDC050688. Lineage (NCBI taxonomy): Bacteria > Bacillati > Actinomycetota > Actinomycetes > Micromonosporales > Micromonosporaceae > Dactylosporangium > Dactylosporangium sp. NPDC050688. The sequence continues at coordinate 12,827 of NZ_JBFAIC010000086.1, forward strand.
ACCCACCGCCGACGACCTCGACGGCCCCCGAACGAGCGAGGACGGCGCCCGGGAACATCACCGCGACAGCGGCACGGACCGCGCGCCCACCGCACGGACCGCGCGCCCACCGCACGGACCGCGCGCCCACCGCACGGACCGCGCGCCCGTGGCACCCTGTCGCGCGGCTGGAGGCTGCGCGGAATCACGAAGCCGCACTCGCCATGCGGCCGAGGTCCGAGTGATCATCGAGACCTGGCACCTAAGCACCCGGCACATGCACACAAAAGGTGCGTCAGACCCAGGCGCGGACAGTAAGCGCGGCCGGCCCGTGCCCCCGCGCCGCGGACGAGCAGGTCGCGGCGCGGGAGCAGGACGAACCGCACGAAAGTGTCAGCCGGCCACAGTCACCTCCGACCGGTCGCCATCCGCCGACCGGCGGGCACGTGCGGCCCGCGTCGCGGCTCGCTGGTCCCGCTCGATCCAGTCCAGCGCGGTCCGCACCGTGTAGGCCCACCAGCCGATCGTGCCGCCATACCAGTCGCGCAGCTCGGTCGGTGACGGAGTGGGTGCGCCGTAGATGGCGGTGGCGGCGGTGAGGTGCTGCTGCATCTCCAGCGGCGCGCGGTCGGGATGGCCGAGGACCCGCAGCAGCAGCGCGTGCGCGGTGAACGGGCCGACGCCGCGCACCGACAGCAGCGCGTCATAGACCTCGTCGGCCGGGCCGGTGCGCAGCCAGTGCTCGTCGAGGCCGCTCAGGCCGGTCAGGACCGCGTGCAGGCGCCTGGCGCTCAGCACGTTGCTGGCATACGGCTTGAGACCCTCGACGCCGAGCTCGGTGAGCTTGGACATCGGCGGGAACGCGGCATAGGCGACGCCGTCGACGACGCCGTGCGGGCCGTGGTCGGACAGGAGCCTGCGCTTGTACGCCTTGGCGAACCAGTGCGCGGAGTGGTGCACGAGGGTGTAGAAGACGGCGCCCTCGGTGAGGGAGGCGAAACGGACCTGGTGGAGGCCCTCGGCGACGGCCAGGACGGGCGTCATCGCGGGGTCGGCGCGGGCCAGTCGCAGGAACGTGTCGCGGTCGTCGCGGAGGCTGAGCCAGTCGCTGACCCGCTCGCCGACCGCGGTGGTCTCCGCCGGGGTGAGCGGCCCGTCGCTGAACACCGTGAGCGCGACGCCGTCGTCGCGGCCGACGACTTCGGTGACGACGGCTCGGGCCGGGTCGGTGGGGTGCAGGAACGCCCTGCGGACCCGGCCGTCGACGACGAGCTGGTCGCCGCTGCAGGGGGCGAAGGACTCCATGGCGCGCAGCGAGCAGGCGAGATCGAACGGGGCGGTGGCCTGCAGGACGGTGGCGGTGGTGGTGCCGAGTTCAGTCATGCCCCCATTTTCGAACAGGGGTACGACAATTTCGGGCAGAGAAAAAGCCGCGTGCCTCAAGGGGCGAGGCGCGCGGCGTTGTCAACGATGATCTCATCGTCGCGGACGCGGGACAAGCCCGTCATCGTTCGTGTGATGCGTTACCGCGGACGGGCGGTCACCTGAACAGGCAGGGGTCCCGACGTACCATGGCGGACATGTCAGCCCCGGCCACCACCGTCGAAGCCGCGATTGCCGCCGCCCTGTCGACCGTCGACGACCCCGAGATCCGCCGTCCGATCACCGAGCTCGGCATGGTCCGGGACGTCGTGCTACGCCCCGACGGGGTCGCCGTGATCGGCCTGTTGCTGACGGTCGCCGGCTGCCCGTTGAAGGACAAGCTGCGCACCGACATCACGGCCGCGGTCGGCGCCGTCGACGGGGTCACCGGGGTCGAGATCGACTTCGGGGTGATGACCCCCGAGCAGCGCAAGGAGCTGCAGAGCAGCCTGCGTGGTGACGTGCAGGAGCCGGTCATCCCGTTCGCCCAGCCGGGCTCGCGGACCAGGGTATATGCGGTCGCCAGCGGCAAGGGCGGCGTCGGCAAGTCCAGCGTGACGGTGAACCTCGCGGCGGCGCTCGCCGCGAAGGGGCTGCGCGTGGGTGTCGTCGACGCCGACATCTACGGCCACTCGGTGCCCCGCATGCTCGGCGCCGACGGCCGGCCCACGCAGGTCGAGTCGATGATCATGCCGCCGTCGGCGCACGGTGTGAAGGTCATCTCGATCGGGATGTTCACCCCGGGCAACACGGCGGTCGTGTGGCGCGGGCCGATGCTGCACCGGGCATTGCAGCAGTTCCTCGCCGACGTGTACTGGGGCGATCTGGACGTGCTGCTGCTGGACCTGCCACCGGGCACCGGTGACGTGGCGATCTCCCTGGCGCAGCTGCTGCCGTCGGCGGAGATCCTGGTCGTGACGACGCCGCAGGCCGCGGCCGCGGAGGTGGCCGAGCGGGCCGGGTCGATCGCGCTGCAGACGCACCAGCGCATCGTCGGTGTCGTGGAGAACATGTCGTGGCTCGAGCTGCCCGACGGCCAGCGCATGGAGGTGTTCGGCAGCGGCGGCGGCACCCAGGTCGCGGAGTCGCTCAGCCGGCTCGTCGGCGCGCCCGTGCCGCTGCTGGGGCAGATCCCGCTCGACACGCGCCTGCGGGAGGGCGGCGACGCCGGGACGCCGCTGGTGCTGTCCGACCGGGAGGCGCCCGCGGCGGCCGCCCTGATCGCGGTCGCAGACCGTCTCGCGGTCCGCCGGGAGAGCCTGGCCGGCAAGCCGCTCGGCCTGAAGCCCGCCGGCCGCTGAAGACCTCGAAGCGGTAGCGCCCGAAAAGCGAACGTCCAACCAGAAAAAAGCAGGAAAGCCCAGGAAGCGGGCAACCGCTCAGGCCGTGGTCTCCAGCCACCGCAGCAGGGTGCGTACCCCCCAGCCGGTCGCACCCTTGGTGAGCTCCCCGTCGGCCGAGTCCGCCCACGCCGAGGACGACATGTCCAGGTGCGCCCACTGCTGCCGCAGCCCGCCGGTGAACTCGCGCAGGTAGAGCGCCGCCATCAGCGAGCCCGCGCCGACGTCGGTGGAGTTGACGATGTCGGCGACGTCGCTGTCGAGGGCCTCGACGTAGTCGTCGTGCAGCGGCATCCGCCACATGGACTCCCCGGCGGTCGCGGCGGCCTCGGCGAGCTGCGTGGCGAGGGTGTCGTTGTGGCTGTAGAGGGCCGCGGTCCGCTTGCCGAGGGCGACGCCCTGCGCGCCGGTGAGGGTCGCGAGGTCGATGATCGCGTCGGGCCGCAGCCGCCGGACGGCGTAGGCCATGGCGTCACCGAGGACCAGGCGGCCTTCGGCGTCGGTGTTGTGGATCTCGCTGGTGGTGCCGCCGTAGTGGCGGATCACGTCGCCGGGGCGGAACGAGTCGGCGCCGAGCGCGTTCTCCGCGAGGGGGGCGAGGGCGGTGATCCGCAGCGGCAGGCGCAGCGCGGCCGCGGCGAGGGTCGCGGCGATGACGGCGGCGGCGCCGGCCATGTCCTTGCGCATGAGTTTCATGCCGGACAGCGGCTTGACGCAGACACCGCCGGTGTCGAACGTGATGCCCTTGCCGACGAGCACGACGTGCCGCTGGGCGCCGCGGGGCCGCCAGGACAGCTCCACGAGGCGCGGGCTGCGGGTGGAGCCGCCCCCGACGGCGAGGATCGCGTTGAACCCCTGCTCGGCGAGGGTCTTCGGGTCGCGGACGGTGACGGTGACCCCCGGTACACCTGCCGCGGCCTTCTCGACCCGCTTCGCGAACCAGGCCGGCGTCTTCTCGTCGCTGGGCATGTTGGTGAGGTCGCGGGCAAGGACCGTCGACTCGGCGGTGACCCTGGCCAGGGCGAGCCCGGTCGCCAGATCGGCGGAGGGCACCCCGGACGCCGACGGCACGAGCACGACCCGGCGCAGCGCCGGCGGCTCGTCGATGCCGAGACGGAACCGGTACGACGCGAGCCACAACCCTTCACCGAGCCCCCGCACCGCGGCCGGAGTGACGTCGTCGGGCAGCAGGACCATGAGGGTCGGCTCGCTACCGGCGGACTTCGCGAGCTTCGCGCCCGCGGCGCGCCAGCCGGCCTCGTCGCCCGCACCGACACCGACGAAGAGCAGGCGGTCGGGGCGGCGCCCGGCGCGGGGCAGCTTGTGCATGGTGCCGGCCGACCCGGAGTGCTCGACATCGGCGAGGAACGCCATGATGTCGTCCAGGTCGGCCGGGCCGAGCTTGAGCCTCGCCAGCGACAGCCGCACGGCCGCGAGTCGTGCGTCCGCGAGCTCCTCCGGCGAGGGGTCGTCAGATGTGGTGTCCCCGCCGGCCGGCACGACGACGGCGACCGCGCCGGAGGCGTTGCGGGCCGTGGCGAACCGTATGTCCAGCAAGAGCGTGCCTCCACTCGAAGTTATCCGCGCATGCCTCGGGGAGCGACCGCCTCAGGGCCACTCGGTTGCGCGGGGTCATGCCGGATGAACGAAAGACCTCAGCCGGTGGCGGTCTTCAGCGCCTCGCTGAGCTCGTTGGCCTCATCCTTGGTCATCTCGACGACGAGCCGCCCACCACCTTCCAGCGGGACCCGCATGACGATGCCCCGCCCCTCCTTGGTGACCTCCAGCGGACCGTCGCCTGTCCGCGGCTTCATGGCCGCCATGTTGTCTCCCTTCGCTCCCTGATGTCCCAGACACCAGGTGGCACAGCCGTCCCCGCATGCCCGCGCGGCCTGTCACCAGCGTCGGCCGGGACCTGCCTCCCGGCCTTCCGACTCGTGATGAACGCGCCAACAGATGATTTTCCCTGATGATGGCCCCAAGACCCAAACCGGGACGCGAACCATGTGACAACTCCTGGCGGTGAATGCCGATCAACTGTCACAATAAGCGGCCATGCAGGCCCGGTCCGCCCTCTTTGATCTGTATGGCGACCATCTCCGTCCCCGCGGTGGACGGGCCGCCGTCGCGGCCCTCGTGCGCCTGCTCGCACCCCTCGGCATCGCCGCGCCCGCCGTCCGGACCGCGGTGTCGCGGATGGTACGGCAGGGTTGGCTGCAACCTTTACGGTTGCCGACCGGCCCGGGCTACGGCATCACCCCGAAGGCGGCACGACGGCTCGATGCGGCAGGTGCCCGCATCTACCGCACGCCGAAGGGCGACGCCGCCTGGGACGGACGGTTCGATCTCATCACGTTGGACCCGCCGCAGCACCGAGGCGCGCGGGCAAAACTCGTCGCCAACCTGGGATTTCTCGGGTACGGGGCGATCGACCCCTCCACCTGGATCGCCCCGCGCCCCGGCGAGGGCGTCGACGCGCTGCTGGCCGAGGCCGGGGTCCGCTTCGACCGGTTCAGCGCCAGCCACGTCGCCGGCGGCGGATCGCTGGTGACCAGGGCGTGGGATCTGGACGAGATCGGCGCCGCGTACCAGGACTTCGTCGCCAGGCTGACCCCGGTGGTGGCCGGCATCGGACCGGGCACCGACGACGAGCAGGCGTACGCGGCCAGATTCACGCTCGTGCACGCCTGGCGGGCGTTCCTGTTCCGCGACCCGCAGCTGCCGCCGGAGCTGCTGCCGCAGCACTGGCCGGGCACCGCGGCGGCCGCGTTCTTCGACCGACACGCCGGTCGGCTGCGCCCCGCCGCCGACCGCTACGTTGACCAGTGTCTGCACAGCTAGGAAAGGGATCCGCATGAGCCTGCAGGTCGAGCGCAACGACGCGGTCGCCGTCGTCACCATCAACCGCCCCGACGCCCTCAACGCGCTGGACGTCGCGACGAAGGTCGCCCTGCGCGACACGCTGCGGGACCTCGCCGCCGACCCGGCGGTCCGGGCCGTCGTGCTGGCCGGGGCCGGCCGGGCGTTCTGCGTCGGGCAGGACCTCCGCGAGCACGTCGACCTGCTCGACCGCGGTGACCCGGCGCCGCTGGCCACGGTGCGGGAGCACTACAACCCGATCTCGGAGCTGGTCGCGGGCATGCCGAAGCCGGTGGTGGCGGCGGTACGCGGGATGGCCGCCGGCGCGGGCGCGTCGCTGGCGCTCCTGGCGGACTTCCGGGTCGGCGGGCCGGGGACGAAGTTCCTGATGGCGTTCGCGAACGTGGGCCTGGCCGGCGACACCGGCGTGTCGTGGACGCTGCCGCGGCTCGTCGGGCAGGCGAAGGCCACGGAGCTGCTCATGCTGGCCGAGCCCATCGACGCGGCCACCGCCGACCGGCTGGGGATGCTGTCGCGGCTGGTCGACGACGACGAGCAGGTGCTGCCGGCCGCGCTGGAGCTGGCGGCGCGGCTGGCCGCCGGGCCCACCGTCGCGTACGCGCAGATCAAGCGCCAGCTGGTGGCCGCCGCAGGCGCCCCGCTGAGCGACGCCCTGGCCGTGGAGGCCGACGCGCAGGGGATCTGCGGGCAGTCCGCCGACCATCTGGCATCGACGACCGCCTTCGTGAAGAAGGAGCGGCCGGTCTTCCAGGGCCGCTGAACCGGGCTTCCCCCTGAATATGCCGGCCATGCGGTGACCGCAAGGCCGACCGGACAGCACACACGCACCTGCTGCGCCGCGCGACCTTCGGACCGACCGCCGGGGAGGTCGGCGCGGCGGAGCGGGCCGGCCTCAGCGCGGCTCAGACCGGGCCCTGCCGGGCCTGCTGCCGCCGGTCACTCCTCCTCGGGGTCCTGGTTGGCCTCGGCGCCGAGCACGAACGCCTGCATGGCCAGTTCGTCGCCGACCGGCCACACGAACGCGGGCAGCTCGGCCGGGCCGAGGTCGCGCACGTACGCCCAGAACTCCCGCACCGCCTCCGCCGGCGACGACGCCTCGATCGGCAGGTCGACGCTCACCAGCCAGGTCTTTTTCGCCGGCGCCTCGCCCGTCCCGGACACCGCGCCGAAGGCGGCGTCGTCGATCCGGTGCGCCCCGGGCTCGAGCGGGCCGGCCTTTCCGGTGAACGGCAGCGGCGCGTCGATCAGGTTCACCGTGTACTGCAGCCGGCCCGCCCCGTCGGCCCGCGCGACCCCGAAGACGACGGGCTCCTCGAGCGCCGCGACCAGCAGCGCCTCGTCACCGGCCGGCAGCTCGGCGCCCGGCACGAACCGTGAAGCGTAGAGACGCTCCTGCGAGAACCGCTCCTCGGAAACGACCACCGCCCACTTCGTCATGCCCCCATTCCACCATCCGCCCTGCCCGCACCTCGCCGCGGCGGTCCGGGGCGCCACGGCGGGAACGTGCGCGGGTGGTCAGGGTGGTCAGGGTGGTCAGGGCGGTCAGGGCGGTCAGGGCGGTCAGGCCGGTCAGGGCGGTCAGGCCGGTCAGGGCGGTCAGGGCGGTCAGGGCGGTCAGGCCGGTCAGGCCGGCCCAGTCAGCGATGCTCGACGGTCCAGCCGGTCAGGCCGGCCCGGTCAGGCCGGCCCGCTGCCCGGCCCGGTCAGGCCGGCTCGGTCAGCGCTGCTCGACGGTCCAGCCGGTCTGGTTGGCCCACTGCTCGGCGCGGTCGAGCATGTCGAAGATGAACTCGGTCTTCGCCCTGGTGTAGCGCTCGCGGTCGTCGGCGTAGCGGACCGCGAGGCGGCGCTTCACCTGGGCGTAGGCGTCGGCGGCGAGCTCGTGGTTGCGCAGGAAGTCCACGAAGAGCAGCTGGACCCGCTCGTGGGAGGAGCCGCGCGAGGTGACGTGGACGTGGCGGGTGCGCGGCGGGGCGGCCGGCCGGTAGAACGACCAGGACGCGGCGGCGTCGCGGTGGGCCAGGGCCATGCCGGTCGACTCGACGGCGGCGCGGTAGCCCTCGCGGTCGTGCTCGTCGGCGACGACGACGAGGATGTCGATGACGTTCTTCGCGGCGAGGCCGGGCACGGCGGTGGAGCCGATGTGCTCGATGCGCAGCGCGACGGGCCCGAGCGCGTCGGCGAGCTCGTCACGGTAGTAGGCGAACTTCGCCGGCCAGCTCTCGTCGTAGTCGACGAGGTCGAGGGGTCCCCCGTAGTCGGCGGCGAACTCGGCCGTCATCGGTCCACACTCCCGTCGCTCACCGGGTGATCGTCAATCCGGATCATGGCCGGTCGGGCTGCACAAAACAAGAGGCGAGGTGATCGTCGACCATGCCGGTGGCCTGCATCAGCGCATAGGCGGTCGTCGGGCCGACGAACCGGAAACCATGCCGCTTCAGGGCCTTGGCCAGGGCTTTGGACTCCTCGGTGACGGCCGGGACCTCGGCGAAGCTGGCCGGGCGGGACGCCCTGGGCTCCGGCGCGAACGACCACAGCAGCTTCGCGATCCCGCCCGGCAGGTCGGCGGCGGCGCGGGCGTTGGCGATCGCGGCCTCGATCTTCGCCCGGTTGCGCACGATGCCGGCGTCGGTGAGGAGCCGCTCGACGTCGGCCTCGCCGAACTCGGCGACCGTGGCGATGTCGAACCCGGCGAACGCGGCACGGAACGCGGGCCGCTTGCGCAGGATCGTGATCCACGACAGGCCGGACTGGAACGCCTCCAGGGTGAGCCGCTCATAGAGCCCGTTGTCGTCGCGGACCGGCCGGCCCCACTCCGTGTCGTGATAAACGGCGTAGTCCGGCGTGGAGCCGCCCCACGCGCACCTGGCCAGCCCGTCGTCACCGATGACCACATCAACCACGTCACGGAATGTACTGCAGGGCTACGACAGTTTCCCGGCCTCGACGAGCCGGGCGAAGCGCCGGAGGGCGCCGGTGAGGCTGACCTTGGAGCCGGGCCAGAGGACGGGCCAGGCGGCCTTGCCGGCGACCCCGGCCGGCAGGTGGAACCATTCGTGCCAGACGACCTGGGTGCGGCCGGCGCCCAGCGGCGTGCAGCGCAGCACCCCGGGGCCGCGCAGCACCTTGCCGTGGTGCACGACGCGGACCTCGTACGGCGGGTCGACCTTCACCACGCGCATGAGGTCGCGCACGGCGGCGGGCCCGACCCTGGTGACCGCCTCGATGGAGCTGCCTTCGCCGCCGTCGCCGGACAGCACCCGCACCGTGGTGAACGGAATCCAGTCGCTCTGGCGGGGCCAGTCGATGAACGCGGCGAAGACCCGCTCGGCGGGTGCCCGGACGATCACCGTCGCGGTCACCTCGCCGGTGCCGGGCTGTGCCGCCGCGTCGTCGAACGACGGATCGGTCACTTCACCACCGGGGACGGGCTGCCCCACGTCTCGTCGCTGGGCAGGCCCCAGCTGTTCGCCGCGCCGTCCTCGCCGGGGCGGTCGGCGTCGGTGTCGGTGTCGGTGTCGGAGACGACGTCGGCGGCGGGCTCCGCGGCGGGTGCGGGGGCGGCCGGCTTCTCCAGCACGACGTTCGTGCCGCCGGCGCCGGTGACCGCGGCCTGGCGGGCGTCGCGCAGCGCGTCGGCGTCCTCGGTGCGCCCGTCGCGCAGCGCCTTGATCTCGGCCTCGAGGACCTGGATCAGCTCCTCCTTGTAGCCGATGTCGTAGCCGGCGCGGCGCAGCGCCGCGTCGACCTGCGCCATGCGGTAGCCGCGCAGGGCGGTGTCGAAGCGCACGTGCCCGACGTCGCCCTCGACCAGCGGCCGGGACGAAGGCAGCGGCACCGCGCGCCCGTCGGGCTCGAGACCTTCGATCCCCGGGTCGTCACCGGTGATCAACAAGGACACGCCGAACCCGATGGCCCCGACGACCACGGCGGCGATCAACACCAGGAGGAACTCAGCCATAGGGGGAATCGTGGCACGCTGGCTGGGCGCGGGCGACCCCGGCACACCCATCTGAAGGAAAGACGGAGGATCCATGATGTTTCGGCTGGGCGGCCGGCAGTTCACCGACAGTGACTATGCGGTGATGGCGATCGTGAACCGTACCCCCGACTCGTTCTTCGACAAGGGTGCGACGTTCGCCGAGGACGCGGCGCTGCGGGCGGTCGAGGCGGCGGTCGCCGAGGGCGCCGACATCATCGACATCGGCGGGGTGAAGGCCGGCCCGGGCAGCACCGTGGACGCCGCGGAGGAGCTGCGCCGGACGCTGCCGACGGTCGCCAAGGTCCGGGAACGCTTCCCTGACGTGGTCATTTCCATCGACACGTGGCGGGCGGAGGTGGCCCGGGAGGTCATCGCCGCCGGCGCCGACCTGATCAACGACACGTGGGCGGGCGCCGACCCGGGACTGGCGGCCGTCGCCGCGGAGACGGGCGCCGGGCTGGTGTGCTCGCACGCGGGCGGGTTGACGCCGCGGACCCGGCCGCACCGGGCGGCCTTCACGGATCCGGTTGAGGATGTAGTACGCACCGTGACGGGCCTGGCGGAGCGGGCGGTGTCGCTGGGGGTCCGGCGGGACGGCATCCTCATCGATCCCGCGCACGACTTCGGGAAAAATACGCGTCACTCCCTGGCGATCACGAACCGCCTCGGGGAGATGACGGCGACCGGCTGGCCGGTGCTGGTCGCGCTGTCGAACAAGGACTTCATCGGCGAGACCCTGGACGTGCCGGTCGGCGAGCGCCTGGAAGGCACCCTGGCGGCGACGGCCGTGTCGGCGTGGCTGGGCGCCCGGGTCTTCCGGGCGCACCAGGTGCGGGCGACCCGCCGCGTCCTGGACACGGTCGCGGCGATCCGCGGCGACCGCCAGCCCGCCGTGGCCCGCCGCGGGCTGGCCTGAGCGCCGCAGGGTCGCGGCGCCGGCGGATCGCGGCGCCGACCTGAGCGCTGCGGAATCGCGGCGCCGACGCTAGCGTCAGGTCCAGCGCAGGATGCGCTTGCGCCAGGCGTACAGGATGCCGAGACCGAGCACCGCAACGAAGATCGCCATTTCGACCACGGCGGCCGTGCCGAACTCTGGCCGGTCGAAGATCACCGCCCAGGGGAAGAGGAACACGCTCTCGACCGCGAACAGGGCGTACAGGAAGGCGTACACGTAGTAGCGGATCTGCGCCTGGGCCCAGTCGCCGCCGACCGGGTCGAGCCCACATTCGTAGGTGTCGAACTTCGCGGCCGCCACCCCACTGTCAGCCGATCGGCGGGGTCCCAGCAACCGAGCAGTCGTAAAGGCGGCGACGAAGACACCCGCGCCGACCAGAAGCAGGAGGCCGAGCGTCGCATAACCACCCAGATATCCACTCACAACACGCACCGTACCCGCATAAACACGATCTCCGACATGCCGAAATCGAGAAGTTGTCTAGATAATGGGCTTCCTTGCCCTACGGCAAGCAAGTACCCCCCGAGCAAGCGGACCGCCGCCGCCGAGATACGAGGACACCCCCATGGAAGCACCCGCGCGCCGCCGCGCCCGGCTTCGTGCTGCCTTCGTTGTGCTGAGCACCGTCTGCTCGCTGCTGTTCACGCTGTCGCCGGCGGCCCACGCCGAGCCGGACCCGGAGCAGTCCACGACCGAGCCGACCGACCCGCCCGTCACCACGGCGCCGCCACCGCCGCCGACGACCGAGGCACCGACGACCCAGCCCCCACCGCCGACGACCGAGGCGCCGCCACCGCCGCCGAAGGTCCGCAAGTTCGCGGTGTCGGTCAGCAACGTCGTGCTCGGCGACGGCTACTGGCAGGGCGACGGCTCCGGCAAGCTCGTCATCTCCGTGCAGAACCTCGGCGAGCTCGCCGAGACCATCACCGGGTACACCACGTTCCCCAGCGGCACCCGCGCGACCGGCGGCTACGGCACCGACGGCTGCACCACCAGCAACGGCACGCTGAGCTTCAGCTGCCCCCTGGCGCCGGGCAAGATCGGCCACGTCGTGATCACCGTCGACGTCGCGCCGGACGCCTGGCGCCTGTCCGGATCCGGCAACGTGACCGCGGTGATGGAGAACTTCCCGCCGAAGGTGCGGAACTTCTCGATCACCTTCAGCACCACGCCCCCGGCGCCCGGCATCGAGCTCAGCGCCGACCCGCTGAACCTCCCGGCGCAGGTCACCCCGCAGGCACAGACCACGACGCTGCAGATCAGGCTGCGCAACACCGGCTCGGCGAAGGCCTCCGGGGCGATCGAGGTGGTCACCCCGCCGGGTGTGGACGTGGTGTCGTTCCCCAGCGTCTGCAAGGTCAGGAAGCGGCTGTCGGCGGAGCGGGACCGGTGTGAGTTCGGCGACGTCGCCGCGGGCCGGGACGTGTCCGCCGGCTTCGGGCTGTCGATCACCGCGTCCGCGCGGGCCGAGCTGCCGCTCACCGGTGCGGTCCACGGGTACCTGGCGCCGATCGGCCGGAACGCGGTCGAGACCCGCGTCGACTACAAGATCAGCGGGCCGCCGGTGGCCGGCGAGACGCCACTGCCCACGGAGGCGCCCGCGTCGCCCGTCGCGGTGGCGGTCGCGTCCGGCACCGACGTCGCGAAACGCCGGCCCACCAGCGGCCTGACCGGCGATCCACTGTCCAGCGGGCCGCTCATCGGCGGGATCGTCGGCCTGGTCGCGCTGGTAGGCTTTTTAGTGGTGTTCTCGCTGCGTCGCCGCCTGCGCGAGGAGTCCGACGTGCCGGTGGCGGTGGCCGCGGGGACCGCGGCGAGCGTGCCGGAGCCGCGCAGAAGTGACGAAAATCTACCGGCGCTGCCCCAGCGCTCGCCGATCCCCAGGTCGCTGACGCTGCCCAGGCTGCCCGACGGGCCCGTCGCCGGATCGGGCTTCCGCAGTACCGACGAGTAACGCAGGATACGTGCGGTTTTGTGCGGTTACTCAAGAGCCGCACAAATCCGGGATCCGACCCACATGGGCAACTGCGGCGGCGGCAGTCGGGGACCTTCGACGTACCCTCTGAGTGTCAGCAAGGATCGGGCCGGCTCGACGACGTTGTCGCACCACCGGATCCGGAGTTCCGCCAGCTTCAACAGGAGGTCAGCTCACGTGACCAAGCAGGTCCGCCAGCTGGATCGAGTGGTCATCAGGTTCGCTGGCGACTCCGGCGACGGCATGCAGCTCACCGGTGACCGGTTCACGTCGGAAACCGCGCAGCTCGGCAACGACATCTCGACCTTGCCCAACTTCCCCGCGGAGATCCGCGCCCCCGCAGGCACCCTGCCGGGCGTGTCGAGCTTCCAGGTGCACTTCGCCGACTTCGACATCCTGACGCCGGGTGACGCCCCCAACGTCCTGGTGGCGATGAACCCCGCCGCGCTCAAGGCCAACCTCGCCGACCTGCCCAAGGGCGCCTCGATCATCGTCAACACCGACGAGTTCACCAAGCGCAACCTGGCCAAGGTCGGCTACGCGACCAACCCCCTCGAGGACGGCTCGCTCGACGGCTGGGTCGTCGCGCCCGTCGGGCTGACCTCGATGACGGTCAAGGCCCTCGAGTCGCACGGCGTGTCGAAGAAGGACGCCGAGCGGGCCAAGAACATGTTCGCGCTCGGCCTGCTGTCGTGGATGTACTCGCGCCCGCACGAGTCGACGCTGCGCTTCCTGGAGCGCAAGTTCGCCGCCCGCCCCGAGCTGGTCGCGGCCAACGTCGCCGCGTTCAAGGCCGGGTGGAACTTCGGCGAGACCACCGAGAACTTCGCGGTGCGCTACGAGGTGAAGCCGGCGAAGATGGCCGCCGGCAACTACCGCAACATCACCGGCAACGCCGCGCTGGCCCTGGGTGTCGTGGCCGCCGGGGTACGTGCCGAGCTGCCCGTCTTCCTGGGCGCGTACCCGATCACCCCGGCCTCCGACATCCTGCACGAGCTGAGCAAGCACAAGAAGTTCGGCGTGACGACGGTGCAGGCCGAGGACGAGATCGCCGCGATCGGCGTGGCCCTCGGCGCGTCCTACGGCGGCGCGCTGGGCGTGACGACCACGTCGGGGCCGGGTGTCGCGCTCAAGGGCGAGACCATCTCCCTCGCCGTCGCGCTGGAGCTGCCGCTGCTCATCATCGACGTCCAGCGGGCCGGGCCGTCCACGGGCCTGCCGACCAAGACCGAGCAGGCCGACCTCAACATGGCCCTGTTCGGCCGGCACGGCGAGGCCCCGGTCGCGGTCATCGCGCCGCGCTCCCCCGCCGACTGCTTCAACGCCGCGCTCGAGGCTGCCAGGATCGCGCTGGTCTACCGCACGCCGGTCATCCTGCTCTCCGACGGGTACATCGCCAACGGCTCCGAGCCGTGGCGGCTGCCCGACGTCGCGGACCTGCCGGACCTGCGCACCGAGTTCGCGACCGAGCCGAACAGCGAGGACGGCACGACGTTCCTGCCGTACCTGCGCGACCCGGTGACGCTCGCCCGGCCATGGGCGGTGCCCGGCACACCCGGCCTGGAGCACCGCATCGGCGGCCTGGAGAAGGCCGACAAGACCGGTGACATCTCCTACGACCCGGCCAACCACGACTTCATGGTCCGCACCCGCGCGGCGCGGATCGAGGGCATCGAGGTGCCCGACGTGGAGGTCGAGGACCCCGACGGCACCGCCCGCGTCCTGGTGCTGGGCTGGGGCTCGACGTACGGTCCGATCGGCGCCGCCGCGCGTGCCCTGCGCCAGCGGGGGTTGCCGATCGCGCAGGCGCACCTGCGGCACCTGTCGCCGATGCCGAAGAACCTCGGCGCGGTGCTCGCCGCCTACGACAAGGTCGTCATCCCGGAGATGAACCTCGGCCAGCTGGCCGGGGTCATCCGCTCGAAGTTCCTGATCGACGCGATCGCCTACAACCAGGTCCGCGGCCTGCCGTTCACCGCCGCGGAGCTGGAGTCGGTGCTGGAGGAAGTGGTCAAGAATGCCTGAGGCGCTCAAGCTGACGATGAAGGACTTCAAGTCCGACCAGGAGGTGCGCTGGTGCCCCGGCTGCGGGGACTACGCGATCCTGGCGGCGGTCCAGTCGTTCATGCCGGAGCTCGGCATTCCGCGCGAGCGGATCGTGTTCGTCTCCGGCATCGGCTGCTCGTCGCGCTTCCCGTACTACATGAACACCTACGGCATGCACTCGATCCACGGCCGCGCGCCGGCGATCGCGAGCGGCCTGTCGGTGTCGCGCCCCGACCTGTCGGTGTGGGTGGTGACCGGCGACGGTGACGCGCTGTCCATCGGCGGCAACCACCTGATCCACGCCCTGCGGCGCAACGTCAACCTGAAGATCCTGCTGTTCAACAACAAGATCTACGGGCTGACGAAGGGCCAGTACTCCCCGACCTCGGAAATCGGCAAGGTCACCAAGTCGACGCCGGCGGGGTCGGCGGACTCGCCGTTCAACCCGATCTCCCTCGCCCTGGGCGCGGAGGCGAGCTTCGTCGCGCGGACCATCGACTCCGACCGCAAGCACCTGCAGTCGGTACTGCGGGCCGCCGCCGAGCACCGCGGGTCGGCGTTCGTGGAGATCTACCAGAACTGCAACATCTTCAACGACGGCGCGTTCGACGCCCTGAAGGAGCCGTCCACCAGGGACGACTTCACCATCCGGCTCGAGCACGGGCAGCCGATCACCTTCGGCAAGGACGGCGAGTGGGCGGTGACGCACCCGCCGGGCGGCTTCGGCCTGTCCGTGGTGCCGACCGCGTCCGTCCAGCCCGGCGAGATCGTCGTGCACGACCAGTCCGTCGCCGAGCCGGCGTACGCGTTCGCCCTGTCCCGGCTGCCGGGCCTCGACCTGCGCAACACGCCGATCGGGGTGTTCCGCTCCGTCGAGCGTCCCGCCTATGACGACCTGGTCCGCGAGCAGCTGACCACGGCGAAGGCCAAGGTGAAGGGCACCCCGGAGGAGGAGCTCGGCGCCCTGCTCAACAGCGGCGACACCTGGACGATCCTGTAGGCAACCGAAAAGGGACCCGGTGCGTCTGAAGAGGTAGCGCACCGACACGTCGGTGAGCCCTCCCTGAGGTGGGGTGACAGTGCGGCGAGGCAACCCCTCAAAGCCCTGTCACCCCATCTGAGCCCACCGTCCAGCAGGGCTCATCCTGGGCGAACCCGTCGCGCCGGCCGGACCACCGCGGTGATCCAAGTCGCGTCCCGGCCATCCGGGCGACCACGACGGGACTTCGATCAACCGGGGCAGGATCACCAGCACCGACGGGGTCGGCCAGCCACCCGGACAGCGGCCTGACCAGCACCGGTGACGTTCGTGGTCAGAGCACTACTCGACGGCGGAGAAGCGGATCGAGCCGGCGACGAGGTCCGGGTGCTCGATCGTGAGCGCCAGGGCGACCGACTCCTCCAGGCTCAGCGCGCCGCCCGCGGCGTAGGCCTCGTCGAAGTCGGCGTCGCCCATCGAGGTGCGCAGCGCGGCCTGCTGCTCGGTCCAGTACGAGCCGAACCCGCCGGCGGAGCAGCGCAGCCGGACCCGGGCCGCCTCGGCGGCGCCGAAGAGCCGGGCGGCGGTGCCGGTCTCGCCCGCGAGGGCGCAGCGGACCGCGATCGCCATCAGCGTCTCGCAGACGCGCAGGTGGAAGCCGTGGCTCATGCGGGAGCGCAGCGCCACGATCAGGTGGTCGTGGGCGGCGACCAGGTCGCCGCGGGACAGGGCGATCAGGCCGAGCAGCATGTCGACGGTGCGCCGGCCGCGCTCCATCGGGCGGGTGTTCTCCAGGGTGCGGGCCGAGGCGAGGAGGTCCGCGGCCTCGTCGAGGGCGCCGCGGCGCCACAGCAGCTGGGCGAGGGCGTAGACGGCGAAGAGGGTCTCACCCGCGACGCCCTGCTCCTCGGCGAGGGCGATCACGTCGCGGCAGGTGCGTTCGGCCTCGTCGAAACGGCCCATGTCGAGCAGCGGCGCGCTGCGCCCGGCGAGGACACGGGCGAGGAGGCCGGGGTCGCCGGCGCGGCGGGCGGCCGCCTCGGCGCGCTGGGAGAAGCGCAGCTCCTCGACCGTCTCGCCGTCGGCGCCCGCGTGCAGGGAGTGCATGTGGTACGCGGCGGCCAGCTCGGCGTCGGGGACGGGTTCGCCGGTCGCGCTGATCCGCTCGTACAGGCGGAACAGCCACATGCGCCCCTCGCGGACGAGGCCGCGCTCGCGCCACCACTGGTCCAGGGCGCCGGCGACGGCGAGGCCCTGCCGGGCGCTGCCGCGGGTCACCGTCCAGTGCAGGGCGGCCCGCAGCTCGTCGGCGAGCGGGTCGAGCGTGTACAGGGACAGGGTGACGGGCCGGCCGTCGGCACCGAGGTACGCGTCGTGCGCGGCCTGCAGGCACCAGGCGACGTGCCGCTCGCGGGCCGACTCCTCCTCGCCGGCCTCGACAAGCAGCCGGGCGGCGTAGGCGCGGATCGGGTCGAGCATGCGGTAGGTCGCATTCGCGGCGCCGGCCTCGGCCTGCAGCAGCGACTTGTCGACGAGGGTCGCCAGGGGGTCGAGGGGGTCGCCGTCGTGCAGCCACTCGATGGCGGGCAGGTCGACGGGGCTGGCGAAGACCGACAGCCGGCGCAGCAGCCGGGCGGCGCGCTCGTCCAGAGTCCGGTACGACCAGTCCACCGCCGCCTGCATGGTCCGGTGCCGGTCGCCGGGCACCTCGGGGTCGGCGGGGCGGCCGTGACCCGCGTCGAGGGTGCCCAGGACGTCGTCGATGCGGTTGGCGAGCTGTACTGCGGACAGCAGCCGCAGCCGCGCCGCCGCGAGCTCCAGCGCGAGGGGCAGCCCTTCGAGGGCCTCGGCGACCCGGGTGAGCTGGGCGATGTCGCCGGGCTCGACGGGGCGACCGCCGCGGGCGGCGGAGGCGCGGTCGACGAGCAGCGCGACGGCGTCGCTGAACCCGCCGCCGCTGGCCGCCTCGACCGACAGCGGCGGGATGCGCCACACGACCTCGCCGGGCAGGCCGAGCGGCTCGCGGCTGGTCGCGAGGACGGTGATCGCGGGGCCGGCGGACAGCAGCCGCGACACGAGCCGCCGCGCGGCGGGCAGCTGCGCGTCGGAGGTGTCGAGCAGGATCAGCATCCGCCGGTCGCGGGCGTGGTCGACGAGGGTCTGGATGACGGGCCGGCCCGGCTCGGGGCGCAGCCCGACCGCGGCGGCGACGGCGACGTCGACCAGGTCGCTGGTGGCCACGGCGCTGAGATCGGCGAACCAGACCCCGTCGCGGAACTGCTCGACCAGCTCGCCGGCGGCCTCGACGGCCAGGCGGGTCTTGCCGGCGCCGCCGGCGCCGACGACGGTGACGATGCGGTGCGTGCTGATCAGGTCACGCACCGCGGCGCGCTCGCTGGCGCGGCCGATGAACCTGGTGGTCTGCACCGGCAGGTTGTGCGCGGGCGCGTCGATGGTGCGCGGCCGCGGGAACTGCCGCTCCAGGCCGGGCGCGACCAGCTGGAAGATCCGCTCGCAGCCGTCGAAGCCGCGCAGCCGGTGCAGGCCCAGGTCGAGCAGGTACGTGTCGCAGGACAGCTCACCGACGCGGGCGGCGGTGGCGGCGGAGCAGAGGACCTGCCCGCCGTGGGCGGCGGCGGCGACGCGGGCGGCGCGGTGGACCTCGGGTGAGGTGTACTCCCCGCCGTAGGGCTCGGCGAACCCGGTGTGCAGCCCCATCCGGACCTTCGGCCGGGCGGTGGAGCCGTCGGCGGCGACGGGCCAGTCGTGGGCGGCGAGCTCACGCTGCGCCTCGATGCAGGCGGCGAGCGCGGCGGCGGCGTCGGCGAACGCGACAAAAAGGGAGTCACCCTCGGTGAACAGTTCAACACCGTCTGCCTTGGACAGCGCGCGGCGGATCACCTGCCGGTGCTCCTGGAGCACCGGCCGATACCCCGTGCCGAGCATCTGGGCCAGTCGAGTCGAGCCCTCGATGTCGGTGAACAGGAATGTCACCAGCCCACTGGGCAGATGCGTCCGCGCCGACACGTGAAACCTCCGCCTCCCTTTTCAGGCGTGACCCATAATTCCCCACCCCGGGGGTCACGCGCATCGTAGAAACGGTCCCCAACAGTAGCCCTCAAGGTCGATGAGCGGCTGCTCCATGCAGGTCAGCAAGCATACGGGGATGAAGCTCGAGTGGGTTTCGCGTGACGTAACGACCACCTGACCCAGCGAGTTGTGGCACGCAAGGCCACAACATCAAAGCCGTCTGGCGACTATTTCGAAACCGGTCCGTAACAATGGCATCAACAACCGCATGCGCCGCCGCAACATCCACCACCGGCACCACCGGAAGGACGCGGCTGGGCCCCTCCCGCGTTGCTGCCACCCACCGCGACGGTCGACAGCAGCTTCACCGTGTCGTCGTGGCCCGCCGGACAGGCGGCGTTGGCGTTGGCTTCACTCATCGGCCGCTGGACTTCGAACGTGTCGCCGCAGGCCCGGCACCGGTACTCGTAACGAGGCATCCCCACAGGTTAGGCGACGGTGACACGCGCGCGGGAATTCGGAATACTCGACATGTGGCAACGAAGCACGGTCCCGAGCCCGACGAGCAGCGACCCACCACAGTGGACACACTCTCGGTGACCGCACTCCGCCCACCAGCGCCGGAGCGAGCGCCCGACGCGGCACCCAAAGCAGCGGACCAGGACGAAACCGTGCCGGCGCAGCGGCACGTGCCGAAGCATGCGGCGAAGGAGCCCGGCGAGATCACTCCGGCGGGTGAGGCTCCCGCGGCCACCGCCGCCGACGTCCTGCAGAGCCGCCCCAGCCGGCTGGAGGGCCTGCTGGTGTGGCTGCGCCGCCCCGCCGGCCGGACCGCCGGTGCCGGCCTGGCGATCGCGCTGCTGCTCGGCGCCGCGTTCGCCGCCGGCCGCTACCTGGTCCCGGCGGTCGCCAAGCCACAGGCCGGCGGATCGGCCCCGCCGCCGACGGCGACCCCGGGCGGGATCGAGACCGGCGAGGCGCCCGCACCGATGCCGCCCGCGTCGTCGTTCAGCCCTCCGGCCGGCACCAGGGAGCGCCCGGCCGACGTGCTGGCCGCGTGGGCCGGCCCGCGCGCCGTGAAGCTGAACATCCCGCCCGTGGCGATGCAGGCGTACGGCTACGCGGAGCTGATCACCGCCCGGACCACCCCCGGGTGCAAGCTGACCTGGACCACGCTCGCCGGCATCGCGAAGATCGAGTCCGACCACGGCCGCACCAACGGCTCGCTGGTGCAGGAGGACGGCAAGTCGGTGCCGCCGATCATCGGCCCGCCGCTGGACGGGCAGAGCGACCGGAAGGCGATCCGCGACACCGACGGCGGCACCATCGACACCGACAAGACCTGGGACCGCGCGGTCGGGCCGATGCAGTTCCTGCCGAGCACGTGGAAGCAGTTCGGCGTGGACGCCGACGCCGACGGGGTCACCGACGTCAACGACATCGACGACGCGGCGCTGACCGCCGCCGCGTACCTGTGCGCCAACGGCCGTGACCTGTCCACCCTGGAGGGCTGGAACGCCGCGATCCACGCGTACAACATCCCCGAGGAGTACCGCACGGCGGTGTTCAACGCCACGAACGACTACGGCCGGCGCGACCGGACCGGGTAGTTCCGGGCAGTTGAAGGCCACGCTCTGCGGCGCGGTACTTCCGCTGAGCCACAAAGGTAGGCAAGCTTGACTCCGTGATGGTGCGCGAGTGGGACCCAGGGACCGCGTCCGCGGCCGAGATCGAGGCGGTGCTGCGGGCGCTGAACGAGATCGTGGCGTTCGACGTGCCTGAGGATCCGCCGTGGCGGGACGTCAAGTTCCGTGAATATCTCGCCGTGACGATGCCCGGTGAGCGGCGCACGTCGTGGCTGGCCGTCGACGAGTCCGGGGCCCTGCTCGGGCACGCCAGCCTGCTCGCGCTGGAGGAGATCGGCGTGCTGGAGCTGTCGGTGGTCCCGGCGGCGCGCCGCGGGCACGTCGGCACGGCGTTGCTGGCCGCGGTGGCGCGGCGGGCCGCCGAAGAGGGCTTCGAGTCCGTCGGGGTCGAGGTGATCGGCGGCACCCCGAGCGTCAAGTTCTTCGAGTCGTTCGGGTTCGAGTGCGCGTTCATCGAGCAGCGCAACCTGCTCGACCTGGGCGGCGTCGACTGGCTGCGGCTCGGCGAGATGGCCGCCGGCATCGGCGCCGGCTACCGGGTCGAGTACCACCCGGGTGGCCCGCCGGAGGAGCACTACGCGGGCTACGCGGCGGCGAAGGAGGCGGCCCGGGCGTCCGTCGCGGCGGACCTGGAGCTGCGGCCCAGCTCCTACGACGCGGAGCGGCTGCGGGCGAGCCTGGCGACGCTGCACGCGCGCGGGCTGAAGCCGTACATCGTGCTGGCCGTGCACGAGGCGTCCGACACGATCGCCGGCCTCACCGAGGTCGTGGTGCCCGCGCAGCGGCCGACCCGCGCCGACCAGTACGACACGATCGAGGTGCCCGTGCACCGCGGGTACGGCATCAGCCGGGCGATCAAGGCACGGATGCTGTTCGAGCTGCGGGCCGCGGAGCCGCACCTGCTGGACGTGCAGACGTGGAACGCGAAGGAGAACGAGCCGCTGCTGAAGGTCAACGCCGAGCTCGGCTTCAAGCCCGACCGGGAGTGGCGCGAGTACGACGCCGACGTCATCGACCTGCTGCGCCGCTTGAAGTAGGCCGCGCTGAGCAAACGGCTCAGCTGGGTGCCCAGGGACCTTGGACGAAGGTCCCTTCGGCAGTGAACGGGAACGAGTTGATCGTGCACCCGTTGAGCGCGATCGTCTGCGTCTGCATGATCGGGGCCGGCTGCCCGGCGCCCGGGCACTTCATGTGGTCGAAGCCGAGGAAGTGCCCCATCTCGTGGTTGACGGTGTTGGCGTGGAAGTCCACGCCGGGCGCCCCGTCGATCCCCTTCAGCCAGCGGCGCAGGTTGAGCAGGATGGTCTGGCCGTACCGGCACGAGTAGATGCCCTGCGTGCTGACGCCGACGGACGCGCACAGCTTGTCGACGGTGCCGGGGGTCGCCAGCCGCAGCCGCACGCTGTAGTCCTCGCCGCTGACCCGCTGGAACGACCAGCTGGCGGCGGTGAGCTTGTTGGCCGCGTACGTCACCGGGTGCTCGGCGGACATCGTCCAGCCCAGCTGCGCGCCGAGGGCACGTTCGACCTCGGCCGCGGTCTTGTCGGTGGTCCACACCGGGTTGGCGCCCCACTGGATGCCGTTCTCGACCTCGACCCGGTACTTGACGAGGGTCGCGCCGCCGCCCACGATCCCGGTGCCGCCGGCCGCGACGGTGAACGTGCCCGCCCCGGTGGCCGGCACGCCGTCGCCGCCCGGTGCGGGCGGTTTCGCCCCGCCGGTGTCACCGCCGGCCGCGACCTGCTTCTTCAGCGTCGAGGACGGCTTCGGTGCCGGCTTCTTGCTGGCCGACGGCTTCGCCGAGGGTGAGGGTGAGGCCGGGGGTGACGCGGACGGCGCGGCCGGGGAGGACGTGGCCGGTGTCTCGAGGCTCGGCGGCGCCGCGGCCGCGCCCGTCTTGTCCGGTTGGCCACCGCACGCGGCCAGGCCGAGCACCATCACCGACGCCAGTGTCAACCTCACCCGTGTCCCCAGCACCCAGGCAGCCTAACCGCCCGTGGCACGGCGACGGGGCCCCGGGCACGCCCGGGGCCCCGCCAACGGGTGCCGGTCAGGGCAGGGTCCACTTCTGGTTGGCGGGCACCGGGCTGATGCACGTCCACAGGTGCACGACGGTGCTGTCCGCGGAGTTGTTACCGGACACGTCCAGACACTTACCGGACTGCGGGTTCCGCAAGGTCCCGTCGGCGTTCGGCGCCCAGTTCTGCGCCCCCGACCCGTTGCACGTCCACAACTGGATCTTCGTACCGTCCGCGGAACCACCACCGGACACATCCAGGCACTTACCGAACGCCCGCAACGTCTGACCGGTACGCGTCCACGTCTGCGCAGCCGTGCCATTACACGTGTACAGCTGGATCTGCGTACCGTCCGCAGTCGCCCCCGAACGCACATCCAGACACTTACCGGCCAGACCCTTGACCGGGCCGACGCCGGTCTGCGGGGTCGAGGACTTCACGAACGTGATGTCGTCCACGTCGAACAGGCCGGTGCCGGTGCCGGTGAACGTCAGGAAGATGTTCGCGGTGCCGGACGGCACGCCGGTCAGCGTGGTGGTCACGTTGGCGTAGGTGTCCCAGCTGCCGGTGTTCGGCACGTTGACGGTGCCCAGGACCGTGCCGGTCTGCGAGCCGGTGCGGATCTGGATCTGGCCGCCGGGGCCGCCGGAGACGACCCGCGCCCGGAAGGACGTGGCCCCGCCGACGTTGACGTTGTTGTAGCCGGCCCAGTCGCCCGGGTCGATGTAGCCGAGGGTCTGGCCGTTGTTGGCGCCGGCCTTCGTGAACGCCTGCGCGCCGTTGACGGAGGTGAACGACTCGGCCTGCACGGTCACGTCGGTCGACGGGGTGCCGCCCAGGTCCTTGATCCGGACGTTGCGGAACGAGGCGACGTCGCCGCTGCCGTGGTTCTGGATGCCGATGTAGCCGTCGAGGTTGCGGTTCGGGTCGGTGTTGGTGAAGTCGTTGATCAGCGTGCCGTTGAGGTACACCCGGATCCGCTGGCCCTCGACGAGCAGCTCGTAGGTGTTCCACTCGCCCGCCGGGTTGAGCGCCGCGTCGCGGGCCGCGATGTCCGCGGACTTGAACGTGTAGATGGCGCCGGTGGTGCGGTCGGCGGCGTCGGTCGCGTCGATCTGGATCTCGTAGCCCTGGTTGACGGCGACCCACGGGTCACTGCCGGGGTTCGGGAAGCCGACGAAGATGCCGGAGTTGCTGTCGCCGGTGAGCCGCCAGTCCGCCTTCAGCGAGTACGAGGTGTACTGCTTCGCGCTGTACCAGAACAGGCCCATGCCACCCACGGAGGTGAGCGTCGCGTCGGTGTTGCTGAAGCTGCCGGGGCCGGACTGGGACCAGCCGGTCGTGGCGCCGTTGTAGATCGCGGTGTAGCCGCTCTCGGGACGGCAGTCGGCCTTGGCGCGCTTCGCGGCGTACCGGATGCCGCCGAGCAGCTCGTTGCGGAAGTTGCCGTCGGCGTACGACTCCTGCGTGTGCCCGAAGCCGGTGTAGAACGAGCGGCCGCTGTCGATCGTCTTGCACCAGGTGATCGGGTGGTCGGCGCCCATGGTGCCGCCGGAGTACGACGACTCGTCGAGGGTGGCCAGGACGCGGGCGCCGCTGCGCGGGTTGCTCTGGTAGTTGTACAGCTCGTCGGTGCGGGTCCAGGTCTGCGGCAGGTGCGCCGTGGCCGGGTGGGCCCGGTTCTCGGTCTTCGAGTTGACCTGCTGGATCGCCGGGTGCGAGGAGAACCACGCGCCGACCAGCGTGCCGTAGAACGGCCAGCCGTACTCGGTGTCGGCGGCCGCGTGGACCCCGACATACCCGCCGCCGCCGCGCACGTACGACTCGAACGCGGCCTGCTGGGTGTCGTTGAGCACGTCGCCGGTCGTGTTGAGGAAGACGACCGCCTCGAACTGCGCGAGGTTGGCGGTGGTGAAGCGGGTGGCGTCCTCGGTGGCGGTGACGGTGAAGTTGTTGGCCGCGCCGAGCTGCTGGATGGCGGTGATGCCGGCCGGGATCGCGTCGTGGCGGAACCCGGCGGTCTTGGAGAACACGAGCACGTCGTAGGGCGCGTCGGCGGCGACGGCCGGGCTGGCGGCGATGAGGGAACTGGCGGCGAGGGCGATGGCGGCGCCCGCACCGGCGAGGGATCTGCGCACGGAATCTCCTTAGCAAAGAGGGAGGCGCCCGCGTGGCGGCGCGGGCGCCCGATCACCTCGTCAGGGCAGGGTCCACTTCTGGTTGGCGGGCACCGGGCTGATGCACGTCCACAGGTGCACGACGGTGCTGTCCGCGGAGTTGTTACCGGACACGTCCAGACACTTACCGGACTGCGGGTTCCGCAAGGTCCCGTCGGCGTTCGGCGCCCAGTTCTGCGCCCCCGACCCGTTGCACGTCCACAACTGGATCTTCGTACCGTCCGCGGAACCACCACCGGACACATCCAGGCACTTACCGAACGCCCGCAACGTCTGACCGGTACGCGTCCACGTCTGCGCAGCCGTGCCATTACACGTGTACAGCTGGATCTGCGTACCGTCCGCAGTCGCCCCCGAACGCACATCCAGACACTTACCGGCCAGACCCTTGACCGGGCCGACCCCGCCGCTGGTGGTGGTGAACGTGAAGCTGTCCAGGTCGAGCAGCGCGGCCGTGCCGGTCCCGGCGAACGTCACGTACAGCGACGTCGTGCCGGCCGGCGGGCTGGTGATCGGCGCGGTGACGGTCGTGAACGTCTCCCACGAGCCGGTGACCGGGATCGTGGCGGAGCCGATGACGGTGCCCGTCGGCGAGCCGGTGCGGAACTGCACCGTGCCGCCGGTGCCGCCGGACGAGGCCCGGACCAGCACCGAGGTGGCGTTGTTCACCTTGTACGGGTCGAAGGAGATCCAGTCGCCGTTGTGGATGTCACCGACGGTCTTGCCACCCTCGGCGGCGGTCTTGGTGAACGTGTTGATGCCGGAGGACGTCTTGAAGTGCTCCGCCTGCCGGTGCCGGGGCTGCAGGATGTTCTGGGCGTGCGTGGTGAGGCCGCCCTTGTCGGTGTACTGCGCGTCGAAGATCGGGAAGATGTTCGCCGCGTCGTCGTGCTCACCGTCCACCGGGATTGTGATCGTGCCGGAGCAGCCGGTCTGTGCCGTGATCTGGTGGGCGTGCTGGTCGTGGCCGAGCACGTAGGTCATGGTGACCTTGGTGCAGTCGATCGTGCCGTCCTCCGGGTCGCTGACCGTGACGCTCCACGGCACGCTGTCGCCGAAGGACACCAGCTGCCCCGACGCCGGCGCATTGATCGTCACGGCCGGCGCGGTGTTGCCGACGCTGATCAGCACGCTGGACGTGGCTGGGGCGTTCTGGTTGTCCCGCACCGTGAGCGTCGCGGTGTACGTGCCGTTGGTGGTGTAGGTGTACGACGGGTTCGCCGCGGTCGAGTCCTGGGTACCGTTGCCGTCGAAGTCCCACGAGTAGGTCAGCGGGCCGCCCTCGGGGTCGCTGGAGCCGGCGGAGGAGAACGCCACCGTCAGCGGCGCCGCGCCCGAGGTCTTGTTCGCGCTCGCCACCGCGGTCGGCGCCCGGTTGCCGCCGCCCACGTAGTCGTAGCGGTACAGGGCCGAGTTGGCGTCGCCGTTGAAGTAGCCGGTGCCGTAGTCCAGGACGTACAGGGCGCCGTCGGGGCCGAACTGCATGTCCATGACCTGCTTGCCGTTCCACGGGAACGTGTCGATCGCGCCGCGGGT
>NZ_JBFAIC010000087.1:0-38475 GCF_040654515.1 Dactylosporangium sp. NPDC050688
GCGCCTATGCCGCTGCTCTCGTGTGGGGGGGGGCGCGCTGGGGGCGGGGGGGCGTGCGCGCTGCGGTCGTTCGGCGCCCCCCACGACGGCATCAGCACCCGGATCACCGACTCGCGGGTCCGTTGCTGCCGCGAGGGGACGACCGTCGCCGCATGAGTGCCCGGCGATGCTCCGGAACTCCGCCGCTCGGCGGCAGACACGGGCACTCGGAGCGCCGCGTCAGCAGTGCGAGGACCCGCGTCGCGGCGAGTCGCCGCGACGGTGTCCTGGCCATGATCGCCATTGCGGCCGCAAAGATCGTCACCATCGCGTAGCCGGCGATGATCGCTGCCCAGTATGGGCTTCCCGCTGCGAGGACGCCCAGGATGTCGTTCAGCATGTTCGTGCTCCACCTCCGTCGGTCGGCGCCGTTCGCCGACGGGTTCCGTTATGGCGGCGCCAGCCAGTTCCGACGAGGTCATCTGGCGTTCCGACGACAAATATCAGCAGCTCATGGCGTATGTTCCGAGTATTTCGGGGACGTCCCGGCCGAAGATCAAAATTGGGGTGTTGGATGGTGCGATGACCTCCTCGGACCGCAGCGTGGCGGTGGCGTTCGCTGACGCCCTCCGCCGTCTGCGCCGGGAGGCGGGGCAGCCGACTTTGAAGGCCATAGCGAAGAGTGCGGCTGGGCGAACACCGCCGGTGACGTTGAGCGACTCGACGATGAGCGGGTGGTTCAAGGGCGGATCGGTCCCAAGCGACCCGCCCGCGTTGTGGGCCGTGGTCGAGTACCTGCTGCTCCGCTGCCCGGGCGGGGTCAAGCCCGGGGCCCGTACCGCCTGGGAGAAGCACCGGCACGCCGCAGCGGCCGAGTCCGACAGACGACGGGGCCGCCGGACCAGATCAGCCGTGACGGTCAAAGCCACCCCGTCGGCCTCGGTCCGGCAGCCGTTGACGGTGGTGCCAGTTGCAGAGGCCGACCCGCAGGATCTCGGGGTGCATGCCGCGATCAGGATGGCCGGCGGACCGGACGGAATGCCGGCCTACGTCGGCCGCGACGTCGACGCCGAAGTGCAGGCGTGTCTGAGGCCCGGTCGGTTTGTCCTGCTCGTCGGCGGATCGTCGGTGGGCAAGACCCGCACCCTGTACGAGGCCGTACGGGCGGCCCTGCCGGCGTCGGCAGTCGTCCGACCGCGATCCGCTGCCGATTTCGAGCAACTGACTGCAGGCCCAGGCGAAGGGGTAGTTGTCTGGCTCGACGATCTGCACGATGTCCTGGGTGCCGACTCGGTGGTGACAGCGGCGACCGTCCGTCGGTTGCAGGACCTGGGGTTCATCGTCGCCGGAACGATGTGGACAACGGAATACACCATGCGGACCGACGTCGTGGCGGCCGACCAACAGGACCTCTACGCGGCGGCGCGTGAAGTTCTGCGCCGCGCCACGGTGATCATGGTCAACGGGCATCTGACGGCTGCCGAGCGGGAACGTGCGGAGCTGCTCGCGGGTGCTGATGAGCGCATAGTCCAGTCACTGCAGGCGGTTGACGTCGGGTTCACGCAGACTCTGGCCGCGGCGCAGGACCTGGTGTTGCGGTGGCGGCAGCGCGCCGACCCGTACGGTGCGGCGCTGATCAGCGTCGCAGTCCATGCCCGGGTCGTCGGGATCCGGGCGTTGATTCCCGTCGACGTGCTCCGTGCGGCAGCGACGGGGTACCTGACCGGAGATGAACAGGCGGATGCGCCGGACTCGTGGTTCCCGGACGCCGTGAAGTTCGCGACGTCCAAGGTGAAGCGTGCGGCGAGGGCGCTGGTGCCGGACGGGCAAGGGAAGGTGCGATTCACCGCTGGCTACCGTGCAGCCGACTTTCTGGTGCAGTACGCCCAGCAGGAGGCCGACGAACCGGTACCGGCGTCGGCATGGCAGGCGTGGGCTGAGCACGGTCTGCCGTACGACCGGGTCCAACTGCGACGCTACGTCGACCGTCACCCGGAAGCCCGCCGGCATGCAGGTCTGCTGTATCGCACGGCAAGCGACCGTGGCGACCCGGTTGGTCGGGCGGAGTTCGCACTGCTCCTCGTCAGCGACGGCGACGTGGATAGCGCTGTTGAGGTGCTGCGGTCCGGACCGTCGGCGTTCCTGCCCTACGACCGGCCCTACGCGGCCGAGCATCTGCTGTCGGCGGGTGCGGCGGATACCGCCATCGACCTGCTGCAGGCCGAGGTCGACGCGGACGCGTCGCAGCCGGACCCGTTCGTAATCGTGATGCTGGCCGAGGCCCTCGCCAACCGTGGCCGGTTGAGCGACGGCATCCGTGTGCTCCAGGACGCCTTGCACCGCGCTGGCCTCGGGGGCACGGCCACCGACGGCACGGCAGCAGCGATCCTGGGCCGGTTCTTCGGCCAAGCGGACGCGCGCTGGCTCCGGCCGCTGCACGCAGCCGGGTTCTTCGCCCTGCCACCCGCCCCGGTACCGACCCCGGATGGATTGGCCATGCCCAACTGGCCGGCCTCGTTCTACCTGGCGCGGGTGGCGGCGGACGATCCTGAGGGCGCCATCGCCGCAGCGCTCGGCGTGCCGGCCACTGACAACATCACCGTAATCTGGGACCTGGTCCGGATCGGTCTCGCCGTCCCGGCCGACCTCGCAGCGCCGTTGGCCGTACAGGTCAACGCGATGATCTCCAGCCAGTTCGGCGTAGCAGTCCCCAGCGACGCCGGAAAGCTGGCCGCGCATTTAGCCGAGGGCGGTCACGCAGCGCTCGCATTACAGCTGATGCGGTCGCTGCTGCAGCCGCTGCCTCGACAAACCTTGGGACGATACGAGCACGTACAGATCCTTCGGGAGTCGATGCCGACAGTTGTGGCGGCATCCGGCCTCCCCGCCCTCCGGCTGCTGCTGGACCTCCTCGAACAAGACGCAGCTGACGGCCACGCCTCCGGGGCGCAGTACCGCTCCGGGTTGTGGCGCACGGCGATGGAACACAACTTCCGTACAACCACGAACGACCCGCGTAACGCCCTCATCGACGCGGTCCTTGTCGCCGTCGACGAGATGCTCCGCGCCGGGACTGCGACCCTCGCCGACGTGATCGGCGAGCTGACGCCGCGCCCCTACACCCGGTTCCGTCGACTCGCGCTGCACCTGCTTGCCGTCCACGGCGCCACCGACCCAACAATCGTCGGACGGTACCTCACCGACGCCCAGGTGCTGAGCCATGACCGGTCCCAACGCGAGGTCGTCCAACTCATCGCCGCCGGCGCCGGATGGCTCACCCCGCGGCAACGCCAGACCATGCTCCGCCGGATCGAGCACGGCCCGGACCCGTCGACGTGGCGCTACATGCACCAGCGGCTCGCCGAAGGACACATCGACGAGGCAGCCCTCACCGCAGCACAGCAGCGCTGGCAGCGAGACCTCCTCGACGCGGTCGCCTCCAGACTCACCGGCCGCCGTCGGGACCTGTATCAAACACTCATCGACACCCACGGGGCGGCCTCCGACTGGACCGCTCACGACTCCATCTCGTACGGCTGGGAGGCGACAGAGCGCAACGACCGCACGCTGGACGCCAGCACTTTGGACCCGACCCAGCTGGCCCAGATGCTGCTGGAGCTGCCCCCGCTCGACGGCCAGGACGACGAGGACGAGAAGCCCACGCCGCAGGGAGTCACCGCCGCGGTCACCGGGCGACCGGCTCAGCACGCTGCTGAGGCAACCGTCTTTATCGGGCTCGGACCGGCTGCCATCACCGCGGTCATGGACGGCTTCGCCCAAGCGGCAGCAGCAATTCCCGAGCATGCATGGGAATCGCTCCTCACCCTGTGCAGCTGGGTCCAACAGCAGGCCGAAGCGGAGATGGCGCAGGGCGTCGAGAGCCTGGCAGGCAGGCGCTGGCGTGCTCCTCTACTGCACGTTCTCCGGCTACTGGGCGTCGGAGCGCAACGGCAACGGATTCCGGACGAGGCGGCTCACCGTGAGCGGATCTGGCGGCTCGTCGCCGGCGGATGCGGCGACCCTGATCCCGCCGCCGACAGTGATGAGGAGCCGTGGCACGGCGAGTTCTATCTCGCGTACGCCGAGCGGTCGATTAGGGCTGCTGCACTGCGCGCCGTCGTCGCCGAAGGGCTCCGAGCGCTGCACGACGAGCGCCACGAGGATGTGACCGCGGCGCTGGCGTTGCTCGGTGAGCACGTCGATCCAGCGGCCGATGGTGCCCTCAGCGTGCGGGCAGTGTTCGGTGAGCTCCTGCACGTCATCGCCAAACTCGACCCCAGATGGACGGTCGAGCATCTCGACCAGATGCTTCCCCTCGATCCAGCGAAGGCCGATCTTTGGGTCGTGGTGTGGGACGCGTACCTGCACGTGACCGTCCGCGACGCTGCCTGGCCACTGCTGCGCCAGCACTACCGACGAGCTGTTGAACTGCTTGATCCGCAGGCCACCGCCAAGGTCGACATACTCCGGGCCGAGCTGCTCGCCGACCACCTCGGCAACCGGTACTGGTGGGGTCTGTTGAGCCTGGACGACGACGACCGGCTGCTCCAGCAGTTCTACGACCGGTGTCCCGCCGCGGCAAGCGCCACCATTCTCGGCTCCGTTGGCGCCAGCCTCGCGCGCCTGGCGCCTGACGAGGCTCGGCGCGAGCGGCTGATGCGGCTATGGCAGTACCGCATTGACGCAGCCCGGAACGACGGCGACTCTGCCGAGCTCACCCATTTCGACACCTGGTTCACGTCGGGCCTGTTTCCCGACCGCTGGGCGCTGCAGCAGCTGCGTACCGTCGTCGAACTCGTCGAGTCGTTCACCCTCGACCCGCCCGTTCTGGCCCGGCTCGCCGCGCTAGCAGACCAAGAGCCGCATGCCTGCCTGGACGTTCTCGACCGGTGGCTGCAAAAGCCGCTGGAGCGAACGCACTTCCACCGCAGCGACGATCTCGAGGTCATCATCGCGGTCGCCGGAGGTACCGACGACGCTGCGGCCGCGACCGCACGCAGGATCGTCGGCAACCTAGGCCTCCGCCAGGTCAATCTCCGAGCCGCTCTTAACCGACCGTCAACCCGTCATGCCCCACCAGCAAGATGAACACATGGCGCTGGCGCATACAGGGAGCCCTGACTTGCGCTCAACGTCGGCACGTTACGGGCGTCTGCTGCGCACGCGACGATCACGGTGGTAAGGAGGCCTGAGAGGCGAGACGATCGCACCAGCTGGTGAACCCCTACCGCAGCGGTGTGCCGCGCTTCTCCCAAGATCGATTCAGCAGCGACTCAATGGCGCGGTCGGCGAGCGTGTCGTCGACACGAATCACTCGGCGGTACGCCTGGCCCAACTGAGCGCTGAAACCGTCGACCCAGGCCGCACATTCCACGGATAGGATGAAGATCATCGCGGCCAAGGCATGGGTGCGGCCCCGGTATTTCGCTTCATCGGCTTCTGTGTTGTCCTGCAGTGCCACGAGCGCCTTGCGGGCGAGTTCCCAGTTTGTCTTGGTTGAGCCGTGGGCGAACTCGCCGAGGGCTCGGTTCAGCAGGTTCAAGCGCTTCCAGCCGGCGCCCTCGACCCAGTCGCGCGGGGTAGCGTTCGGGTTGGCTTCGATCTTCCTGGCGCGTTCGGGCTTCAGGCGCCACGTACGGGCGCGGGCCAACTGTTCGATCACGGTCCGCAGGCAGCCCATGCCGCGGCTGTCGTCCTCGAGCCACAGCCATTGCGCTGACCGTAGGCCCGATGCACAGATCGCGAATGCGTCCGCCGCTGAGCGCCTGCCGGGATCCTGGCGTAGCCACAGCGCCAGCACTGCTGCCATCTCGCCGGCCAACACAGCCTCGGCCGCAAGGTTGTCAACGCCGTTTCCCTTGAACCGGTCGCCGAGCAGTTGTTGCTCCCACGTGTGGGCAAAGGCGGCATGCTGGCTCGCCCGGAATCGGTGGGCGCCAAAGCTCAGAGCGGGCCATAGTTCCGCAGGCTCGGTGGGGCGCCTCCCTGCGCGCAACGCCAGGGTCACTCGCCGGTGCCCGCTGGCCATCGCGCCCAGGATGTTGTCGACACCCGGCTGCTTGAACATGTAGGGCGTCATCGGCAAGAGGAATGCTCGCAGGTCGGGCAGCCAGCTGCGGGTCGGTGAGACGAGGCGGGTCATGTTGATCATTTGTGCCGTCTCGTGACGGCCCTCGTTTTCGGCGACACTGGCGAGGCAGGTGCGGAGGTGGCTGAGGTTTACCACTAGGACGTCGCTGATGGTGTCGAGCAATTTGACGTGCTCGCTGGAGGGGGCGTCGGTGACATCGGCGATGTCGAGCCACACGAGTGGCATCAGTGGGCCGCGACCGTGTAGCAGTTCGCTGATGTCGGCGAACAGATCACCGACCGGAGTTGTGACTCCGTCCGGCGGTCGGACGGGCGGCGTGCTCCAGATTCTTGTGAGCCATGCGGCGGTCGCCTCGCCCTGCATTTGGTCGATGCCGCTGCTGAACTCGAGGTTCGACGACCAACGTTCCAGTTGGGTACGGGCGATGACGCCCGCGCCGACCGGCTGCAGACTTATGATGAGACGCACTGCTGCGGCAACGCTGTCCAGTCCCCACGCTACATGCTCTTCCCAGCTCTGACCTGTATCGGAGGGAGGGCGGCCTGGATGCACTCCCAGTTCTAGAGCGGTCGTGGCCAACGGCAGGTAGCTCGCGAGCAGCGGCATGGCGACGCATTGCATCATGTGGCCGATGTCGACGGCACGCTCGAAGCGCTGGTTGTGTCGCGAGATCAACGCCTCGCCGACGCCGTCGTGTCCGCGGTCGCGTAGTGCCGCCTCGAAACCTGCGACGGTCGGCGGGACGCGACGTCCGCGCTGCTCGGAACGATCGCCGAGTTTCCGCATGGCGCGGCGGGCTGTTCGTGGACGCACTCGATGATTCCGTCGCTGGCTCATTACGTCGATACACCTCACGTTCCGAGCCGATACTCCTCAGCTGCTGGTTGTGCCAGGACCATAGACAACAGGAGGGGGCCGGTCCAAGCCAATATCGACTCGTTCGGGCGACAGCGGAAACCGGAACTTGTCACGGTCAGCGGGTGTGCCGCCGGCCGCGTCGCTTCACGTCGTTTCGAGTGCGCCGGAAGGTGCTCCAGCACTTGGAATAGGTCTTGAAGGACCGTCCGTCTCTCGCATCCCGGCGGGTGGCCGAAAAGGTTGCTGAATTGGTGACGGGCTTTCTGCTAGAGCCCGAGGTCATGCTCCGACTCGGACGGGGTTTCGGTATGGCCAAGGTCATCGGTGGTCTGCTTGAGACGGTCACGGCTGGCGGCGGCGAGGTCTTCAAGCCGGTCCGGGACGGGCCGGTTGTGTGGCTTCGGGCGGGTGTCGTCGACCGCGCGTACCTTGGCGGTCTTGGCGTGGATGCGGTCGCGGACCTCGGTGATGCGCAGGAACGTGGTGTTGGCGCGGCGGGCGTTCTCGGCTGCTGCGGCGAGGCCGGCATAGCGGACGGGCAGGTTGTCGTCGTACCAGGCGCGCCAGGTCCCGTGTTCGCCTTCGAGGTCGCGCACGGCGGTCCGCTGCTGCTGCAGGTCGGCGGTCGCAGTGCCGAGCTGCTGGCGGAGGTCGGTGACCTGCTGCCGGGTCGCGGCGATGTCGACGGGTGCTGCCGGCTGGCGGGTGGCTGCGAATGCGCGGAGGGCGCCGATCTGCCACCAGCGTGGCGCCGGTGGTGTGGTCTGCCGCGTTGCGCGAGTGAGGGCGTGTTCGGCGACGGCGAGGTCGGTCCGCAGTCCGCGGACGGTGTCTTCGGCGTCGACGAGGTCGAGGTGGGCGACGCGGAGCTTCCCGGCGACGTACGGCGGTTCGGTGGCGTCGGCGGCGAGCTGCGATTGGACGTGGTGGCGTAGTTCGACGATGTTCGCGGCGCGGAGTTGCCCGGCGAGGGTGGCGACGCCGAGGACGTGCGAGGCGCGGTGCCACGCGGTCCACCGTGCTACGTCCCGGTGGCCCGGTTCGGGACCGATGGGGTCGTCGCCGCGGTGCTGGTATCGGTCGCGGTAGGCAATGACCACGCCGGCGTTGGCCAGCCAGGTCCGGCGGCCGGCTGGGTCGTCGTGGTCGGGGATGTCGCCGAGGGCGGCGGCCCAGGCGGGTCGGTGGTCGGCGGCGAGTTCGGCGAGGCCGGTGACGCGTTGGTCGGCGATCTGGGCGACCTGTTCGAGGGCGTCGACGATGTCGGCGTGGACGCCGGCGATTCGCGGGATGCGTTCGGTGTAGGTGCGGTACGCGGTGCTGACCACCCGACGCGGGTCGGGGACGAACCGCTGGTACTGCCAGTCGATGCGCCAGGCGAGGACCTGCGCGACACTCTCGGCCGTGCCGAGTTCGCGGGAGCGGGCGACGGCGGTCAGGACGCGGTCGGTGTCGTATCCGGCGTCTTCGAGGGCGGCGAGCCGGTTGGCGAGGGCGGGCATCGCCGGGTCGACGGCGAGCCGCGCGGCATGCCCGGGACCGACGGCGGCGGCGAGGACCGCGATGTACCGCACAGCGTTGGCGCGGCCAGCGAGGTCGTCGAAAATCGGCCCCAGGCCGTGCAAGGCGTCGTGCTCGGCCAGGAGCGTCAGTTCCGTCTCGGTGGCGGACCGGTCGGTGTCGTCGCTGCGCAGGATGTCGGCGAGCGCAGCGACCCCGGACACCGGCGGCTCCGGCGGCAGCGGCTCTGGCCGCTCCACGTTCGTGATGACGTGGACGACGTTGAGCAGCGCGCCGCGGGTCCACATCACATACAGCTTCGCGCGGGTGACGGCCTCGTCGACGAGCGCCCGGGCGGTGTCCACGGTGCGGCCCTGGGCGGAGTCGACCGTCGCGGCGTAGGCCAGCTGGACGTGTTCGGCGACGTACCCGGCCGGGAGCGTGACTTCGGCGTCGGAAAGGGTGTTCCGCACGTGCAGTTCACCGCCGGGTCCGACGTCGAGGACCTTCCAGGTATCGCGGTTGGCGACCCACTTCCCTCCCGGCAGGGTTGTGTCGGCGACGAGGCGCCGGTCGTTGCTGCGGGTCCAGATGGTGTCGCCGATGCTGGCGCGGGTGCCGTTGGCCAGCTGCGCCGACCGGCCGCGTTGCACGACGCCGGCGCGGATGAGGATGGCGCGGGCCTGCGCGGCGAGTTCGGCGGCCTGCTGCTCGGTCTCCACGAGCATCAGCGACTGCAGCCCGTTGAGGGTGTCCGCGGCCCACCCGTCCAGCAGCTGTTCGGTGAGATTCTCGCGGGTGCCGATGCGGATGCGGTTGCGGCGCTCGTACTCGCTCAAGACCGTGGTGTCGCCGTCGCGCAGCCGTAGCGACGCGGCGCGCTCCCAGGCTTCGGCGAACCGGCGCACCTCACGCAGCTCGGTGGTGTATCCAAGACCGGCGAGGTACCGGAAGAGGCCACCCGGCCCGATGGCGGAGACCTGCGCCGGGTCACCGACGAGGATCAGTTTGCCGCCGACGGCGTCGAGCAGCTGCACAAGATTGGCGAGGTCGCGGGAGGACACCTGCGACGCCTCGTCGACGATCACCCACTGCCCCGGCCGGAACCGCCACTGCTCAGGGGTGCTGCCCTTCGGCAGGTGCGATTGGGCGTGCAGCCACATCGCGATGTTCTCGGTCCTGATCCCCATCGCACCGTCCTTGCGGGTCGCGGCGGCGAGGACTTCGGCGGCGTTCTGCCCGACGGTGAGCCCGATGATCGGGTGTCCGATCCGGTTGGCGACCTCACCGACCGCGCGTTGCAGGAACGTCTTGCCGCTGCCGGCGGGACCGACGATCCCGACGACGCGGCGGGTATCGCCGAGCACGAACCGCAGCGCGTCGCGTTTCTCGTCCAGCAGGTCCAGGTCGGCGGCGACCTGGTCCAGCAGAGCCTTCGGTGCTGCGGTCGCGCCGGTGTGGGCGGCGTAGGCGATGACGCGCTGTTCGACGTCGAGGACGTCGCGGGTGGTGAGCCGCAGCGACCGGTGCCGGGTGTAGATCGGCTGCCTGTCGCTGGCCCGACGCAGCGTCGGACCGTACTGCACTAGCGCGGGTGGAGTGAGGATCCGCAGCCCGCCCGCGCCGGTGTTGACCGCTTGGACGACGAGCCGCCGGACCCGCTGCCAGTCCTGCCCGGCACCGGCGGCCGGGTCGACGTGCAGGATACGGCCGAGGGCGAGTTCGAGATGGTCGACGCCGAACACGGCCCGGTCCGCGGTCACGTCGGCGACCGCGCGGACGACCGCCAGCTGCGGGTCGCGGCGGACCGCCTCATCCCGCACCGCGACGACCTGCTCGTCGTCGGTGACACCGAACTGCGCGAGGACGGCGACGACGTCGCCTTCGCTGATCTGGCGCGGGTCGGCGGCGAGTCGACGGGCCCGGCGCAACGCCCGCACAGCGAGCAGCCCGACGTCGTCACGGCCCGGCCGAGCGATGAGCCGCCGGATGTCGCGGGCGGTGTCGAGGCCGGCGTGGCGGTCCTCGCGCCGCCAGCGGCGCATCGCATCCGCCGTGGATTCCGTACCGTCTTTGATCGGCCTGGTGGCGAGGGTGGCCGTCTGCGCGGCGCGCCGCCACCGCCGCATCGACAGCACCCGCCCGTCGCCCGGGTGGTCCGGGCCGTGGCCAGCCAGCGCGCTCTCGACCGCGGTCCGCCGCTTCGAATACTGCTCAATCGACCGGGCCGAGATGCCGGCGATCTCCCGGATCGTCGAGCCGGCGCGGGCGGCGAACCGCACGCCGAGTCGCCGGCCGAGCTCCACCTCCAGGGCACGTTCGTAGGCGACGCGGGCGCTGATGCTGGCCTGGTAGAGGGCGCGGCCGTCCAGGGCGAGCCACTGCACGGAGCCGTCGGCGTTGGTGACGCAGACCTTCGCCGAGATGACGATGTGGGAGTGCAACTGCGGGTCGCCCTCGCGCGACATCCGGTGGTCGAACACCGCGGCGGCAATCCCGTCCGTGTCGGCCTGCACGGTTCCGCCGGACAGGCGGGTGAACGCTGCGTGCCGGCGGAGGTGCGCGATCGTCGCGCGGACCGCGCTGTGGTGCGCGGCCATCGCCTGCGCCCGGACCCGAGCGTCGCCGAACGCCAGCAGCAGCTGAACCGACTTCACCGGCGCGACCGTGACGTCGTACCCGGACACCGGCCGGCGCTCCGGCGCGGTCCAGATGTCCAGCCACACCTTCGCGATCTGCTCGTACGTCGCGTCCTTCGGCAGCCGCGCCCACGCCTGCTCAACGAGCTCTGAGCGGTGCGCGTCGGTCATCGGCGGGTACTGCCGCCACACCTGCCCGAGCTGCTGCCCGCTCCTCGGGTGCCTGCCCTCACCGATCAGCAGTTCCAGTTCTTTCGGCTCGACGAAAGGACCGACACCGAACAATTCCTGCGCCTGTCCGGCCCACCATCCCGGCGCTTCACCCTCGGCCTTTTCCCCGCCGTAGTAGGCGGCATCGGAATTGTTCGGCGCTGACCTGAAATCATGCTTTCCAGTCGCGACCTGGTCTAGGAGGTATTTCACCCCCGGACCTGGATGGATCTTCGCGATGGACAGCATGTAGCCAGCGTACGAGCGCTGCGCGCGCCTTGCGGCCTACGAGTATGCAAGGGGGTGTGCTCATGGAAAAGGGGGGTCAG
Source organism: Dactylosporangium sp. NPDC050688 (assembly GCF_040654515.1). Taxonomy (NCBI): domain Bacteria; kingdom Bacillati; phylum Actinomycetota; class Actinomycetes; order Micromonosporales; family Micromonosporaceae; genus Dactylosporangium; species Dactylosporangium sp. NPDC050688. The sequence continues at coordinate 11,607 of NZ_JBFAIC010000087.1, forward strand.
AGTGAGGTGGAGGAATGCGCAGGTCACGACCACTCAGGTGGATTTCGCACCATGAGGAGAGCCTCAATATCCGACCAGTATTGACCCTATTCCAGTGGTGGTCTGGTAGTGGTTGGCGGGGTTAGCGTCGGGGTATGGCAAGGGCTGCGACGAATCAGGCAGTGGGGGTGTTGCAGGAGCGGCACCGGGTGGAGCTGGCGGCGGCCGGTGCGGTGGCGGCGTCCGGGAAGCGGTTGGCGGCGGCGTCGGCCGCGCATGACGTCGCGGTCGCTGGGTTGGCGTCGGTCCTCGGCGGTGACCAGCACGCGGCGGACGTGCTCGGGGTGGATGTGGCGGCGGTGGCGGCGGCGCGGCAGCGGGCTTCGGGGGCGGCCGTGCGGGCGCACCTGGACCGGCTGCGGGGACGCGGCCGGGCGGGGCGTCCGGTACGGGGCGCGGGTGCGCGGACCGGCGGCGCCGAGAGCGCGGAGCAGGGTTCGGCGGCGGTCTCGGCGCCGTCGGCGGTCAGCGCCTGATGTACAGGTAGGTGAGCGCGCCGAGCATCAAGAGCAGGACTGCGGCGAGGGCTACGCCGATAGCGGCGGCGCCGAAACCGAGATTGGCGATGCGGCGGCCCGTGCGGGTGCGCTTGTCTGGTTGTGTCATGTGCGCTCCCGGCTGGCGGGGTGGGACTGGAATGGGTCGACGCGGGTCATCGGCCCGGCGACGACGGTGCAGATCGTATAGCGGAGTTCCATGCCCTGGCCGATACAGCGGTGGCAGCAGTCTTCGGCGGCGTCGCCGTCGCGGACGTCTTCGTCGGGGTCGTAGCCGGTGCCGTTGCAGCGGCGGCAGGGTCGCCCGTCCGGGTCGTAGGGTGGGTGAATGTGGGTGGCCCAGTCACCGCATGTGGCGCAGGTGCGGCGGTGGCAGGACAGCATGCTGCCGTCCCGTTCGGCGAGGTTTTCGAAGGTCCACAATCCACGGTTGGGGCCGTAGTCGTTGAGGGCGAGTTCGGCGTCGGCGCGTCGCTGCGCTTCGAGTGCGTCCATCTCGGCGACGTCGTTGCGCCCGTGGTAGTCGAGGTACTGCGCTAGCTGGATCTCGGCGTAGTTGTTGGCGTACCACGCGTCGGCTTCCGTCTCGACGTACGGTTCCGGGTCGCGGTCCATGGCGTCCCAGTCGGGCTCGTAGTCGTCGGGGCAGGTGTCGTCCTCCTGGCAGTGGCCGCAAGCTTTGCGGGTGTCCGGGTATTCGTCGCGGTCGCGGTGGTAGATGCCGGTGTCGGCGTCGAACCAATATGGCGCGGTGATGGCGTCGATGTCGATGAGGTAGTCATTCTCACGTTCGGCTGCGATGGCCGCGAGGCCGCTCGTTGCGGCGACCAGGTCGGCGAGAATTTCGGCGGGCGTGGCAGGCGCGGGCGCGCTCCCTTCGGGGTGCCCCCGGCCGGGCGGCGGTGTCGCGCGTGGCGCCGCCCGGCCGGGTGGTTGCGATCGGGTCAGAAGGGCAATGCGCCCGAGAACACGAGGGCGTCGGCGCGCACGGGCAGGGCGGTGCGTTCGCGGTCGTGGCCGTCGCATTCGTCGTCGGGCTCGTCGTGCGGGTGGTCGTGGGCGTCCGGCGCGGCGTGCTGCGGCACGTAGAGCTTGGCGTCGTTCGGGACGGTGGCGATGCCGTAGGCGAACGCTGCCCATGAGACGCAGTTGGCGGGGAGGCGGTAGTGCTCGTGCACGGCCTGGCGTGCCTCGTCGAGGGTGGCGAGGGGGCGGGCGGTGAGCGGGTGGCCGTCGGCGGTGTAGGGGTGCCAGCGGTACGCGCCTCGCTGTTCGGCGTCGGGGACTTCGACGTCCGGGACGCGGGTGACGGAGCCGATCGTGCGGTCGTCGGCGCTGGTGAGGATCCAGCCGATGAAGTGGTCCGGGATTCGGGTCCAGTGCCAGCGGGCGAGGATGGTGCGGCGGCTGCGTCGCGCGGCGTCGGCGCGGCAGCGTTCGCCGTGCTCGTCGGCGGGGCGGTGGCAGGCGTAGCAGCTTGCGGCGATGACGTAGTGGTGCCCGTCGGCCGGACGGGCGGCGGGCGTTTTCGGGCCGGTGTTCGCGACGACGCCGGTGATGTTGTGGGTGCGGTTGCGCCACCGGTCGATGACGATGCCGCTTCCGGCGGGAAGTTCGATGCGCTGGCCGTTGCGGTCGATGGTGGTGTGTGCGGGCCACGTGATGCGGTCGCCGATGGTGGTGTCGCGGAACGCGGACATGTGCTGGTCCCTTCGCGGTGCGGTGGCTGGCGTCGGGGTGGGCTTGCCTTCCCGCCCTGACATGTCTAAATATACCTTGTTTTTGCTGGTGGTGCTATCCCGGATGGCGATGAATTTAAGTGTTTGTGCTGGTGGTGGCGGTTGTTGGGTGAGTTGGTCTGCTTGCAGCAGAGGGCTGGCTCTGGAGGTGGGCTCCCCGTCCGCGCAGGCTTGACCTGCCGGGCCGGTGGTGGGGTGTCAAACAGTTTCATCGTTTGACACCCCACCGGCGGTCTGGCACCCCTTGGGGTGCGCGGACGGGGAGCCCACCGGAAGCGACAGACCGGACCCACGACGGTGGGTGAGTGCCGCTCGCTTTGCCGGGCACCCCGGAGCGCCCGGGTCCAGCAGGATGCTGGCCTGGAGGGTTCGGGAACCGGGGGTTCCCGAGCGCGCGACGGCGGTGCAGCGTCTCGCTCAGGCATGGGTGTTGCGCCGCTCGGGCCGCGCCGGCCGCCTGGTGCGGTGGTTGGTCGGGTTTGACTGGCGGCGGAGGTCGCAGGGCACGAGGACGGCTGTTGAGCGAGCTCTGCGAGCGGTCCTCGTGCCCGGTGTCCGCGGGAGCAACGGTCTGCACCACGGCGGAGCGAGGCCAGAAGCTTTTGGTTCTTAGAGTTTTGGTGTTGAACGGGCGGCGTGCAGTGCGGCAACGTCGGTGGGCGGCCCGGCGGACTTCGTCGTCGAGCACCCTGCTTCACGGGGCAGGGCTGCCGACCGTGCTGCACCGCAGACGGTCGAACCGCTATTCGGGCCTGCCGTCCCCGGTTGCTGCACCGGTCAGGTGTGCTGTGGCTGCTCGCTTGCGGTGATCGCGGCGGTGAGGGCGTGCATGGCGTCGGGGATTGGCGAGTGCGGGATGGCCTCGGCGAGTTTGGTGATCACCTCCGCGGTCAGGGTGTCGGCGTCGACGCCGGCCCACTGGGCGAGGACCTCGGTGAGAATTACGAGGCCCTCGTGCGGGCGGACGACCGCGCCGTCTCCGGGGTAGACGATGTGCGGCTCGTCCACCACGGCGGTGTGGTTTTCGTCGACGCGCACGCGCCACTGCTCGGTGGCGTCGTAGGCCTGGATGTAGTGGCCGTACGCGAACGCGTCGCCGAGAACGTCGACGACCTTCTGGACCGCGAGCTGGAGTTCGTCGACGCAGTCCTCGTCGCTCGCGGGGACGATCTCGGTGTACTCGACGGTGTGGTCCGGCGTTCGGATCACCTCGATCCGGTCGGCGACGTCCGCGAGGACCGCCTGCACGGTCTCGCTGTTGAACAGGTCCTGCGGGATGACGGGTCGGATCTCGATGCTGCCGGTCACGGTGGTGGTGCACATTCGGCGCTCCTGTGGGTCGGCCGGTCAGGGCGAGGTGAGGTGCGGGGACCGTGAGGCCGGCGAGCGCGGTTCGGCGGCAGGCCCTGCACGGTGGCTCGGCGTGAACTGCAGCCGTCCGCTGGTGCCCGCGACGGCCGGCGGTCTCGTTGTGGGTGTCGCGACGTCCAGCGTCTGCTGTGGATTGGTGAATTCGGACGGAGTGACGGCGGGGTCAGGCGACCGTCTCGCCCCGCATGTTGAGCACGACGCGTTCCGAGGTGCTGGCGATGACGCTCGTCGTCCTGCGGCGCAGGTTCAGCCGGAATCGTTGGTGTTCTGCCGGTGGGGTGATGGACATGAGCAGCGGCCATGTGGCGTCGTAGACGGGCATGATCTCCTCGTCGCTGGCGATGACGTGCCCGTCGATGAGGTGGACGTCGCACAGGAAGTAGCCGTTGGTGACAAGACCTGGCGTCAGGTTGTACTCGGCGGGCTCGTTGCGGCCGATGGCGAATGTGACGGCGTCGGGGTGGAAGCGGCGGATTACGGCGATCGCGGTGTCCAGGTACTGCTGTTGCGTCATGGCCGGCATGCCGCTCCAGAGCGCGCCGATGTACTGCGCCTGGTCGGATTGGGGGCCCGCGGCGTCGAGTTGGGTGAGGTAGGAGTCGGTCGGGTCGGTCATGCGGTACGCCTCCTGGTCGACTGGATCTACGTGGGGCTGGTGCGGTGCTCAGCGTCGGCTTCTCGGCCGTTGCGGGTGGCCGTCACGGGAGCCGTGTTTCTTGGCTGCTGATGCCTTGTCGGCTCAGGTGGTGGTGGCCCGTGCCGGCCGGGACGGCGTCACTGCGACACCCCCGGTGCTGAAAGCATCCAGCGGCCCATGCCTTCGCTCGTGCAGTGCCACGGTGGTCACTTCTCGTTGCGTGTTAACTGGGTCCGCTCGGGCTTGCCTAGCTCCCGGAGAACTACTATCGTACCGTATTTACTCGACTGGTGTCCACCTTCGGTGCGAACCTCTGGCGGCGCTGTGCCGACCGGCCAGGCGGTGTGCCGGCGGCGGGCGTCGGCCGTCGCCGCTGACCGGGTCTGAGGAATCGTTGGATGGTGCTGCCTGGCCGGCGACTTTGCGGTGCCGGCTTCTCCGTCGGCTATCCGGTGGAGTCGGTGAGCGTGGCCACGCTGGAATAGCCGAGAGTCCTGCTGGTCTGGGTTGCCGGTCTCGCCGTCGTATCGGCTGCCGCTGCGGTCGATGGGCTTTGGCATCGTGGGGGGACGACGATGCGCTGCCGAAGCGGTAGCCGGGTTTCGCCGGCCGGTACGGCGTTATCGCTGCTCGTCAGCGCCTTCGGCGGCCCAGAGGGTGCTGCGTCTCCAGCGCCGCGGCGGGCCCGGCTCGTCGGGCTGGTTCAGCAGCGTCTTGGGCAGCCCAGAGGGGCGGCGGTAGCCCAGGACGCGGGCGGCTTCGGCGGCGCCGACGAGCTCGGTCGGGTCGCCGGTGCGGTCGACAATGCGGGTGGCGGCGCGGGTCCGGCCGGTGCTGCCGGTGCGGGCCTGCGCTGCATCCCAGACGACGCGTCGTGGCCAGCGCAGCCGGGTGCGGCCGCTGGCAGCCATGGTGGTGTTGTCCGCGTCGTTGTTGTGGGCGAGGAGGTACTCGAGGATGGGCGAGTTGTCGAGGTTGCGGGCGGCGGTGTACCCGACGACCCGGGCGGCGTCGGCCCTGGTGAGCAGGTCGTCGGGGTCGCCGGTGTAGTCGACCGCGGTGAGGGAGTCGAGTTGCTGGCGACGGCGCTGGTCGTCCCACGCGTCGACGTCGTCGGCGGGGTACCACCGGCCTTCGACCTGTGTCGGGAAACCGTTGCTCGGTGAGCCGGCGATGGCCACGTCGATGCGGCTGAGGTGCAGGCCGAGCCGGTCCGCAACGCCGAGCCGGTCGAGCATGAGCCGGTCGTCGATGACAGTCCGCCGGTTGGTCATGACGGTGGTGGCGTAGCGCCAGAGGGTGTCCCGGCGCCAGCGGCGGCGGGCGACCGTGCCGTCGGGATTGCGCTCGATGGCGTCGGCGACCTCGAGGAGGCTATGCGGGAGCCGGTTCGGCTTCGGGTGCCCGACGACCCGGGCGGCCTCGGTGGAGCCGACGAGCTCGGCCGGGTCGCCGGTGGTGTCGACGGGCCAGCGCGGTGCGGCAGGTGCGGCGGGCATGGTCTGATCGTGCCGTATCTGTGCGCGACCGCGCATGCGGGTTACCGCCTGGCGGCCCCCGCGGACCGTACTGGCCCGGCTGCGGCAGGCGACGTCCCGGGCCTTCCGTGGCCCGACCACGAGGTTCGCAGCAGTGCGTGCGCCGGGGTGATGGTCTGGTGGCCGCGGTTGGCTGGAGTTGGTATTGTCGTCACACTCTGCTGCATCTCCTTTCGGAGTGTGGTGGGCTGGAGTCGGCCGGCGGACTTGCCAGTGCGTCCCTTCGGGGGCGTTTCTCCCTTCGGGGTGACCGCCGGCCGACGCATATCCGCGGTCGGGTGCTGCGGCCGGTCAGGCGGCGGTAAGTTCCAGCCAGCGGCGAGCGAACTGGGGTCGCTCCTTGTCATCGGCGCCTGTCGGTGCTGCGGTGAGGTACCGCTCGGCCACGGCCACCGCGATGCGGCGTTCACCGCTGGCCGCCGGCAGGTACGGCGATCGACGGTGCGATGTGCGTGGGGTATGGCTCGTCGACGACACCGGCGACGTGGACGCGCCGGCGTTGGCGGCGCGGGCCGATCCGGAACGCGAACTTGTAGTTGCCCGGGTGATGGAACTCGACGGCGCCGAGGTCTCGCAGCGCCGCGGGAAGCCAGGCGGCCAGGTCGGCGTGCGGGGCGGGCGGGATCGCGCCTAGGTTCACCAGGCGGCGGAGAACTCCCTGCGCGCCGCGCTCGCCCGCGGTGAGCTTGCTCGCGGCGCGTCCCACGAGGGTGGTGCCGTCGGGCAGCAGGACGCGCACGCCGCCTCGGGCTCGCCGCAACAACAGCGCGGCCAGGATCGCGTAGACGCCGCCGCAGTGCCCGGGGGTGACGATCTCCGTCTCACCGGTCGGCAGGATGCGGTGACGGCCGACGGGGTCGCTGTAGGCGAGCACGCCGCGGATGCCGAGCTGGCCGGCCATCCGGAACGCGCGGGCGCAGAACCACGACTTCGGCGTTGCTGGGCACCCGGTCGAGCAGCACGAGTCGATTGGCCTCGAGGGCTTGCCGGTACGGGGTCAGCCGTGGGAACACGCTCGGGAGGGTGTGCTGGTTCATCGGGTTGCCGAGGGTGAGCGCGCCGACGATCTGTCCACGCCGGTGTGACCGGGCCGGCGTTGGCAGGCTGGCCGTCCGGAGGGGTTCGAGGTCCAGCCACGTCGCGTCCGGGTCGCGGTCGGGCCAGAGGTCGACCAGGACGTAGCCGAGGACGGTGCTGGCCCGGCTGCGGCTGTAGTGGTGCTGCTCGATGAACCGGGCGACGGGTGCGGTGCGCAGCGGCGCGACGATGTAGCGGGCCGGGTCGAACCCGCCTTCGCTGGTGCGGCGCCAGGAGCGGTGACCTGAGCGGGAGGTCTGGCACCACTGCTCGGCGCCGGGCAGCATCGCGGGGGTGGCGGTCACGGCCGGCCCCCGGCGGCGACGCGGTGACGCAGGTCGGTGAGGGTGAGCCGGTGACGGTGGCCGGCGCGCTGCTCGGTGAGGATGGTGACGTCGCCGAGCTCCGCGCGGAGCTGCGCCTCGGCGCGTTCGGCGGCGGCGTACCGGTCGGGGAACACCTGCAGCAGCCGCGCCCAGTGCCCCTTTCCTGCGCGGACACAGGCACCGCCGCAGTTGTTGTGCGGCATGGAGTAGTCGTAGAGGCGGGGGACGCGCAGGCCGAGGCTGCGTGCCCAGTCGAGCTGCTCGTCCTTGCTGAGGTGGGGCGGGTCGAGCAGCGAGTACCGGACGGTCCAGGGTGCCCAGCCGGTGGTGATGGCGGGGGCGCGGCCGCGGTCGCGCGGGGAGCTGTCGAGTCCGATGTAGAGGGTGGTGGTGGCGGGGTCGGCGTGGGCGTCGAGCCACCGCCGACATGGAATGATCTTGAGGTGGTAGCTGCACGGGGCGAGGCGGCTGTTGCCGAGGTAGCGGATGTCGCGGTACAGCTGCCAGGGGGTGCGGCCGTCGCAGACGCGGGTCAGCGGGACGCCGAGCTGGGCGGTGGTGTCGTCGAGCCACCGGTAGAGGTCGTCGTCTTCGGTGAGGACGTCGGCGAACAGCAGGACCATGCGGTCGGTGCCGTAGGTGGCGGCGACGCGTTGGGCGGTGGCCCAGCTGCCGATGCCGCCGGAGTACTGCACGACGTGCAGCCGGTCCGGTTCGTTGCGGGCCGCGGGACGGTCCGGGACGTGCGTGGGCACGGAGGTGGTTCCTTTCGAAGGGTGCGACAGAATGGGCTGGCTTCCTGGGCCGGGGCGGCTTGCCTTCCGCCCGGGCGGGCGGGCGGGCGTGACGGTCGTCGGTCGGGTGCGATGGTGGTCGGTCGATTGCCGGCCGAAGTTGCGAGGATGGCGACGATCGCGGTGGTTGGGCCGCTGCAGCACGCGCCGCACCTCACGCCGGTCGGATGTTCGTGTTGCTTGGCGTTGGTGTCGGGCTGCGGTGGCCTGGCCGGCGCAGGGCTGACGTGCCCGGAGGGCGCACTCTGCCGGTATCTGGCCGGTCGACGCGGTCGCCGAGCACGGACCTGGTGCCGACCTGCAGACGGATGCGTTGCGTTCGGCTCCCGCCGGTCGGGGTCACCATTCGCCGTCGAGGTGGTGCGGACGGCGGTCGGCTGCCGGGTGGGCAGGTTCGTCGTGGTGGTGTCTGCCGGTTGGTGCCGGTCGACGGTTGGTGGACCGTCGACCGGCACCAGGGGCTCAGGCGGCTGCGGCCTGGTCCAGGTCCGCGTCGTCGGCGACGAGGTCGATCGGCTCGTCGGCCGCCTCAGCGTGCCCGGCTGCGGCGGGCTGCTCGTCGGTGACGAGGGTGAGCCGTGGCGCACCGGTGGTGTGCCTGGTCGCGGCGTCGATGATGAGCTGTTCGACCTTGCCCGCCTTGTAGCCGTTGAGCGTGCACCAGCGCAGGAATGCGGCTGTCCCGGCGTCCGGGGCGCGCCACGAGGTGCGGGCGATGGCGCTCTCGTGGGCGGCGACGACGCCTGCGAGGGTGATCATCTGGTATTGGGTCTTGCTGGCGCGGGCGGGAACCCGCCTGGCGCCAGGCCGCTTGGTCTTGCCCGGCGAGAGCAGCTCGTCGAGCATCTTGCGGCCGCCGTTGACCCAGACGCCGAGCAGATACCCGGGGTCGGCCACCACCTCGGCGATCAGCTTGTCGGCGTCCTTGGGCAGGGCTGCACCGGCGAGCAGGCCGGACAGCCACTTGCGCCGGACGGCGTTCGCGGCCTCCATCCCCTTGTTGTTCGCGATCACGGTCCGCCGCTCGGCCTTCTCCTGCTCCGTCATCGGCCCCTTGCGTGCTGCGGTGACATGGTCGGCGAGGACGTGGCCCCGGGCCTTCCATTCGGTGCAGTACGTGATCTCGACCGGCCTGCTGCCGTAGCCGACGAACACCGCGACGGCGTGGCTGGGGCAGGCGGCGTGGTCCTCGTCGCTGATCCGCTGCCCGTCGCCGGTTCGCAGGGCGTCGACCCGTTGCGTCGTCGGGTTGAGGTAGGTGTCGACGCGCTCGGTGAGTACCGTGACGGCGGCAGCGGCCAGTTCGGCGCGTCGCTCGGTCGCGGCCTGTTGGGCGGCGCGGGCAGTGCGGAGTTCCTCCACGGCGCGGTCGAACGCGAAGGGGCCTTCCTCGGCCTCTTCCAGCAGCTTCTCAGCTGCGTCGGGGTCGTCGGTGAACTCCGCGAGCGTCGACTGCTGAAAGATGTCCAAGCCGTACTGCTCGGCGCGCTGGACAATGGTGGAGCCGAGCTTCGCCACGGCGCGAGCGGCCGTGACGCGCTCGGAGGCGTAGCCGGTGCGGCGGGCGATGTCCTCGTCGCTCATGCCGTAGAGGGCCAGCTGCTCGATGCCGTTGGCCAGCTGGTGGGCGGTGGGGTCCGTGCGGTGGACCTGGCGCAGCATGCTGATGATCTGCTCGACGTTGCCCGCGAGGTCGTCACGGATGATCGCCTGGACGTAGGTCTGCTTGGCCTCGACGGCCGACCAGTACCGCTGCTCGCCGTCGACGGCGAGGTAGCGGTCGGGCTCGCCGAACGGGATGACGATGAGCGGGGCGATGAGCCCGGCGATGCCGTCCTCCAGCAGGTTGTCCACGATGCCGGGCAGCGCCTGGGCGTTGTCGCGGATGTTGGCCGGGTTGGGCTGGATCTGGTCGATCCGCAGTGCCTTGTACCGGCCCGGCAGTTCCGGGACGTCGTCGGCGTTCGGCTGCTGCTCGTCCTGGCCGGGTGCCGTCTCGGCGGGGGCAGCGGCGTTGGCCTTCGGCGGCTGCGGGACGTCTTCGGCGTTCGGCTGCTGTACGTCGAGGTCGGGTGCCGTCTCGGCGGGGATAGCGGCTTTGGTCTTGGTTTTGGGCTTCGTTGCGGTGGTGGTTGGCACGTGCGTACTCCTCGTTGGTGGTGGTCGGTGAGCTGGCCGGTGCCCGTCCGGGTTGCCTCCCGGGCCGGGACCGGTGGTCATGGAGTGATGGGCCGCTCATGGCGGCTGAGCCGAGGTTCGCGGGACGTCGCGCGCTGCGATCGGGACCGAGTCTCGGCGGTTGTTCTGGTGTGGGATGCCGCTGTGGAGTTGTCAACGAACACGGGCACACGGGCCGGGTACGGGGGTTCCCGGGTCCCGTGCTGCGAGGCGCAGCACGGGTCCGTCGGGGTCGCGTCGCGCTCCCCGGATCGTTCAGGGCGTGGCTCGGGCTCTGCGGGCGCGGCACCGTCGTGCTGTGCTGCGCTTGCCGTGGGACCTCACGGCAAGCGGCGCTGCCGCGTCGGACTGGACGGGTGCGGTCAGCGGTGCACGGTGCCGGTGTGCGCCCGGCGGATGAACCGGGCTGAGCGCTCGGCCGCGTTGGTGACGGCGCACCACGTGGTGTGGCCGTCGCGGTACGCCAGGGCGGCGCTGGCCAGGCCGCGCCAGGCGGCGACGACGGCTGCGCCCATCGGCGCGTCGGGGCAGTTCACGAGACTGAGGGCGTCGATCAGCTCGCTGCCCTGGTCGTAGGCGATGTCCTCGACGTGCGCCCAGCTTGCGACACGCTCGCGGGTGATCGTGCCTCCGGGCAGGGTGATGCAGGTCAGCAGCGGCAGGGTGTCGAGAACCTGCGCACGGGCGTCGTCGACCAGTGTGAACGCCTGACGGCTGTCGGGCGTCGGGTCGGGCTGCAACTGCGGCTGCAATGCAGGGACGACGGCGAGGTAGTCGGGCCTTCGTGCGGCGCGCTCAACGGAATCCACGAGCATCGCGGTGTCCTTTCGGTTGATGGCGGGCGGGTCACGGTCGGGGCTTGCCTCCCCTCCCGAACAGCTACTATCGTACCGTATTGTGCGAAGCGTGTCCACCGGCACCGTTCCGGGGTGTGCGCCGGTGTCGGCTGTCACGAGCTGTGCGACAGGGCGCGGTGGCGGTAGGCGTCGACTATGTCGCTGCGAGTGCGTCGTTCACCGGCGGCGGAGGTGGCAGGGCCGGGGCCGCCCTTGAGGCGGGCCCCGGCCCGGTGTCGGCGGGAGCGGCGGTCTGCGCCACGGCGGACCGTCGCAAGAAGGGTTTGGAGGCTTTCGTCGTTGCCTGGACGGGCCGGATCAGGCGTTGGCGTCGATGCTCCACAGGGTGCTGCGTTTCCAGCGTCTGGCCTGGCCGGGTCCTTTCGGGATGTCGGCGAGGTCGAGGACCTTGGTCGGCAGGCCGGACTTGTGCCGGTAGCCGAGGACTCGGGCAGCTTCATCGACGTTGACGAGTTCGTCGGGGTCGCCGCTGCGGTCGATGACGCGGCTGGCGCCTGCGCGTCGGCCGCGTCGTGCGGTGCGGGCGTCGGCGGCCGCCCAGACGACCCGGCGGGGCCAGCGGTAGCGGGTGCCGCCAGCGGGCTTGGTCTCGTTGTCGGCTGCCTCGTTGTGCTGCATGAGGTAGGCGAGGATTGGCGAGCCGTTGAGGCTTTCGGTGCTGGCGTAGCCGACGATGCGGGCGGCATCGGCCATGCTGACGAGTTCGTCGGGGTCGCCGCTGCGGTCGACGGTGGTGAGGGCATCGCGTTGTGCGGCGAGCCAGGCTCGGTGCCATGCTGCGACGTCCTCGGCCAACCAGCGGCCGGCGACGGGGTCGGGGAAGCCGTTGCTCGCGGCGTTTCCGATCCAGTTGTCGACGGCGGGGAGACTGACGCCGGTCTGCTCGGCGATGCCGGCGCGGTCCACCGTCGGCCGCCCGGCGATCTCCGCACCGGCCGCGGTGTCCTGGTAGCGCCAGACGGTGCCGCGTCGCCACTGCCGCTGGGACACCGTTCCGTTGTCGCGGTACTTGGTGTCGTCGGCGACGTCGAGCAGCGGTTGGGGCAGTTTGTCCGGCCGGGAGTAGCCGAGGAGCCGCGCGACTTCCGCTGAGCCGATCAGCTCGTCGGGGTCGCCGCTGCGGTCGGCGGCGGTGGGTGGCTCGGAACTCCTGGCGGGCATGGTCCGATAGTGCCGTATGCGTCGCCGGCGGTGTGGGCCGGCGTCCTTCCGGTGCGGCGGCGCGGCCGAGCTGATCATCAGCGGTGATCCTCTCGAGGTGGACGTGCGAGATCCGCGGCGCGGTGTTCGGCTCGCCGTGCCGTGGCGGCTACAGCATCGGTGACGGGTCCGCTGCGTCCTTGCGGCTCATCGTGGTCGGAGCCGGTGCGTGTGTCGGCGGGCTCGGCCGCGTTGTTGAGGCGGATGGTGACTTGCGGCGAGCGCTGGGACGGCGCTGTCGGCGGTCGGCCGGGCGCGGTGTGGTGTTGTACGGGCGGAAGCGCCCGGCCGGGGCAACGGGTCGGTTGCCGCCGGTCGGTGCCTCGCACGGCCGGGAGGACGTCCCGCCCGTGCGAGGCGATGGGGTCAGTCGCGGCAGCGATCGGCGTGTGGTTCGCTGTCCGGCTGGCCGCATCGTGTGCAGCGCCCATCGGTGGATGTGCGTGGCAGGGTGCTGGCGTTGCCGCGCTTGGGGTGGCGCCGAACAGCGCCGCGGTGCGTGGTGCGGGCTTCCTCCTCGGTGGTACTGCGGTGGTATTCCAGGGGTGTCCAGGCGGCGCCGATTCTCTCCGACACGCGGGTCACGTACACCTGTTCGTCGGCGTCCCATGAGGTGGTGACGGAGGTGAAGTCGTACGGGCCGGTTGCGGTCGTGGCTTCCCAGTGCGCGTCGGTGGAGGGGTGCGTGCTGTTCACGTGGTCGGCTCCTCGTCGTCTGCGTAGATAGCTGCGGCCACCTGTGGTGGCCGGTTGGTCGTCGGCCGTGGCTCCGGCACGGGCGTGCGACTGCCGGCGTGGGGCTGCGTGGCACGCCGACGCGCGTGGCCGTCGTCAGGGCTCAGTTCGACCGGCTGCTGTGCGGGGCGGCGGCGTTGCCGTCGACGTCGGGCGTGTAGCGGACGGTCCGGGCCTCCTCGTAGGGGAGGCGATGACGACGCGCCCAGGCAATGGCGGCGTCGAGGTCGTATTTGCCGTCGAGCATGCGGGCGCCGTCCCACCACTGCTTGAAGCGGCCCAGCTCGTGCAGGCGGAGGCCGAGCGCGTGTTCGAGGTCGCGCCACATGGCTTCGGTGGTGATCGCCTCGATGGCGATCCACCGTTCCGTGGTGTGGCCGCCGGGGGTCAGCGGTTCCCAGGTTTCGTCAGGGTCCGGCCACCAGCCGGCGCCGGTGGTGGTGAACCCGACGAGCGGTGTCCCGTTGTCGTCGATGGTGATGGTGTCGTCGCCGGTGAGGGTGAAGTCGTGGCGTTCGCCGTGTGGGGCGGTGACGGTGACGACGCGACCGGGGCGCGGGGCGAGCGAGCGGGCGATGTCCAGTTCGCGGGCGACCGCGTCACCCCCGGTTCGTTCGGCCTGTTCCGGGTAGCTGAACACGTCGGCGTCAGCGTCGTAGGCCGCCAGGAGCTGCGCGGCGATGCGGTCGGCGTCCAGCGGCGGCGGATCGCCGAGGGCCTGCTGCTCCTCGGTGACCGGGTAGCCGGTGAAGGCGTTGAACCACAGCAGCCGCCCGTCTGCGGCGCGGACGGTGCGCAGCTCGATGGTGGTCTCGGCGGTGACCGTGTCCTCGTCCTGGTCGAACGTCAGGCTCGCGGCGTCGGGCAACTCGTCGACGGTGAGCAGCGCGGCGACGTGGCAGGCGCTCAGCGCGAACCGTGTTGCGGTGTGGGCGTGGGCTTCGCTCGCCGTGGTGGCGGCGGCCCTGGCTGCGGCGAGGTGAGGGCTGGCGTCGGTCATCGGTAACTCCTGCGGGTCGGTCTAGTTGTGGTCGGTGGCATGCCGGTCCGGCAGCGGACCGGCAGTCGTCCAGGTCGGCACTGGGCTGGGGGTTGCTTTCAGGCGGCGCGGACGGCGGTGAGCCTGCGGTTCGCGGCCTGGTCTGCGACGGTGATGCCGCAGGCGCGGCAGGCGGTCGGGGTCCAGTCGTGGTCCTGCTCGCCACCGGTGACCGGGCACGCCCGGGTCCGCAGGACGTGCAGGTCCGTGCCGCACAGGCACGGCGGGCACATGCCCCAGGTCGCCGATGGTGGGCCGGTCAGGGCGGCGCCGCATTCGGTGCAGTCCAGCCCGGCCTGGCGGATCGCCCGGGTGATCGCTGCGGTGGTGGCGTCGGCGTCGAGCGGCGTGGTGGCGAGGCTGAGCCAGGCGCTGGTGGTCCGGGTGCGGTGCCATTCCTCGTCGGTGAGCTGGCGGCGGCGCCGGCCGTGCGGCCCGGCGCCGACGTTCGCGGTGAGCTGGCGCTCGACGTCTTCTCGGCCGTACACCAGCAGGGCCCAGCCGTAGTGGCTGGCGAGGACGTGGAGCATGGCGCGGGCGTCGGGTTCGGCGAGGCTTCGGGGGATGGTCACACCATGGGGCAGGGTCGAGGGGATGAGGGACATGATGGTCTCCGGTCGCCGGTGGCTGGCCTGGTGTGTGGTAGTGCCCGTCAGGTAGGGGTGGTGGCGTACGCCGTTTGGGCGTCGGTGGCGCTGGAGACGAGGTGGGCGCCGTGGTCTCGGATCAGGGCGTGACCGCCAGCCCAGGTGGCGGCGGAGGCGGGGCCTGGGGTGGCCATCGCCGGCCGGCCCAGCGCCGCGGCGAGCCGGGCGGCCCGGACGGCGCGGCTGCCGACGGGCGCCTCGACGATCAGGGTTGCGCCGGTTGTGCTGGCCAGCACGCCCTGACTGTGCATGCGGCTGAACAGCGTTGCGGCATGTCCTGGCGGGAACGGGCTGACGAGCAGGCCGTTTCTGCTGATCCAGCCGATCGTCGGGTCGTTGGGATGCTGGTGCGCCAGGTCCAGCCCGCACGCCGCGACCATGACGCAGGAGGCGGCGTCGGTGTGCCGGGCCGCGCCGAGCAGCGCGGCCCGGTCGATGCCCGACGTGCTGCGCGCCGCGACGGTCCAGCCTGCTGCGGCGAGGTCCTCTGCGAGTCCGGCCGCGATGTGCTGCCCGTCAGCGCTTGCCGCTGCGGTGCCCGTGACGGTCATAGACCGGCTGAGCTGCTTGGCGAGGTGCTGGGCTCCCTGCACCCACAGGCAGAGCGGGGCGCCGGTGCGGCCGAACGTTGCGGCCTCGTCGGTGTTGAGCGCTGCGATGGTGCCGGGCCATTCGTCGTCGCCGGGCATGAGGACGCGGGCCTGGATGCGTCCGGCCGTGTCGATGGCGCGCCGCACCTGGCCGGACAGCGCGGCGGCCGTGTCCGCGTCGAGGCGGCTCAGCATGGCGGCCAGGATCTGCGTTGCCCCGCGTGCAGCGACGCTGACGGATAGGTCCCGCGACGTCAACGGGGCCAGGACGGACAGGGCGATACGGGCGGTGCGCTCGTCGGCGTACTCGGGTGTCGAGTGCTGGACCATCGCGGCTGGCTCCTTCGGATCGGCGCAGCGGTCAGAGCGAAAGACCACCCGAACGTCATAAATATACCTTGTTATGATTGTTGTGTCCACCCGGGACGACTGGATGGTCTGCCTGGCAGGGTTGGCTGCGTGACCGTCGTTGGTCGGGCTGGTGTCGCCCGGTTGTGGTCTTGGCTTAGGCGGGGGCCTGCGGGCCGCCGAGACTCGGCGTGGCTGTGTGTGCCGTGCTGATGAGGGCGTGGATGCGTTCGGCGGCAGTGCTGAGGGCCGCGAGCGCGCCCGCCTCGCCGGTCTCGCCGGCGGTGAGGTCGTCGGCGTCGAAGGTGCCGATGCATCGATCGACGTCGGCGCCGGTGTCGGCGATGATCAGGAAGCCGGTCGCGACGTAACGGCTGTCCACGGTCCGGGTCAGGTCGATGTCAGTGCCCAGCGGGATCGGGATCACGCCGTCGGCGATGGCGGCGGTCACGAGTTCGACGACGTTGTCGATGGCGCCGTCGAAGGTGCGGCCCGGCCAGTGTTCGTCGACGCCGTGGTGCTCGGCGACGGTGCCGGACTCGTCGGTGCTGCCGTAGGGGTGGGGATGGCTCAGCCAGTGGGCGGCGTTGGCGGTGAAGCGGTCCGAGGACATGGCGGCTCCGATCGTGGCGTCGTTGTGTGTGGCGTGGTCGGCTGGGGCTGGTTGTGGTGGCCGTCCATCCGCTCGCCGTGGCGGGTGCCGGGCGAGCGGATGGGGCCGTCGTCCTACCGTGGGCCGGGATCGGGGCTGGGGCTGCGGAACGCGGCGTGGTCTTCGATGCCCCAGGGGGCGGTGTCGTAGCCGGGCAGGGCCTGGATGGCGCGGTGGCGCAGGGCGGTGCAGAACGTCTCGGCCTCGCTGCCGGTCCAGCCCGTGTGTTCGCTGGAGTGATAGGTGTAGAACGCGATCGCTTTGAGGATCACGACCGGGTCCGCCCGGCCGGGCAGCTCGGTGAACAGGTATGGCGCTTCGATCTCGTCCGCGTCGTAGCGGTGATCAACGCTGCGGGCGTTCTCGTTGAGCAGGACCGCCCCGATGCGGCCCGCGGTGGTGCGGGTGAGGATGCGGCGGCGGTCACGGGCCTGCCGCAACTGCTCGGCAGAGGTCCAGTTGCCGCGGTCGGAGGCGGCCTCGACCGGCGGCCAGTACCAGGCCATGGGGTCGTGTCCGAGCTGAAGTCCGCCGGTGAGCATGGCGTCGACGTGCGTGGTGGAAACATGCTCAGCACTCACGATGAGACCTTCGATCCGGTGGCAGGGACGGCGACCGCCGCCCCCGTTGCCTCATAAATATACCTTGTTTTGCCGGTTGTGGCTAGTTCCTGGCGTTGCTTGTGCGGTGCGGGGATCGGGTCGCAGCGTACGGGCGGGTGTCCGCCGGTTATCGGCGGTGCGCGGTTGGGTTGCTGCGGGTTCCGCGTGTTGCTGCCCGGGGCGAGGGTCTCGTCGGGGTTGGCCGTGTCAGTGTGCGGGTTCGCGCTGCTGCTGTCGTAGGTGGGCGATGGTGATGGCGACGGTGCGCTGTGCTGTGCTGAGGTCCGCGTTCCAGTTGGCGCCGGTCGCCAGTTCGGCGAGGGTGTGCAGGGCGGTCTCGATGTCGTCGGGGGACAGTTGGCCGGCGAGTCCGGCGGTTGACGTGCCGGGGCCGGTCGGGGCGGTCAACTGGGCCGCGAGCTGGGCGGTGCGGTAGTTGTCGAGGATGGTGTTGAGCTGCCGTGCTGCGGTGGCGAGGGTCTCGATCACGGCGTCGATCTGGAGCTTGTCGGGGTTGCCGGCGGGGTCGGTCGTGTAGGCGGCGAAGTCGGTTGCCTGGATGCGGTGGGTGGCGAGGCGGGTTCCTGCGATGAACAGCACGAGGACTGCGCCGCCGTCGGGGTCGTCCTGCATGGTGTGGGTCTCGATGACGTCGATGTCGGCCGTGGGTGCGGTTTGCCAGACGTTGGGTGCTGCGGCGTCGTTGTGCAGCGCGGTGATGAGGGCTGTCAGCCAGGCGCCGGGCCGGTCGTAGTAGCTGCTCGGGTCGTACGTCTCGTCGGGTTCGACACCGAACGTCGTGGCCCGCGCGACCGGTCTCCGGCTCGGCGTCGTTGGCACGGTTTCGGTCAGCCAGGCGCGGGCGGCGGTGCTGTTGAAGGTGACGGCCGGTCCGGCGGGGATGCGGTGGTCGGCCGGGTACACGATGTGGGCGTCTTCTTCGAATGCGGCCCCGTCGACGACGTGGATGCGCCACAGGTCGTGGGGGCCGTTGGGGCCTTCGCAGTCGATCTGGCCGCTGTAGGTGTGGCCCGGGCCGATCAGCGCGAGCAGTTCGTCGAGGTGGTCGCTGATTTCCTCTGGAACGTTGGTGCCTTCCTCGGAGACGGGGTGAATCTCGACGTACAGGTCGGGGTCGGACGTGTCGGTGCTGACGAAGACTTCCTTGTCGTGCTGGGATGCGCCGTTGGCGGTGAATGCGCTGTCGGCCAGGCGCGCGGCGGGTACCGGCGGGTTGATGGTGATGCTGCCGGTGGGGTACGTGGGGTTGCCCATGGTTGTGCTCCTTCGGTTGACGTGAGGCTGGTTGTGCGGCCGATCCGGTGGGGTCCGTCGGCCTGGCGTGGTTGTGGTGCGGTTGGCGGGCCGCTGACCAGGTCTCGGGCAAGTTGGTCAGCGGCCCCTTTCCAGCCACGGGGCAATGCTCTTGGGTGCCGGTGAGGTTGTCCGCAGGGCTGTTCGCGGCTGTCGCTGGCGACGGCGCCGGACGCTCACGGGACGTCGGCGATCTTTGCGGGATGGCTCGCCGGACGCGCGGCGGTGGTCGGGCGGGCGCCTGCTGCCGGGGTGACGGTTATGCGTCGCGCGTTGTTGGAGCGCGGGGGCCGGTCGGCGTCACGGCTCGATGTCGCAGCGGGTTGGGCAGCGGGCAGGTTCGGTGTCGGCCGGTGTGTGGTTGAGCAGGGTGCAGCATTCGGTGCACCGGATGCGGGCTTGCTCGATCACCTCGTCGAGCAGGTCGCTGCGGTGCACGAGGGTGTGGACGCGGTCGCTGAGGTTGTGCCATGCCTGGGTGGCGGTGATGCGCTGCCAGTGTTCGTCGGTGAGGTCGTCGCCGTTGCCGAGGTCGTCGCGGTCGAAGATGGCGTGGGACCAGCGGAACCGGTCGGCGAGGGTGCAGATGATGGCGTAGGCGTCGCTGGCGGTGAGGGTGTCGGGGAGGTGGACGTCGGCGACGGTCCGGGTGGTGTTGGGCTGGCGGAGGTCTCCGCGGGTGATGGCGAGTTCGCGGGTGCGGTTCGGGTCGGTGGGTGTGTAGGCGTCGATGGTGGTGAGCTGCCAGTTGCCGTCGGGTTGGACGGTGAGCCGGATGCCGGCGCCGTCGCGGATGGACTGGGCCGGGTTGGTGGGCGGGGTGAAGATTTCGGCGGTGGCGGTGTGTCGGGTGGCGCGCCGGTGGACGGCTTGGCCGTCGCCTTCGGCGATGAGGATGCGTTTCATGGTGGAGGCCCCTTGTCGTGTCGGCTCCGGGCCGGGCGCTCGGGGCGGCGTGGCCGCGAGCAGCGGCAGCCGGTTGGTGAGCGACCCGGCCCGGGATTGGTGGTGGTTCACCCACGTCCTGACCGGCTGTGCGGTTGTGGGGCGTGCCGGTCAGGACCACCAGACGTCGGTGCCGTGTTGGTGGGCCCAGGTGGCTACCTCGTGCAGCAGGGCCAGTTTCTCGGCGAGGTAGCCGGGGCGGCGCTCGAACTGGACCCAGCGGCCGTCGATGATCTCGGGTCGGCCGTCGGCGTCTGCGGTGCTGGCGTCGAGCATGGCCGTGGCGATCAAGACCCTGCCGAGGAAGTCCTCTGCCGTGGCCTCGCCGTATGGTTCGGCGGGGAGGCCGAGCAGGGCGAGGATGTCGGCGGCGTTGCCGTTGGCGAGGTTGACTTCGGGGCCTTCGTGGGTGGTGAACGTGACGGACATCTGGACCTCCCTGGGTGGTGGTGCTGGGATGCGTCCCTTCGCGCCCGCTGGCGCTGGGGAGGTCCTGATGCCGTGTCAAACGGTCCACTGTGGAGTTGTCAATGCGGTGCGTGGCGGCGGCCGTGCGGCACGCGGGCGGCAGCCCGGATCGGTGTGCTCGATGCACGCCGATCCGGACTAGGCGCTCGGCGCGCGACCGAGGTGCGCTGCCCTGGCTGGTTCGGAGAACCGGGCGGTGCGGGCCGGGGCCGCCGTGCGGCGGCCCCGGCTGCGCGGTGCGGGTGACGTCAGAGGCTGGCGGCGATCTCCATCGCCTTGAGTCCGACGTTCTCCATCTCGTAGGCGTCGTCGGCGTCGTCGAGGGTCTGCGCGACGCTGGTCACGGCGTGCATGACGCCACCTGCGGTGAGGTCGGCACCCTTGATGAAGTGCGAGAAGATGTTCTTCTGCTGGTCCTCGGTGAACCGCAGCCGCTGGCTGACCGCCTTGACGGTCTTCTCCGGGTCCTCGACCGGCCGCCCGGCGGTCTTCTCGATCTCGGCGATCGTCGCGGCGACGTACTCGGGGCTGAGGAACGTCTTGGCGAAGTCGCTGGCCTGCGAGGTGATGAGTTCGATGTTCTTCTGCTGGGTGCCGTCGCTCCAGCGGATGATGCCCTCGTCGAGCTTGGCGCCGAGGTGGGTCTTGCTCAGCGCGTCCTTGGTGATCGTCATGCCGTTGTTGCAGACCTGCACCTTGATCTGCGGCACGAGGTTGAACCGGCCACCGCCGGTCTCGCTGTTGCTCAGGACGAACCCGGCGAACACGATCGGGTTGTCGGCGCCGGTCGCGCCGGTGAACGGGGAGCGGTAGTTGCGCAGCAGTGCCGGGGCGATGCTGCGGACCTGCTCGGAGTAGACCCGCACGATCATGCGCCGGTCGGTGAGGTCGCAACTGTCGATCGTCACGTCGAGCCCGGACCGGCGGATGCCGTCGAGGGCGGCGAGGAGCACGTCGAGGCTGTCGACGATCTTGTAGCTGTCCGACAGGAACGCCCGCGCGATGCCGGAGCCGCCGTCACGGTCGGAGAACGTCCGCACGAGGTACTTCGTGGACTGGTCGGCCTTGTTCAGCCAGCCGTTCACGTTGGCGTCGTACAGGTCGGTCGCCTCCGCGCGCATGCGGCGCAGGTAGGCGCCCGGGATGCCGAGCTTCTCGCTGATCCCGCCGTCGCATACCGACGTGGGGACGTAGAGGCCGGGAACGGTGCTGACCCCGTCCAGGTCGATGACCGGCTCGGCGCCGTCGATGATGAGGTTGCCGTCCTTCGCGTGGATACGCCCGACGCTAGCGACCAGGTCGTGCTTGGCCGCGTGCTGCCGCTGCAGGAGCTCGGCGAGGTCCGGAAGGGTGGCGTTGCGGGCGGTGAGCGGGACGGTGATGGCGTGGGTCACGGTGGTTCCTTTCGGTGGTGGCTGGTTTCGGGAGGACTTGCCTTCCCCCCTGACAGCTATAAATATACCTTGTTTTGGCTTCTATGTCTACCCTTGTCGGCGCACTGCTGGTCTGGCCTGCAAGATCCTTTACGGCCGTGACGGGGCGGGGTTTACCCTGCACAGCTCGGGCCTTGAGGTGTCCTCCCCGTATGCCTGATCTTGATCTACCGCGCCGATGTCGGGGCGGAGTGCCAGAGCTGTCGAGATTCGTCGCCGGGCGTTCTTTCCGGCGGGGAATCTTGACGGCGACGGCCGTAGCCCCGACATCGGCGCGGTAGCCCTTGCGGCAGGCGTATGGGGAGGACACCGTGCCCGAGCGACCCACGACGGCGTGCCAGGTTCGTTCGGCTGCCCTCCTTGGCGCCTGCCCCGCCGGCGAGGCGATCTGTTTGTGCCTCGGCTCGCGTCGCGTCGCCGGCGCCTGTACGGGGGGTCGGCCGGATCGCCCGTTCCCGCCGCACGCAACGGTGGCGTGTGCGACGTTCAGACCTGGATCGGTGATGGCGGCCGTGTGACGTCGCAGTGGCTCTGGCTGGTCAGGTGGTGTCGCTGTCGAGGATGTTGCGGGCGGCCGGTGGGCCGGCTGCGAACCCAGGCGAGCCGCTCAGTTCGGCTGGTGTCACAGCCGGCGCAGGACGCTGACGACCTTGCCGAGGATGACTGCGTCGTTGCCCGGGATCACCGAGTAGGCGGGGTTCCGTGGCACCAGTTCCACCGTCCCGCCGTATGACCGCAATTGCTTGACGGTGGCTTCGCCGTCGATCATCGCGGCGATGATGTCGCCGTTGTCGGCCGTGGGCTGCTGGCGGATGACGACGAGGTCGCCGTCGCAGATCTGTGCCTCGATCATCGAGTCGCCTCGGATCCGCAGCCCGAACACCCGGCCGTGGCCGGCGATCTCGGCTGGCAGGATCAGCTCCTCCTCGACCTGCTCGACGGCGAGGATCGGGGCGCCGGCCGCGATCGCGCCGAGCACCGGCACGGTGACGCCGTACCGACCGCCGCGGTCCATGGCGTGTTCCGTGGCGTGGCCGATCGCATCGTCGTGCCCGCAGGCAAGGACCTCGATCGCTCTGGGGTTGCGCGGGTCACGTCGGATGATCCCGAGCTGCTCCAACGTCTTGAGGTGGTGTGCCACCGACGATGGGGAGCTGAGCCTGACATTCGCGGCGATCTCACGGACAGTCGGCGGATATCCGCGTCGCTGGATCGAGGCGCAGATCGCGTCAAGGACGCGCTGCTGCTGCAGGGTGAGCTGGGCTGGGGCCTGCTCGCCTCCGTCGTCCGGATCCATGCCCGCACACTACCCCAGGAAATCGCACATATGTACCAAACGTCGCTACATGCAGCCCTCGGACCTGGCATTTGATACATTCGTACGAAGCGGCCTCCATGATGCCTTGCCTTCCCCCGGGCGTGCGCCGCCGTACCGGTCTGGGCTTGTCGAGGGGGATCTGGTGTCGATGCCTGCGGTGGCCGACGAGGCTGACCCGGCGCGCGGTGCCGGGCGGGCCAGGCTTCGGCAGGTGTGGTCCGGCGGCGGGCGGATCGACCAGCCGGGTGACGTGGCGGCGGTACTGTCCGAGGTGCGCCGCACCGCGGCGGATCGGTCGGTGACGGCGGAGGCGTTGACGCTCGTCGAGCGTGGGTCCGAGATGGCGCGGCCCGGGACGCTGGACCCGCGGCATGCCCTGCCCGTCCCGGCCGAGCTGGAGCACGTGCTGGGCGGCGGTCTGCGGCGCGGCAGCGTGGTGGCCGCGGCAGGTTCGGGCTCGCTGCTGTTGAGCCTGATCGGCGCGGCGCACGGCGCGGGCGCCTGGGTGGCCGTCGTGGGAAACCAACATTTTGGAGCTACAGCGGCGCCCGAGTTCGCAGTTGATCTTGCCCGGGTGGCGTTGATCCCCGATCCCGGCGACGACTGGGCCGGCGTCGCCGCGGTGCTGATCGCGGGCGTGGATCTGCTGGTGCTCTATCCGCCCGGGGCAGTGCCTGCTGGGGTCGCGAGCCGGTTGCAGGCGCGTGCCCGCAAGTCCGGCTGTGTGCTGGTCGTTGTCGACTCGGCGGCCGGGGCGCGGGTGTGGCCGGGACCGGACGTGGTCCTGGAGGCGGTGGGGCATCGGGTGCATGGCCTCGGGGCGGGCCGAGGGCGGCTGCGCCGGCATGAGGTGCAACTGCGGGTGGCTCGCCGGCATGGTCAGGTGGCGGCGCCGGTATGGGTGCCGATGCCCCCGCCGTCGCTGGCTGCGATTGCCGGTCCCCAGCCTGGGAGCGTGCCGGACTTCGGTTTGCCGGACGGATGGCCGCAGGTGCGGCACACGCCGGATGCCGAAGTGCCGCCGGTGCTGCGGCCGGTCCCGGCCCGGGTGCCTGAGCAGGATCCGTGGGCGGATCACCTGGTCGACGACGCGGTGTGGGCGCAGCTGCGGTCACGGACGGCATGACCTCGAGCTCTGACGCGGGAACGATGCCCGGCCGCTCTCAACCGCACTCACCGCTCGAAACGACCACCCAGCGTGAGGTCTGCCCTGGCCGCTGTCTGCGAGGCTGCCTCGCACGCCTCGGGACGGTGCTGGCCGCGCGTCTGGCCGAGTGCTCGCCGCACAGGCCAGGGCGGTCCGACAACGTCGTGGACGGACGTCGGTTGCGGCTTCGTCGCCGGCGCGTTCACCGCGACCGTCAAGGGCGCAACCTGGTGCGGTTACCGGTACCGCACCGAGGCTGGTGCGGCGGCCAGCTGGGTCAGCCGTTTCGAGGGCTGCCTCGGCGGCGGCTCGCCTGCTCAGCCGCCGTATTGCAGGTGCAACTCTGCTTCGCCGAGACGGAGCCGGGCGGCCGAGCCGTCGGCCGCCCGGCTGACGTCGAGTCCGCTCAGGCCGAATCTGGTGTCGAGCATCGCGGTCACCAGCTCATCCGCGTGTGGCGTCCGCGTCCAGGTCAACTGCCACGAGTTGGCGATGCCGCTGAGTGTCATGTGCGGGCTGCCCCAGTACCACCAGTTCCAGTGGTCGTGCGGATCGCCCGCGCCGAGGCGGGCCACGATGGCGCTCAGCAGCACCTGCATGTCGGCAGGTACCTGGTCAGCAACGCTGCACGCGTGTGTCTCGTCGGCTGACAGCGGCAGCCCGACACCGGGGAGGTCGCGCACGATCATGCTCGGCGTCCGGCCGGTGAGCATGGCGTCCGCGGACGCGAACGGGAACCGATCGGTGATCACCATGCGGGCGCCGGTCGGTACATGCACCAGGTGGTAGAGCCGCGCGTACCGGCCCGCCACAACGCGTAGGCCGGCCACCCCGTGAGGCACCGCCGGCGTTGACAACAGCCGGCCCACAACGTTCTCGACCGCGCTGTCGAGGACAACCGTCAGCACGTCGTGCTGCGGCGACATGGCGGCCGTGTAGGACAGGAACGCGGACACGCCGGAACTGGCGAACGGTTCCAAGCCGAGCCCGCGGTTGAACAGGTGCAGGGCCAGCAGCGTGCGGAAGCGCCGTTGTGCGGCACTGCACTGGTCCAGTCCGAGATCACCACGACCGACACCGGCTCGGGCCGCCTGGACCGGCTCGCGCGTGTAGGAGGCCCGGAGGTCGGCCATGGTCCGGCGACGGGACGAAGGCATACGTGCTCCTCAGCATGGGCCCGGGCCACGCATCAGGTCACGCGGAAAGGCTGCGACATCGACGAGGTACGCGGAGCGGGTGCACTACACCCTCGGCGTGCATAGCTGGCATCCGGGCGCCAGGAACACGCTCAACGGCCCTCCGCGAGCCGCATGCCACGACGGTAGCGCCGAACCTGGCCGGTGCTCGTCAGCGGCACGTCACATTCACACGGACGTGCTGGCCCACCACCACGCCAATGACGTCGGCGGAGCGGGCCGCCGTGGTGTGGGCGGCGTCGATGTGTCTGGTACTGATGGTCTGTGCCTGCGGATGACGGTGGTGCGGTGGTGCGGCCGGCTCGACTTCGGGCAGGCGATGAGGTGCGGATGGTGTCGCCGGCGAGCACACCGGACCGTGACGGGGTCGAGGCCACGGTCCGGTTTCTCGAGAGCCTCGGCCTGCGTCCGAGTCTCGGCGCGCACGTCTTCGACTCGCACGGGTACCTGGCGGGCCGGGACGAGGACCGGCTGGCCGACCTTCACGACGCCCTCCGGGATCCGGATGTCGCCGCGGTCGTCGCGACCACGGGCGGCAAAGGCGCCTACCGGATCGCCGGTGGCCTGGACTTCGCCGCGGCAGCGCGGCACCCGAAGCTGCTCGTCGGGTTCTCCGAGGTGACCATCCTGCACCTGGCGCTGTGGCAGCGGTGCCGGCTCGCGGGTCTGCACGGCGCGCCGTTCGAGCAGTCCTGGGCCGGCGCCGATGCAGCGGCGTCGTTCCTCGACGCCGTGTTCACCGACCGTACGGTGACGGTGGCATCCCGGCCGGGCGAGTCCAGGAGCGCCTTGACGACGACCGGCCGGGCGTCGGGGATCCTGCTGGGCGGCAATCAGGACATGGTGGCGACGGCTGCGGGTTGGGCGCTGCCGAGCCTGGACGGTGCGATCCTGCTGCTCGAGGCGGTCGACATGCGGCTCGGGCATATCGACCGACAGCTGACGATGCTGCTGGAGTCCGGGCGGTTGGCCGGGGTGCGGGGGGGTGGCGGTCGGGCAGTACACCAGCTGCGGCGGCACCATCACCGACGCGGGCGACTGGACGGTGATCGACGTGCTCCGCGACCGGCTCGGCCGGCTCGGCGTGCCGATCCTCGGCGGTCTGCCGATCGGGCACGGTGCCCATCCGGTCGCGGTGCCGGTCGGCACGCCGGCGACGCTCGACGCAGACGCCGGCACCCTCACGGTGACCGCGGCCGTGCAGTAGCTCTGTCCCGTGAGCGTGGCCCCGCCGCGGGGACGCCGGCCGCCCCGTGACGGTGGCTGCGTTCGCCGGTGCGGAGGGGTAAGCGATAGCTACTCTGGCTGGACGACGCCTTCGGTGACCCGGATCGGGTCGGCGTAGATGTTCGGGTCGTACGCCCAGGCGCGTTCGCGGAGGAACCAGGCAATCCACTGGTTGGCGCCGTCGAGGGGATCCTGGTGTGGTTCGTACGGAAAGATCGCTACGAAGGAGAGGCCCTCGTTGTAGGAGTAGTCGTCGGTTGTGCGTTCGGCACGCCACTTTGCGGCTGCGTTCGCGAGGTATGGCCAGGCGTCGAGCAGGCCCTGTACACCGGCGCGAGCCTCGGCTCGGGTCAGGCCGACGCCGCCCATGACGATCCGAAGCCGGTCACCCTCCGCCTTCCGCGGGATGTCGATCTGCAGCCATCCCCACAGCTTCTCGACCTGCGGTTCCATGACGCCAAAGTAGCGCAAAACAGGCACGTCCAGCCTGCCCCAGCGACGCAAGGCGACGCAAAACCCGGCATCGTGCTGAATAGCTCAGCAGGGCGGCGGGATCCGCGGTGCTGCTGCCCTGGCGGGCGATCTGCCGCCCCGCCACGGACCAGCCGTACACCGACCTGCCCGCCGTGACGGCCGCGTTCCGACAGCCGCATGGCGGAGGCTGGGTGCCCGCTGCGAATTTGCCGACTGGCCGCAGCGGCGCGGTGGGTTGCCGGAGGCTGTTCTTCTCTGCTCCGCTGGTCGAGTCCATGCGTGGCGAATCAGCGCAGTGGGCGGGGCGACAGGCGTCGTGCGGGCTCAGTTCGGCTGCAGCGTAGAACGGCCCCGCCCTCATCACGCTGGTGCTGCACTCCGAAGAATGTCAAGCCCCGGGTTTGATGGAGAGTTGGTTAGCTGGTTTTCGGGGATACGGTGACCGGCTGGGTCATCGTGTGTAGTGCCTCGTACTCGGCAG
>NZ_JBFAIC010000088.1:0-37404 GCF_040654515.1 Dactylosporangium sp. NPDC050688
GGCTGACGGCGATCACGGCTGCCACGGCTGTGCCGACCCTGCGGACCGCCAAGCCGGCGCGCCGTTGACACTCTCGATCGTCAGATCGATTCCGGGCAGCAGGGCACAGAGCAGCCGGGCGACCTCGGCTGCTCCGCGCACGGGACCGATCGGAGCGGGTACGCCGCCGCCGTCGCGCACGGCGACGGCGTCCACATCGAAAACGGCCTCGGTCGCGATGACCTCACCCGTTCGGCAGGCAGCGGCAAGCCGGCGTACGACGTCATCATGAACGCGGGGCATCGCCCGCCAGCACACTCGCCTCCACAGCACCCGCCCCTTGAGCTGGTGCGGGCACGCGCGAGCCGGCACCGGTCAGGAACGCCTCCCAAGGGCCGCTGCACCGCACCTTCGTCCCCTGTCTCTCACTGTCGGCAGCTATGACAGGGCAGGCGCCTACTTCGTGACAGCGGGCAAGGCTGCGATCTTGTCAAGATTCATCATCCACAGCACCTGGTCGATACCCGCCTCGGAGGCGTTGATCGTGACCATGCCGAGCAGCATGTCGCCGCGACGCATGACCGCGCTGGCCTGCCCGTTCGTCGTGGCCCACTGCACGTCCACACCCTCCCAGTACCAGGTGGAGAACGCCGCGATGTACTGCGCCACACGGGCCGCGCCCACGACTGCCTTGCGGGAGACCTGACGCGCGCCGTTGCCGTCAGAGACGCTCGCCACATCGGCCGCGAACAACTTCTCCAGCGTTTCGAGATCGCCGGTACGGGCGGCATCGAGGAAGGTCGCCAGCAGCAGCCGCTGGGCGGTGTCCGGCACCGGGATCTTCCGCTCGCCGACGATGTGCTTGCGCGCCCGGCTGACCAGCTGGCGTACGGCGGGCTCGGTGGACTGCAGGATCGCGGCGATCTGCGTGTACGGGTAGTCGAACGCCTCCCGCAGCACGTACGCCGCCCGCTCGTGCGGCGTGAGCTTCTCCATCAGCATCAGGACCGCGAGCTCCAGTGCCTCCCCGCGCTCGGCGCCCAGGAACGGGTCCGCGCTGGTGTCGACCGGCTCCGGCAGCCAGGGCCCGATGTACGTCTCGCGGCGTGCCCGGGCCGACTGCAGCTCGTTGATGGCCAGCCGCGTCGTGGTCGTCGCTAGAAACGCGCCCGGATTGTTCACCACGCTGCGGTCGGTCGTCTGCCAGCGCAGCCAGACCTCCTGCACCAGATCCTCAGCCTCGCTGACGCTGCCGAGCATGCGGTACGCGATCCCGAACAAGCGTGGACGCACGCCCGTGAAGATCGACGCCGCCTCGTCGAGATCCCCCACCACTGTTCCCCCAAGGTCGTTCGCGACTCCCAGGCTAGCCGCTGTCACAGATTCCAAACCTGCCCTGTCTCGGCTTGCGACAGCACCTCATCACCGAGAGGCAGGGGCACATGCCAGGACTCGTCCCGGCGCCCGGTCACTCAGGACGCCCTGGCCACCGGCCTGGCCACGAGAAGCCGGCCTGAAGACGATCCCGTCCTGGTTCGCCGTCAGCGACCAGGACCTCAACTCACGGACATCGTCGTCCTCCCCGTGCTCGCGGCCAACGTCATCGCCATGGCCGACTTCACGAGACGGACCGATCCCGAGTTCCCCGTCCGCCGCGGACGGGCATCCTCACATGCCGCTGTCCGCTCGTTGCTGCGCATTGAGAATCCGCGTGCTGTCGCTGCCGGCGCTGGCGATCGAAGCCGGTGCCTCACGCCGTGACACCGACGCGGTAACGTGCGGCGGTGGATTGGCAGGCTTTCGAGACGGCGTGGCACGACAGCGGATGCCATGCCCTGGCCGGTCTGGCCGCGGCCTATCCGGGCGAGCGGTTGTACGCCGCGGCGTTCCACCTGTTCTACGCCGACGGCACCGTGATCCTTCCGCCCGCGCTGGCCGCCAACACGGAGACGGCGGTGCACGACGACGACGGATACTCGACCCGGTTCACGCCGCCGGAGTGGCGGTGGGACGTCCTGGACGCCGCGAGCGATGCGATGCGGCCGTGGTACCAGCGCCTCACCGAGGAGTACCTGGCCCCCGCCACCAATGATGCCGAACGCGATGCGGCGCTGGACTCGCTCTGGACGGCTCATGACGCCGCCATGGCCCGGGTCTGCAAGGCGATGACCACGACCGCGCGTCTGGGCGGCATCCACAGCTCGCTCCCGGCGACGTTCGTCATCGCCATTCTTGACGGCCAGCGGGGAGGCGAGGAGACGGACCTGACCCGCGCGAGCGTCGACCCCCTCGTGCTCACGACCGTTCCCGAACTCGCCGAGCACCTGCGAGAGACCGAAGAGGCGTGACCTCACTGCCGGCATAACGGCCGCCAGTGTCGACACGTACGTCTGCCACGAGCCACGGGCCGGCCTCCGGCCGCCTCGTCACGCGTGGTGAAGCCAAGTGCTGGCGGCCCGGCGCTCGCTCGTGCCGAGAGGCGGACAGTGAGCGCGTGCCGCGCCGTGTCGGAGAATCGGCTGATGTCGCAAGCGCACGTCCTTGTCTCCCCATCACCGCTGGGCGCGCGTGCGCAGGAGTTCCTGACCATGCACGCGCGGGTGGCGCCGCTCGATCCGGGGCCGAGTGATGACGGGTGCCGGGCTGCGATGCGTTCGGTGCTCGGATACAGCGATGAGGGTATCCTGGCCACGTTTCGGCGCATTCAGCATCGATACTCGGGATTGACCTACTTCAGCGTGTTTCGTCAGCCGAGATCCTGTTCGAGCCCACATTCGAGGTCGATCTCGATACAGGACAGGCCGTCTTTGCGTACGCCGTCATGGACGCCACGCCCGACGGCTGCCGCAGTGGATCTGTGCGCCCCGACGGCCGACGGACATGGCATGAGCCCGACGCCGACCGTCGTGACGACCTGGCTCATCGACGAATCCTCCCGATAGGGGCCGCCCGCAGCCACGCCGGCGGTTCCGCATCGCTCATGCCGCCGAGCGAGCGCGTTGCCGGCTGGGCATGAATGACGCTCCGCATGTGGTGCGCAGGCCCGAAGGGCCGACCGGACGCTCACTGAACTGCCAATGTCAGTACCTTTGGTCTTGCTCATTGGCAATCGACAAGGTGCTGGCCCAAGGCCCGCTCACTCGTCGTCGGCCAGGTATGCGGCGCGGGCGGCTGCCTGTACGGCGGGATCGGAGTCGGCAAGCCCGTGCTCAACGAGCGCCTCGTCCTCGTCGCGCCAGGCGCCGACGAGCCAGGAGTCGCCGCCGGCGGCGCGGAAGCGGCCGAGGCCGAGGTGCCCGGCGGCGCGCACGCGCGGATCGTCGGCCGCCGCCCATTGCCGGACCGCTGCATAACTCTCGCCGGGCTGGGACGACAGCAACTGCTCGATGACCTCGTCGAGCAGTTCACGGTCGTCCTCGTCGGGCCCGGCCGCTGCGGTCTCGAGCAAGGTCGGCAGCGTTCCCAGCGACATGCAGCCCACCACGACATCGATGTCGTACTCGGCGCGCAGCGCCGTCACCACCGCCTTTGCCAGCTCCGGCCGGAACGTGGGTGCTTCGACGGTCAACCCGTCGGTCGCCGTCAACCGCTCCATGACGTCGTCGTCGAACGCCCATTCCTCCACGCTGTGCATCCTTTCCATCCGACCGCCAATGGCGCACCACAACCCAGCCCTTGCCTGGCAGGCCGCGTCACTGCGCACGCGGGCCGTCCGGCGTGGGGCTACGACCTTGGCGACCTGTGGTGGGCTACCGGCTGGGGAGAGAACGCCAACGAACTGTACTTTCCCGCGCTGGGCGCCCAGCCTCTGCACAGGCATCGACGCCCCGCCGGCAACGCGGGTCGGTGCGTTCACCGGACTCGCCCGAGCGATCTGACCGCCGACCCGATCAGCGTTCGACGCGTAATGCAACGGCGCCGTACAGCCTGCTGTACCCCGGTTGACCCGTACGCTAGATCGTCCGATCGCCGGTCTCACCATAGCGTTCTCCGTGTATTCGTCCCCTGACGACACGGAGAGGTTGGTCGAATGTGCGTCACGGCGGTACGCGTACAGCTCGCTCGATCATCGACGGTACCGCGCTGCTGGTGCCGGTCACCACCGTGCTTTTCATCGGCGTACGTCGCGCTCGATCCGAACACTCAACAGGAGGTACCGTGTCACAGCAAGTCACCGACAGGTCCGGCCCGCTGGGCACCATCGCGAGGCGGTGCAAGGGGTCCGGCGCCGGTCGCCGGGGCGTCGCCGCGCTGGCGCTCGTCGCGGCAGGCGGGCTCGCTGCAGTCGGTGTACAGCACGCCGAGCCGGCGCAGGCCTACGGCCCGAAGAAGGACAGCATCCAGGCGAACCTGGACGCGCTGGTCCGGGCCGGTGTCGCGCCCGGGGCGCTCGCGTCGGTACGTGACCGCCACGGTCGGGTCACCAACTACACCGCCGGCGTCAACGACCTTCGGACCAAGGCGAAGGTGCCCACCGACGGGTACGTGCGGATGGCGAGCAACACCAAGATGTACACCGCCGTCGCCGTCCTGCAGCTCGTCGATGAGGGCGCGGTGAAGCTGGACGAGCCGATCGAGACGTACCTGCCGGGGCTGGTTCGCGGGAACGGGTTCGACGGGCGGACCATCACGGTCCGCCACATCCTGGAGCAGACCAGCGGCCTGCCGGGCTACGACCAGCCGCACGTCTACGAGTACGGCAACAAGTACTACGAACCGCGCGACCTGCTCGACTCGGCGTTCGCCAAGGAAGCGACCGCCCCGGCCCCCGGCGAGAAGATGCAGTACAGCAACACCAACTACATCCTGGCCGGCCTGCTGGTGCAGAAGGTGACCGGGCGTCCGATCGGTGAGGTGATCACCAACAAGATCCTCAAGCGGGCAGAGCTGAGCAAGACGTACTGGCCGGGTGTCGGCGACAAGACCATCCGCCAGCCGCACGCACAGGGCTACCTGCCCGATCCCGAGACCATGAAGTGGGTCGACACCACCCAGCTGGACCCCTCCATCGCCTGGGCGGCCGGCCAGATGATCGCCACGCCGAGTGACATCAACCGGTTCCTGGTGGCGTTGCAGAGCGGAAAGCTGATCAAGCCGGCGACCCTGGCTCAGATGCGGGACAGCAACATCTTCCTCCCCGCCGGCGAGGCCATGCCGGAGCTGGCGTGGCAGTACGGCCTCGGCACCATTGGGTTCGACCTCTCCTGCGGCGGTCGCGCCTGGGGGCACGGTGGTGACATCGACGGATACTCCAGCCGTACCGCCATCACCTCCGACGGACGCGCCGTGACCATCGTGGTCACCGCCGACTCGAGCCCGGTCGCCGACGGCGTCTTCCGGGTCCTGGACGCGTTCGACGCCGCGTTGTGCGCCGACAAGCAGCCGTCGCAGGGTCGCTGACCCGCTGCCTTTCCCCCGAACCGCTACGTTCGCCTGACCAGCCGCTTCGGCTGACCCGCCGCCCTTGCCTGATGCGCCGAGCACCCGGGCAAGGGCAGTGGCGTTGCGGCCGCAGCGCCCAGGCCGGGCACCACCACTATCCCCTTCGACCTGTGCAGACTCGGACCGTCCGATGTCGCACGGGCCGACATCCCGTTCGCAGCCGAGGAGCTACCTGCCTTGTCCACACATCTCACTCGACAGCATCGGCCCACCTGGTCGCGTCCCCGGGCCGTCAGCATGGCGGCAGCCGCGGTGATCGCGGCCGGCGGTCTCGCGGTCGCCGGCCCGGTCCCCGCCGCCCAGGCCGAAACCCGCCGCGACGCGATCGGGCAGCGGATCGACAGCCTCGTCGGCACCGACCGGCACCCGGGGGCGCTGGCCGCCGTCCGGGACCGGCGCGGCCGGACCCACCACTACACGGCCGGGGTCGGTGACCTGCGGACCGGCGCAAGGGTGCCGAACAACGGCCAGGTACGGATCGGCAGCGCCAGCAAGATGTTCGCCTCCGTCGTCGTGCTGCAGCTCGTCGGGGAAGGCAAGGTGGATCTCGACGCGTCGGTCGAGACGTACCTGCCGGGCCTGGTGCGCAGCGCAGGCGTGGACGCCAACACGATCACGGTCCGCCAGCTGCTCCAGCACACCAGCGGTCTGCCTGACTACACCGACTCGCTGTTCCAGAGCATGGGCGACATCCCGCCGTACCAGCACGTCTACTTCGAGCCCCGGGACCTGCTCGACCTGGCGAACGCGATGGAGGGCAGGCCGGCCGGCGACTGGGCCTACAGCAACACGAACTACGTCCTGGCCGGCCTGATCGCCCAGCGGGTCACCGGTCGTCCGTTCAACGAGTTGGTCACCACCCGGATCATCGAGCGGATCGGCCTGCGCGACACCTACGCGCCCGAGGTCGGCGAGCAAGGCATCCGGGGCAAGCACCCCAAGGGCTACCAACTCGATCCGGCCACCGATGAGCTGCTCGACTTCAGCCGGATGGACCCGAGCTGGGGGTGGGCCGCCGGCCAACTGGTCTCCACGCCGGGTGATCTCAACACGTTCCTGCGTACACTGCTGGACGGAAAGCTGCTCAAGCCGGCGCAGCTGGCCGAGATGCGGACCACCGTCACGCTCGACCCGCAGTCGGGCCTGGGTTATGGGCTCGGCGTGTTCAGCACCCCGTTGAGCTGCGGCGGGGTTGCCTGGGGGCACGGCGGTGACATCCCGGGCTACTCGACCGCCAACGGTGCCACCGACGACGGTCGCGCAGTGACCCTCGTGGTCACCTCGCTCACCGGGTCGGTGAAGGACAAATCCGTCGCCGCGGAGCGGGGCGCACTCGTTGACGCCGCGCTGTGCACGAATTAGCGACTCTGCGGGATCCGGCGTGGCGGCACTCCTCACCAAGCTTGGCATCGTCGCGGAGGCAGCATGCGAGGGCAGAACGTCGACGTGGACAGAGATCATTTCTGGGAGATCATTGAGGCCGCACGTACGCGGGCGGACGGCGCCGACGAAGTGCCGGAGGCGCTCGTGGAGCTGCTGCAGGGCCGGTCGCTCGCTGCCCCGCCTGACCGCGGTCTTCTACGGCGAGGAGATGCACTGAGCCTTTCCAACCTCATCCGTGCTGCTCTTCGACGTGCTGAAGGACGAGGATCGCGCTGGTCAGGGTAGTGGCTGTTTGCCGTGAATTGTCGCCTGGCGCCGGCAACGGCTGTGGGGCCCGAACTGCCGATCCGGTCAAGACTGGCAAAACAGCCGATAGCAATGCCGATGCCGGCGACAGGGCTGCCGGGGCACACTGCAACGCCAGGCCCCGCTCTCGGAGGTATCTATGCATCCAGGCACAGGCATGTCTCAACATCGCAAGGGCCGCCTCGCGGTCGCCGTCGCCGCGGCGATCTCGATGGTGGCGGTGCCGCTCGCGGTCATGATCGCGAGTACCGGGTCAGCGGCCGCTGCCGTTGTCCGCCCCGTCATCTTCGTCCACGGCGCCGCCGGCTCGGCCGCCCAGTTCGAGACCCAGGCCAAACGCTTCGCGAGCAACGGCTATCCGGTCACCAGCATCGACGCCATCGACTACGACTACACGTTCGCCGCCGAGTCGAGCACGGCCGTGCTGAACCGCCTCGAACAGCGCATCAACGCACTGCTGCAGCAGACCGGCGCGGACAAGGTCGAACTCGTCGCCCACTCGCTCGGCACCTTCCTCAGCCAGAGCTACCTCGACAGACCCTCGCGAGCGGCGAAGGTGGCGCACTACGTGAACCTGGACGGTTCGACGGCCCTGTGGCAGCCAGGCGGGGTGCCCACGCTGGCGATCTGGGGCGAGGGCTCGATCCTGCGCCGGATCGGTGGCGCCACCAACGTGTACCAGCGCGACCAGTCACACACCCAGACCGTCACGTCGACCGAGAGCTTCACCCAGATGTATCGGTTCTTCAACGGCACCAACCCGGCCACCACGGCGGTCACGCCGCAGACCGGCACCGTGCAGCTCTCCGGCAAGGTGGTGCTCTTCCCGAGCAACGCGGGCGCTTCCGGCATGCGGGTCACCGTGTACGAGGTGGCCGCCGCCACCGGACAGCGGGTCACCGGCCAGGCCGTGGCGACCTTCGAACTCGCCGGTGACGGCTCGTTCCCGGCCTTCGCGGCGAACCCGACGGCCCGGTACGAGTTCGCCATCGAACAGGGCGGAGGACAGGTGCAGCACCAGTACTTCCAACCATTCCAACGCACCGACCGGCTGATCCGTCTGCTCACCAACCGTCCCGGCGAGGGCATCGGCGCACGAGTACCGGTCAGTCCGGCCCACAGCGCGCTCTCCATCAGCCGCTACAAGGAATGGTGGGGTGACCAGGGTTCGTCCGGCAACGACGTCCTGGCCATCAACGGCACGAACATCCTGAACTCGGTCACCGCGCCGCGGGACAAGCGCGCCATCGGGATCTTCGCGCACGACCAGAACACCGACAAGCGAACCAACCTGACCACTGCGCTCGCCGACTTCGACGAAACCTTCATCACCGGGGCCGACATCTACATCCCGGCCAGCCCGACCGCGTCGGGCACGATCACCCTCAACATCACCTCACGGGCCGGCGGGGGCGCACAGCAGTTCACAGTGCCGAACTGGCCGTCCAGCACCGACCGCATCTCCATCAACGTCCTGGACCTCTGACGTCACCAACCCCATCGTTCGAGGGCTGTTACGAAGGTGCCCTTCCTGTACGAAAACGTCAGGAGGGGCACCTCCCTTGAGTGCCCGTCGCGTGGCATGTCCCCGATGGAGAGACCGTTCGGCGCTGATCGAGTTCATGGTGTCGCTTTGGGTGCGTCCGGCATGCCGGCCTGTACACGCCAGATGCTCGGCTCGAATGGTCCTGTGTTCAGAACTTCCGTGAGTATCGCCGTCCCGGCAGCAAACCGTTCGATCAGGTCGTGAGCGCTCGTCACCGGCCAGCGCGCCTCAAGGAGGACGCGCGCGTTGTGGTTGACGGGGCACCAGCACGCTACGTCCACCGACGCCGTCACGGTGAGTTCCGGCCCCCAGTCGATGTCGAGATCCAGTTCGAGCCAGTCCACGCCAGAGTTGTACAACATGACGCCGCCGCTGACGGTCATCAGAGACTTGCGCTCGGAGAGCGTCCGCGGGAATTCGGTACGCTCCACGAACCAGTGCCATGTGGTGCGGCCGGCGGCCGCCGGGTGGGCCTCCAGATCGCGAGCCAGTCGCCGCAGATCTTCTTCGACCGTGCCAAAGGCGCCTGGGAGCACGTCACCCAACGGAACTCGATCGATGGACGAAACTGGTCCTTCCATCCGTACAAAGTGTCACAGGCGCTGGCGGCACTCACCTGCCGCTTTCATCGCGCATCCGCCGAGCGCGATATCCGGCGGAACAAGCGTGCGCCGAACCGCGCGGACCGACACCGCGAGCGGCAGGTCCTCGTCGCCGCTACTGGCTCGGACGTCGGCATTGATGCAGCCGAGCAGGCCGAATACAAGCTGCTGGCCAAGAAGTCGATGTGGGTGACGAAGCGGTGGCGGAAGTGGCGAGATGCTTCACTCGCCGAATTCGTCGCGCACAAGCTGCAACGGCGTGCTGAGGCGGGAACGGCAGATCCGGCCGTCGTCCAAACCAAGATCGAGCGCGTCCGCCGCCGGGTCAGGTAGCGCATTCCCGGCGACGTCCGCAGCGCGATCAGTACGCAGCGAAACGTCATGGCCGCGTGGTCGCCCGGCTCGTGAACATGCCGAGTAGGACGTTGTCGCACCCATCAAGACGGGCTACCGAACGCGCGCCATCGCCCGGCATCGGCAGCTGGCCCTCGGTGTCTACGGCACGACCGTCGAGCCCGGCCATGTCGCCGTCGGTGATCTGGCCTTCATCGATGCCTGAACCGGCTACACGGCGCGGAGCGCGCCGGGGCGGCGGCCGGTCAGGCGGTCGAGCGCGGCCGCGGTAGCCGCGTCGGCCGGCAGGTGAACGATCAGGCGCTGCTCGTCGGCGTCGGGTAGGTCGAGGACCTCGTACGCCAGCCGCAAGCCGCCCGCCTCGGGGTGGACCATCCGCTCCACGCCGGTGCGCTCCGGCAGGCCTGACAGCGCGGCCATCCGGTCGGTGAACTCGGGGCCGACGAGCACCGTGAGGTCGTCGGCCAGGTCGGCGGCGGCCGGATCGCCGCGGCGGACCTCGCTCTTGAGTTGGGCGACGTAGTGGTCGGCCACCCGGTCCCAATCGGGGTACGTGGTGCGGGCCCGCGGATCGGCGAGCACGTACCGCACCAGGTTCGGTCGGTGACCGTCGAGCAGCCCGACCGGGCGGGTCAGCCGCTCGTAGCCGGTAGTGGCCGCCAGCACGTCGCTGAGCCGGTTGAGCACTGCCGCCGGGCCGGGTTCGAGCCGGTCGAGCAGGGCGCGCACTGTCGGGCGCACATCGGTGGCTGGTGCGGTGCCGGCCGGGCAGATGACGCCGGCGTTCGCCTTGCCGAGATAGCGCAGGTGGGCGCGGTCGGCGGAGGAGAATCGCAACGCGGTGGCGAGCGCGTTGAGTACTTCCGGCGACGGGTGCCGGTCGCGGCCCTGCTCCAGCCGGGTCAGGTACTCCGCGCTCAACCCTGCCAACGTCGCCACCTCGGCCCTTCGCAGGCCCGGCGTGCGCCGCCGTGCCCCCGCCGGCAAGCCGACCGCTGCCGGCGAGGTCGCCTCCCGCCGGTCCCGCAGGAAGCGCCCCATTTCGTTGTCGGTCACCGGCCTGGTCATGTCCTTGACCCTATCCACCCGGCATGCCCGCAGCGTGGCCCTGTCAGGGATAGCCTTGGCGCGGTCTCCCTCGGAGCCTGCCGGCCCGCCACAGTGAAGCGGACCCGACGAGAGTGAGACATCTGATGGATCTGGGACTGACAAGACGCACCGTGATCATCACCGGGGCGACCGGAGGGCTGGGTGGCCCGATTGCGCGCCGGTTCGCGGCCGAGGGCGCCGACGTGGTGCTGGCCTACCACCGTGCCGCCGACACAGCCGGGAAGCTGGCCGCCGATCTCGGTGAGCGCACGATGGTGGCCCGGTACGAACTCGGTGACGCCGGTTCGGCCCGCGACCTCGTCGACGCCGTGCTGGCCTGGTCCGGCCGCATCGACGTGCTGGTCAACAACGCGGTGCGGTGGGGGATGTCCGAGCCCGACGCCAGCGGCCGGTTCGAAGACGTGCCGGACGACACGTGGCTGCGGGTACTCCGCGACAACATCGAGGGGGCGCTGGAGCTCAGCCGGCTCGTCGTCCCGCACATGCGGCAGCGCCGATGGGGGCGGCTGGTACACGTCTCGTCGTCGATTGCGACGAACGGCATGGCCGGCGGCGAGTACTACGGCGCGGCGAAGGCGGCGCTGCACGGGTTCAGCCGCTCAGCGGCGTTCTCGCTGGGCCGGTCCGGCGACATCCTGTCCAACGTGGTGTCGCCCGGCCTGACCCGGACCGCGACCAACGGGCACATCGTCGACTCGGTACCGGACAGCTACACCGACCTGATCCCGCTCGGCCGTCTCCTGGACGCCGACGAGATCACCGCACCGATCGCGTTTCTCGCGTCGGCGGCGAACACCGGCATCACCGGTCAGGTGATTGCCATCGACGGCGGCGTCTGACCGTTCGCGGGCCGGTGCAGCCGGTGAACGCCGGGCGCGTCTTCACGGGTCCATCCCTCGACGTGGCTCAAGGCACCTGCCCTCCGAGTAACGCAGCCAGCTCGACAAGGTCGCCCGACTGATGCGGGCCATGAGGTGTTACTGCCCGCGCCGGCGTCCGAGGAGGATGTCCGACGTGCCGAGGCGGCGATCGGATATCCGTTGCCGCCGTTGGTGCGGCGGATCTAAATGGAGCTCGCGGACGGCGGGATCGGCCCCTTCGGCGGGATCGAGGGCATCACCGAAGGTGACTTCCCGCTCGGGGAGCTGACGCACTGGCCAGACGGTCCACACGACGATCCGGACGAACCGCCTGCCCCACCGCGTGGGGTCGTGTTCTTCTGCGACTTCGGGTGCGCCATGTGGGCACTGCTGGACTGCCGGCACCCGCAGGGGCAGATGTGGTGGTGGAATGAGGGTGACCGGTACAAGCTGCATCTGACGCTGCCCGAGTGGTTCGCCGCCTGGCTGGGCGGGCAGCCGCGCGAGGTGTGGGCGCGGGAGGCGCTGTGGCTCGGACCCGAGTCTTGGACCCGAGAACAGGCCGAGGAGCGCCTGCACCTCCTCGATCACTCGGGTCGTCAGCGGGTCCAGCCACACCGCCTGCCACAGGCCGCAGTCGTCGATCCGGGTGGCCACCGGCGTGCCACAGGTGACACAGACCATGTTGGGTTCGCCGCCGTCGAGGCCGCAGCATGCGGAGTCGCCGACCAGCGCCGGATCGATGACGGCGCCGCGGACGTCCCCTGGGGCGAGCAGCACCTGGCCGGCCGGTCCGTCGGAGATGCTGAACCTCGGCGCGTACCAGCCAAGTGCCTCGGCCTCACCAGCTTCGAGCTCGGCCCACCGGCGCCACGGCGAACCGGAGGGCAGCGGATCCACCGCGAATGTACCGGCTTCCAACACCGGGTCGAGCGGACCCGGCCCGTTGCCGTACCTCTGATGCGCGTGGACGGGAAGCGCCACCCTTGACACCGGAACCGTCAGAGCGGCTCCGCAGGTCCGGCAGCCGTGAATCGTCATACAACCCTCGTGTCGACTGAGGCTGATCCAAATCACAGACTCAGCCCGCCGGCCGCACCACGGCCCCGTGCCGCGCGCGCCGGTATGGTCGCGGCATGCTGACCCTGGCCCGGCTGACCGAGGTTGACCCCGCTGACCTGATCGAGCTCATGAACGATCCCCGGGTCCGCCGGCACATGCCGCTCGCCGTCGGCAGGTTCGGCGGCGAGGACTGCGTCGCGTGGGTGGCTGCCAAGGAGGCCATGTGGCGCGAGCGCGGCTATGGCCCGTGGGCCTTCCTGGTCGATGGCGTGTTCGCCGGCTGGGGTGGACTGCAGCCCGAGGGCGACGACGTCGACCTGGCTCTTGTGCTGCGGCCGGCGTTCTGGGGCCACGGGCGGGCGGTCGCCGAGCGGGTCCTGACCGAGGCGTTCGGCCCGTTCGGCTTCGACGAGGTGACCGTACTGCTGCCACCCAGCAGGGGCACCGCCGCAGCCGTACGACGGCTCGGGTTCCGGCCCGATGGACAGGTCGAGGTGGCCGGCCGGACGTTCCTGCGCTTCCGGATCAGCTCGCCTGAAGCTGCACAACGATCTCAGCTTCGATGATCTTCTGTACGCAGCGCGGCTTCGACGATCCGTAGCGCCTCGGCTGGGTCGACGCCGACGCTCGCGACCACGGCGGCGTACTCGGCGGCGGCGCGGCGGACCCGTTCGCGTCCCGCGTCGCCCGTCGCTGACACGAACGACCCGGCCCGCCCCCGGGTCTCGATCAGCCCCGCCTCCTCCAGCTCCCGGTACGCCCGGGCCACCGTGTTGGCGGCCAGCCCGAGGTCCGTGGCCAGGCTGCGGATCGTCGGCAGCTTGGCGCCGACCGGCAGCGTGCGGTCCTGGATCTGGCGGGCGAACTGGACCCGGAGCTGCTCGAACGGCGGTACCGGCGAGGACGCGTCGATGACGAACATCAGACGATCATCGCCTGCCGCGCCATGACCCCGCTCGCCGGTGTCCACCAGCCCGGCCGACCCGCCGGGAACCGCCGGGAACCAGCTGGCCGCTCGGAGCGACTACCCGGGTGATGCTGACGATGATGTACCGCAAATCATGACATATACTGACCTGACCACGAAGGCCCGGCGACCGCTCGTCGTCCTCGCCGGCGCGGCGGTGGCCGCCGCGGTGGCCGTGGCGACCCTCGCGGTCGCCCTGCGCTGGGGTGGCGGGATCACCGGCCGGATCGACGGGCTGCCGGACGCCGGGCCGCTCACCACATGGGGGCTGCCGCTGGTGCGTGCCGCCGCCGACGTCGGGTGCGTGGCGACCGTCGGCTGGTGCGTGACGGCGGCGTTCCTGCTGCCCGGCATCGAGGGCGGCCGGCACGGCGCCGGGCAGTTGCTCGGCGCAGCCGGGTACCGGATGCTGCGCCGCGCCTCGTGGTGGGCCGGCGGCTGGGCGCTGGCCGCGCTGCTCACGCTGCCCCTGACGCTGTCGGACCTGATCGGCCAGCCGGTGTCGCGGGTGACGTTCGAGGGGATCCGCAGCCTCGCGTGGTCGGTGGAGCAGGGCCGGTCCGCCCTCGCCCAGGCCGTCCTGGCCGCGGTCGTGGCGGTCGCGTGCCGGGTGGTGCTCACCCGGACCGGCGCCGGTGTCGTCGCTGTGCTCGCCGGGGTGGCCGCGCTGCCGCCGGCGTTGACCGGTCACGCGGCCGGCGCCGGGAACCATCAGCTGGCGGTGACGAGCCTGGCGGTGCACATCCTCGCCGCCGCGCTGTGGGTGGGTGGGCTCGCCGCCCTGCTCACCCTGCGCTCCGACCCGGTGCTGGGCATCGCCGTCCGCGGTTACAGCCGGCTCGCCCTGGGCTGCTGGGTGGCGGTCGCGGTCAGCGGGGTCGCCAGCACGGCGGTGCGCATCGGGGCGTTCGACGAGCTGTGGCGCTCCCGGTACGGCCTGCTCCTGCTGGGCAAGATCGCCGCTCTGCTGGTCGTCGGGGTGTTCGGTGCGGTCCATCGCAGGCGCGCCTTCGGGTCGTTCCGCCGGCTCGCGACCGGTGAGGTGCTGG
Organism: Dactylosporangium sp. NPDC050688; assembly: GCF_040654515.1. Taxonomy (NCBI): domain Bacteria; kingdom Bacillati; phylum Actinomycetota; class Actinomycetes; order Micromonosporales; family Micromonosporaceae; genus Dactylosporangium; species Dactylosporangium sp. NPDC050688. The sequence goes on from NZ_JBFAIC010000088.1 coordinate 14,661, forward strand.
TGTTCGCCGCGACCGTCGGCCTCGCGGTGGCGCTGTCCCGCACGCCGACGCCGGTGCCGACCGACCCGGTGGACACCGACGTGGTCACCGACCTGCTGGGGTTCGCCGCCCCGGCACCGATCAGCGCGGCGCGGGTGTTCTGGCCGCCGCTGCTGGACGGGTTCTTCATCGCCGCGGTGGTACTGGCAGCCGCCGGCTACCTGACCGGGGTCTGGCGGCTGCACCGGGCCGGGCACCGCTGGCCGGTGGCGCGGACGGCGAGCTGGCTCGGCGGGGTGCTGCTGCTCGGCTTCTTCACCGTCGGCGGGTTCGCCCGCTACGCGTACGTGCTGTTCAGCGCGCACATGGCGCAGCACATGGTCCTCGCGATGGTGGTGCCGATCCTGCTCGTCTGCGGCGCCCCCGTCACCTTGGCCCTGCGCACGCTGCGGAAACCGGCCGACCCGGCGGTCCGTGGCGCCCGCGACTGGCTGCTGCTCGCCCTGCACAGCCGGTACCTGCGGACGCTGTCACACCCGGTCGTGGCACTCGCCCTGTACGTCGTGAGCCTGTACGGGCTGTACTTCAGCGACCTGCTCGCCACGCTGATGCGCTACCACCTCGGGCACCTGGCGATGCTCACGCACTTCGTGCTGACCGGGTACCTGTTCTTCTGGGTCCTCATCGGCGTCGACCCGGGCCGCCGTCCGGTGTCCCCGCCAATCCTCGTCCTCGTGCACTTCGCGGGTATGGCGTTCCACGCGTTCCTCGGCGTCGCGCTCATGCAGTCGCGGACCGTCATCGCCGCCGACTGGTACACCACCGTCCACCCCGCCTGGGCCGGCAGCCTGCTCGCCGATCAGCAGGTCGGCGCCGGGATCGCGTGGGGCTTCGGCGAGATCCCCGCCGTGGCGATCCTGATCCTGCTCGTCGTGCGGTGGGTCCGCGCCGACGAGCGTGAGCAGCGCCGCCTCGACCGGGCCGCGGACCGCGCCGAGGCGACCGGCGAGGACGACGAGCTCGCCCGGTACAACGACTTCCTGCGCCGCGCCGCGGCCGAGCGCCGCTGACCTCAGCGGGGGTGGCCGGCGGCGAGGGGCGCGTGGTCCGGGGCGGACCGGGCGAGAAGCAGTCCGGTCGCGAGCGTCGCGAGCACCGCGGCGCCCAGCAGCAGCGCCGAACTCTCGTACACCCGCGCGTAGACGACGAAGAACTGCGCGCCGATGGTACTGGCGGCGAGGCCGAGCAGCGTGCCGGCGGTGACTGTGCCGCACCCCATCTACGCGCATGCGCACAAGGTAGTGCCCGCCGCAGCACCGGTCACCGTCCGAACAGTCACCGACACGCCGCGACGGGCCGACCCTGGCGCGCGAGGGCAGCCGATCGGAACCTGCCCGTCAGACGCCGAGGGCGGCGGCGGTGCCGATCTTCTGCGCGTACAGGGCCTTGACGATGAGCGCGGTCTCGTCGTAGCCGAGGATGAGCACCGCGTCGGGCGCGTCGGACCGTACGCGTGAGGCGAGACCGGCGAAGTTCTCGCTGGTGGTCGGGTAGGAGATGAGGTCGACCGCGCGTTCGGGCATGCCGGCGGCGAGCAGGTTCGCCTTCACGTTCTTCTGCAGGCCGAGCCCGTAGGCGTCCTCGCGGGCCAGGATCGTCACACGGTGCATGCCGTCGCGCATGATGACGTCGGTGAGCGCGATGGCCTGCAGGGTGTCGGCCGGGGCGGTGCGGAAGAACAGGCCGTTGTCGGGCACGGTGCTCAGCTCGTCCGATGTGGACGACGGGGAGATGAGGATCCGGCCGGCCGCGGCGATCTTCGGGATGACCGCCTTCGTCACGCTGGACGAGGACGCGCCGATGATGACCTGCACGCCGAGGTTGACGAACCGGTCCACGGTCGCGGCGGCGACGGCGGGGTCGGTGCCGTCGTCGCCGTCGACCCATTCGACCGGCTGCCCCAGTACCCCACCGGCGGCGTTGACGTCGGCGACGGCGAGCTTGGCGGCGGCGAAGCGGGGCGGGCTGCGGAACGCGAGCCGGCCGGTGTGCGGCATGAGCCCGCCGACCTTCAGCGCGGCCGGCCGCTTGCCGGAGTTGAGCGACGGGTACGCGGTGAACGGCGGCGCCGGCGCGGTGGAGGCAAGCGACTCGTCACCGGCGCCGATGAACTCGGTCAGGTTGGTGTTGATGGTGTTGTCCCGGCCGAAGTGCAGGGTGCCGTAGGAGGCGGTGGACGGCTCGCCCTGGTCGTTGAGGCCGCTGCGGCGCATCGACATCCCGCGGTAGGCGAAGTCCTTGCCGGCCTTGGCCAGTGGCAGGCACGCGGCGGCCGATCCGCAGAGGGTGCCGGAGGTGGAGGCGGCCACCACGTACTTCGCGACCGTGGTCGGGGTGGTGGTGCGCGCCGACTCGGCGGCGAGGGCGGCGAGCATGACCGCGTCGTACGCCTCGGCGGCGTAGCCGTAGTCGACCAGCGACGGGTCGACGCCGCGCAGCCGTTGCTGGAACGTCTCGGACAGCTCCAGCAGCGGCGAGGTCCCGGTCATGCCGGTCAGCAGCCCTGGCGCGTCGGCGAGCTTGTCCTTGAGGGAGCTGGTCATGTTCGCGTCGGATCCGTACAGCCGCACCACGAGCGGCTGACCGGCGTCCGAGGCGGGAGTCGCGCCGCAGCCGGTGACGAACGCGGTCACCACGCCCAGTGCCACGACCATTGGGGTCCTGGATCCCACGACATCTGCCTCTCGTCCGCGAATTGGCCTCGCGAACCATAAACAGCCGGTGCCGCGCGCCCGGGAATTCGCTACGGAGCTTGAGGAAAAATTGCGTCAGGCGGTTTCGAATTGCCCGTCGCATTATCAGCAATCAATTAGTGAATTGCCCAATGTCTCTGCGGTGCCGCCGTTGCCGGTCGCCTCGGCGCCGCAGGCTGGAGCGTGGCCGGCACGTGCCCGACAATGGCGGCATGCCCGCCCGGCCGCTGGTGTTGCGGCCCCTCGTCGAGACCCGAGTGGCGTGCGCGCTCACCGCTGCCCTGCCCGCCGCGTTCGTCTGGGGCTGCGCGGTGCAGCAGGGCGATCCCGTGGTCCTGACGCTGGCGGCGCTGACGGTGGTGGCGGCACCGGCTGTCGCCGGCTGCGCGGGTAGCACCGACGAGGTACCGACGACGTGGGGGGTCACAGCAGGCTCAGCGCGGCGGTCACCGGGTCGAGGTCGGCGGGGACGGCGGGGCCGATGGCGCAGCAGGTGGCGGTGCCGGCGGCGACCTGGGTGCGGCCCGCGTCGTGGATGACCTGGACGGGCAGGCCGGCGTCGGTGGCGCGGGCGCACAGGTCGGTGAGGGCGGCCTCGCCGGTGACCTTCAGCACGACCTTCGGCTGGCCCGCGCGCAGCCAGGTGGTGAACACGGTGCCGTGCGGGCCTTGCAGGACGGCGGCGACCGCGGCGTGCGCGACCTGGGCGGCGATCTTGCCCTTGCCCATGCTGAGGTCCGTGCGGACGACGAGGACCATCTTCGGCTCGGTGTTCACGAGCAGCGATGGTAGTCCTCAGGCGCGCACGGTCAGGTCGGCGAGCTTCCGCATCGCCGCGGGCAGGTCCCCGGCGCGGCGTTGCCGGTCGGCGCCGGTGCCTTCGGCGCGCAGGCGGGCCAGCTCGGCGGTGACGAGGGTGTGGTCGCCGTGGCGGCGCAGTGCGGGGGCGACGGTGTCGGCGAGCAGGTCGACCATGTCCCAGGCGGGGACGGCCCGCCGGCCGCGCAGGTCCATGAGGGTGCCGGCGAGGCCCTGGTGGGCGGCGTTCCAGTGGGCGGCGCGCAGCAGGTGCTCCGGTGGGCGTACGGCGGGCCGGCCGGCGGCGATGTCTTCCAGGACGGTGCCGACGAGGGCCCGGGCGAGGCCGGCGACCAGGACCGCGTCGGCGGCGGTGGGGCAGACGTCGGCGACGCGGATCTCGACGGTCGGGTACCGCTTCGACGGCCGGACCCACCACAGGACCATCGAGTCGTCGAGCATGACGCCGCTGCCGACGAGCTCGGCCACGGTGCGTTCGTAGTGTGCGACGGAGTTGAGGTAGGGCGCGGGGGCGAGGCTGGGCCAGCGCTCCAGCTGGATGCTGCGCCAGCTGGCGTGGTGGGTGTCGGCGCCGGCGTGGTACACCGAGTTGGCGGTCATCGCCTGCACGAGCGGCAGCCACGGGCGCAGGTGGTTGCAGACCTGCACGGCGACCTCGGGGTCGGCGACGCCGACGTGGATGTGGCAGCCGCACAGCGCCGGGTCGTGCGCGATCGGGCCGTAGTGGCGGGAGATGGCGTGGAAGCGGGGCGTGTCCTCGACGGTGCGGTCCGGTTCGGCGACCGGGGTGGCGGCGACCGCGACGAGCTGGGCGCCGGCGGCCTGCGCGGCGGTGGCGGCCGCGGCCCGGTTGACGGTCAGGTGCTCGCGCAGCTTCGGCAGCGACGTGCACACGGGCGTGACCATCTCCATCATGCTGCGGCGGAACTCGACCCGGGTCTGCTCGCGGACCGCCGGGGCGAGCGCGTCGCGGGCGGCGTCGGCGACCGGCGCGTTGTGCCAGGTGCCGGCGTCCAGCAGCAGGAACTCCTCCTCGACGCCGACGGTCGGGGTCTGCCCGGCGAGGGTGCCGGCGATCTCGGCAGGGCTGGACGCGGTCAGCGACATCGGCGGGCCTTTCAGCGACGAAACAGCGACGAAGCAGCACGGGCAACAACAAGCAGCGTCAGCGCGTGACGGTCAGCACGACGACGGCGATGCGCTCCGCGTGGGCGTAGGAGTCGTCGAGGTTCTCGCTGTACACGTCGGGGTCGACCTCCCGGTAGCTCCACTGCAGATCCGCGAACCGGCCGGCGAACCGGTCAGCGAGGCGCTCGGTGGCCGCGGCGAGCAGCGGGTCGTGCCCGTCGACGATGCCGGTGCCGCTGAACAGCACGAGTGTCCCGCCCGGCGCCAGGCGCGAAAGGGCCGTGTCGAGCACCGCGAGGGGCAGGTCGTGGCCGTGTTCGCCGCCGCCGTCGCGGTACGGGCGCCGGTCCGGGTCGATCATGAACGGCGGGTTGGACACGATGAGGTCGAAGGTGCCGTCCACGGCGCTGAGCAGGTCGCTGCGCACGGCGTGGACCCGGTCGCCGCAGCCGGCGAGGGCGGCGTTGACGGTGCTGAAGCGCAGCGCGACGGGGTTGATGTCGACGGCGAGGACCTCGGCGTGCGGGGCGTGCCGGGCGACCGTGACGGCGACCGCGCCGCTGCCGGTGCCGATGTCCGCGGCGCGCCGCGGCGGCCGGGCGCGGGTGTGCAGGTGCGCGGCGACGGCGTCGGCGGTGCGGTACGTGTCGGGGCCGAAGAACACCGCGTCGGGCTCGGTCGGCGGGTACGCGGAGTGGAAGAACAGCCCGCCGTCGTAGCTGGAGCAGCGCACTGTGCTGCGCCACAGGTCGCCGTCGCGGTGCAGGACGCCGGCCTCCTCCAGCAGCGCCACGAACCGGTCGGGCAGGTCGCCGGGGCCGAAGGGGCGGCTCCAGCCGAGCACGTCGCGCAGCGAGCGGCCGCGGGCGTTGCCGGGGCGGCCGTTGACCCGCTCGTAGGTGGCCGGGGTGACGGCGGTGAACCGGTACCCGGCGTCCTTGAGTGCGTCGCCGAGGCGCAGGAGGGCGGCGTCGGCAAGCACGGGTGCGTCGGCGAGTGAGGTCATAGCCTCCCGCTTCCCCTCGAAGATCCTGCTTAACCAGCCCCGGACGAGGGAATACGAACGGCCATGCGCCTGCCCGTTGCCCGAGGACCCGTCTCCGACACGCTCATCGCGATACTGGCCGGGCCGCCGCGTGACCTGCCCGCCGGCACCTGGCGGGAGCTGTCCACCGGCGCCGACGCGTGCACCGACGAGGACCTGCAGCTGAGCCTGCACATCTGCTACGAGCTGCACTACCGCGGCTTCGACGGGGTCGACGAGCGGTGGGAGTGGCAGCCGTCGCTGCTGTCGTTGCGCCAGGCCGCCGAGGAGCGCTTCGAGGAGGCGTTGCGCGCGCTGGTGCCCGTACCCCAGCCGCCGCCACCGCACGAGGTGCCGCACGCGCTCACGGCGCTGGTCGACGCGGACGACAGCCCGTCGCTGTCGAAGTTCCTGACCAGCCGGGCGACGCTCGAGCAGTTCCGCGAGTTCGTCATCCACCGCTCGATCTACCACCACCGGGAGGCCGACCCGCACACGTGGGCGATCCCACGGCTGGCCGGCCCGGCGAAGGCCGCGCTGGTGGAGATCCAGTCCGACGAGTACGGCGGCGGCCACCTCGATCGCATGCACGCCGAGCTGTTCCGCGCCACGATGCGCAAGCTGGACCTCGACGACGGCTACGGCGCGTATCTTGACGTGGTGCCGGCGGTCACGCTCGCCACGAACAACCTGATGTCGCTGTTCGGCCTGCACCGCCGGCTGCGCGGCGCGATCCTGGGCCAGCTGGCGGTGTTCGAGATGACCTCGTCGCTGCCGAACCGCCGGTACGGCAACGGCCTGCGCCGCCTCGGCGGCGACGCGACCGCGACCCGCTTCTACGACGAGCACGTGGAGGCCGACGCGGTGCACGAGCAGATCGCCGCGCACGACCTGTGCGGCGGGTTCTGCGCGCGGGAGCCGCAGCAGGGCGGGCTGGTGCTGTTCGGCGCGGCGAGCGCGCTGGCGCTGGACGGCCGGTTCGCCGGGTACGTCCTGGACCGCTGGCTGGCGGGTCAGTCGTCGCTGCGCGGCACCGGCAGCGAGGCGGGCGCGCCGCTCAACGGGCGTGCGCCGGTGGGTGCGCTGGGGGCCTGAAAACCCACGACCTTGTGGGTGCCGTCGCAGAACGGTTTGATCGCGGACCGGCCGCAGCGGCACAGCGCGACGGTGGCGCGGCCGGGGTCGACCTCCTCACCGTCCTGGGTGAGCAGCGTGAACCGGCCGCGCAGCAGCAGCGGCCCGTCCTCGCACACGGTGACGGAGACGGCGGGGTCGTCCATGTCCTGTGGGTTGCCCCTCCACGGGCGAGGCAAACAGCCCCTTGCCCCAGCCGCGCGTTCGAGGGTATATAGGCGATTCCGCACCATTAGCCCGGTTCACCAGCGATCATGGCCTGGTGAGCGAGCAAACGGAGGCCCCCGACAACGGTCACATCGTGCACGTCGCGCGGCAGCCCATCTACGACCGCGACGGCGTCGTGGTCGCCGACGAGCTGCTGTTCCGCGCCAGGGCGACCGCGTCCGGCGCCGACCGCAGCGACTCGCACGCCACGGCGCGTGTGCTGGTCGCGGCGTTCACCGAGTTCGGGCTGCAGGAGCTGGCCGGCGGCCGGGTCTGCTTCGTCAACCTGACCCGGGACTTCCTCACCGGCCGGCTGCCGCTGCCGTTCGACGGCGACCAGGCCGTCCTGGAGATCCTCGAGACGACCGTGGTCGACGAGGCGGTCGTCGCCGGCGTCACCGCGCTCGTCGAGCAGGGCTACACCGTCGCGCTGGACCGCTTCACGCTCGGCGGCGGCCACGAGCCGCTGCTGCCGCTGGTCACCTACGTGAAGATCGACATGCTGCACGCCTCCGAGCCGGACGTCCGCGCCGCCGTCGCCGAGTGCCGCCGGCACGGGCACCTCCGGCTGGTCGCCGAGCGCCTGGAGACCCCCGAGGCGCTGCACCTGGCGTACCGGCTGGGCTTCGAGCTCTTCCAGGGCGACGTGCTGGGCCGCCCGCACGTCAACTCGACCCTCACGCTCGCCCCGGCGCGGCTGACCCGGCTGCGGATGCTGCAGGCGCTCAGCGCCGACGACGTGGACATGGACGAGGTCGTCGACCTCGTCGGCCAGGACGCGGCGCTGAGCCTGCGGCTGCTGCGCGCCACCAACGCCGCCGCGACCGGCCTCAACCGCACCGTGTCGTCGATCCGCGACACCGTCGTCACGCTCGGGCTGAACCGCATCCGCCAGTGGGTGACGCTGATGCTGGTCGCCGACCTCACCGAGTCCGACCCCGAGCAGCTCAGCGGCGTGCTGGTGCGCGCCCGCTTCGCCCAGTTCCTCGCCGGCGGCGTGGGCGTGCCCGCCGACGTCGCGTACATCGGCGGGCTGCTGTCGGCGATCGCCGACCTGTTCGACGAGCCCGCCGACCGGATGGTGCAGGACCTGCCGCTGGATCCGGCGCTCGTCGATGCCCTCACCACCGGCCGCGGGCCGCTCGGTGACGTGCTGGCCACCGCCCGCGCGTACACGACACCGTCGGCGGAGATGCCGGTCGCCGGTGCGCTGCCCGCGCAGCTGTCCGTCGACACCGCCGACATGGCGATGGCCTATCTGTCCGCGGTGAGCGCCACCAACGCCACCCTCGCGGAGCTGACCGCCGACGTGTCGTAGCTGCTAGGGTGCCGCACGATGACTGCTGCAGGAGTGGTACTGGTCACCGGCGCGTCACGCGGTCTCGGCGCGTCGATCGCACGGACCCTCGCCGGGGCCGGCTGGGCGGTCGCGGTCAACTACCGGCACGGCGCCGAGGCGGCCGCCGCGGTCGTCTCGGACATCCGCGCCGCGGGCGGCACCGCCGAGGCGTTCGAGGCCGACGTCACCGACGAGGCGTCCGTCGAGGCGCTGGTCGCCGCGGTCACCGCCCGGCTCGGCCCGGTCACGGCGCTGGTCGCCAACGCCACCGGCCCGCAGCCGGAGGTCGCCGTCGAGAATCTCACCTGGGCCGACCACCTCGGCCAGCTGCTGTTCTTCGTCAAGAGCCCGACGCTGCTGGTACAGGCGGCACTGCCGGCGATGCGGGCCGCCGGGTCCGGCCGGGTCGTGCTGATCGGCTCCGACATGCTCGACCGGGCCTTGCCCGGCTGGTCGGCGTACGTGGCGGCCAAGGCCGCACAGGCCGGCCTGGTCCGCACCTGGGCCCGCGAGCTCGGCCCGCACGGCGTCACCGTCAACACCGTCGCGCCCGGCTGGATCCCGGTCGAGCGGCACGCCGGCGTGCCCGCCGCGGCGGTGCGGCAGTACACCGCCGACGTGCCGCTGGGCCGCATCGGCCGCCCGGAGGACGTCGCGGAGACGGTGCGCTGGCTGCTGTCGGACGCGGCGTCGTTCGTCACCGGCGAACGCATCACCGTCAACGGCGGCCACACCATCGACTGAGCCGGGCTATTTCAGCCTTGACTTATATAAGCGGCACGTGACACTCTCGTGCGGTGCATGCGTTCGACGTGCTCGGCGACCCGGTCCGGCGCCGGATCCTGGAGCTGCTCGCCGACGGGGAGCAGCCCGCCGGCGCGGTCAGCGAGACCGTGCGGGCCGAGTTCGGCATCTCGCAGCCGGCGGTGTCGCAACACCTGAAAGTGCTGCGCGAGTCCGGGTTCGCGACCGTACGCGCCGACGGCACCCGGCGCCTGTACGCCGTCGACGCCGCGCCGCTGCGCGAGGTCGACGCGTGGCTGGAGCGCTTCCGCGGCTTCTGGTCCCAGCGACTGGACGCCCTGGGCACCGAACTGGCCCGCGGCAGGCGCGAGCGGCGCACCCCACCGTCCACAAGGGAAGGACCCGAGCCGTGATCGACATCGTCAACCAGATCAACGCCGTGCACCGCGAGGTCGGCACCCACCCGGTCAGCACCGGCGCGGGACGTTCGCTGCTGCTGCGGCGCACGTACGACGCCACGGTCGACGACGTGTGGGACGCCTGCACCGACCCCGGACGGCTCGCCCGCTGGCTCGGCCAGGTCGACGGCGACCTGCACCTGGGCGGCACCTTCCAGCTCAAGGACAACGCCGGCGGGCAGATCCTGCGCTGCGAGGCACCACACCTGCTCGCCGTCACCTGGTCGTTCGGCGGCGGCATGGACACCGAGGTCGAGCTGCGCCTCGCCCCCGGCCCCGACGGCACCACCGTGCTGGAGCTGGAGCACTCCTCCCCCGCCGAGATCGTCGACGAGCTCGTGCGCCAGTACGGCCCCGGCGGCACCATCGGCATCGGCGGCGGCTGGGACCTCGCACTGCTCGGCCTGGACCTGCACCTGCACGGCGCCGGCCTCGACCCGGCCACCTGGGAGGACGCCCCTGACGTCAAGGAGTTCGCCACCCGCAGCTGCCACGCCTGGGGCGCCGCGATCCAGGCCTCCTGGGGCACCGGCGACGACGACATCGCCGCGGCGATCGCGTTCGGCGTCCAGCAGTTCGCCCCGCCCGCTTCCTGAGCACGTCCCACGCGGTCGTCCTGCGGCGCCGGCCGGCAACCCGTTCCGGCGGTTGACGGCCGGTCGCCGCACGCCGCGTCGTTCGCGGCGCGGGACGGACCACTCACGCCGACGGAAAGGCGCACATCTACGGCGATACGCCTGGATCGTCGCGGAAGCTCAGCCCTGCCGCATCCAGCGCTGCTCGGAGGTGCCGAAGGGCGTAGGCCCCGACGCCGTGCAGTGCCAGCACCTCGCGCTCGCTGAGGCCGGCGACCTGTTCGAGCCGGACCACGCCGAGTGCGGTGAGCGCACGTGTCGCGGGTGCGCCGAGGTGTGGCAGCGGGATGCCCGGCTCGGGCACCGGCCGGCCCCGGGCCGGCCGGGGATGACCCTCGTGGTCCAGGACGGCGGCGCCGCGCGGCGAGAGCCGGTACCCGATGTCGAGCGACTCCGTCAGGCCGCGCTCCTTCAGCTTGCGCACGTTCTGTTTGAACGACGGGGTGTCGCGCCCCATGCGTTGCGCGAGGTCGGGCGCCCGGGTGGCCGGCAGCTCGTCGATCAGCAGCAGCGTCTGCCGGGTCCAGGGCCCGGCCGGCGAGGCACGGTCGAGCCGGTCGAGCCACGCGACGATCGCGTCGATCTCAGCGGCGTCGGGCACCGATTCCCGCAGTCCCTGCCGCGGGTCCACGCCCGCGTACCGCAGCCCGATCCGATACACCGGGCGCTCGGGGTGGAGACGGTCCAGCCCCTCCCGGAGCGCGACCAGCGACGCCGCGCCGGCCCGGCGGGCGTCCGCGGCGGTCAGCGACCTCACCGGCACGCGGTCGACGGACGTGATCTCGACCAGTCCGACCGCGGTGCGCATCCGGGTGCCGACCCTGACCCGAGGCCGTTCCCACCGGCGGAACGCCACGTCGACATCGCCGGCACGGATCGCCGCCAATTCTGCGGGACGCATCTGCACACCCCAGTTCACCACACGCCACGAGCCATCGGACGGCCCGGGCATCCCGCGTGTCATATGCGCCTTCGGGTCCGGTGCTGGTCGGGCGATCGCCGTGGCGTATCAGGCGCGCAGCGGAGACGGGGACGGCCATGGCGAGACGCTCGGGCCGAGCGAGGGCGTCGGAAACAACGAATAGGCTTCGACGTCCCAGGAGGTGATGGTGTCGGCGCGGTAGAGCGCCACGGTGAACGGGCCCAGGTCAATACGACCGACGGCCAGTTCATCGGCCGGGAAGAGCATCATCAGGAACCGCCACTGACCGTCGCAGGTCCAGCCGTCCGTGAAGCTCATGCTGACGGCGGTCAGGTGCATCTTGAGCACGCCCGAGCCGGTACAGCGTCCCCGCAGATGCATGGCCCAACCTTCGCGGATCGTGACCTCGACGAACGGCTCACCGTACTCCGTTGAACGCCACGCACCGACCAGCCGCTCGTTGGACCCCACCTCTCCGCCGACGGTCTCCAGCACGAACGGCGCCGGCTCAGGATCCGGGCTGGGCGGGCGGGTGCAGGCGGCTAGCCCGACGACCGCGACCACCACCGACACCAACAGCACGGCCGTCTTCACAACACCAGGCTAGGAGTGCCGGCCGCGATCCGCTGCCCCACCGACCGGCCGCACCACACCTCGTACACCACACTGGCCACGGCCTGCCGGGCCACGACGGCGCAGAAGATGCACCCCTGCGCCGCCGATGTCGCGCGCTGTGTCATGCGCGCAATCGTCCCAGTGCACCCAGCCAGGTGCTACGGAGTTGTTGCCGCGCGTCGGCCGCTTCACCTCGGGCTTGCCGCGTGGTTGGACCCCCGGATCGATGCAGAGCCGGCCGCTCAGGTCGTCGCCCGGCGATAGCTGGGTGGTGTCGGCGGCGCCCACTCGAGCACGTCGCGCGGCCAATGCTGGAGCCGGGCACCCGCTTCGTACGTGGTCTGGGCGAAATCGAGGACCGCCCGGCGCGGATCGTCCGCCAGCCGGACGTCGTCGTAGCTCAACACGAACTCGCCGAGTCCGGCGTCGAAGGACGCCGACGCTGGGCGGACCGGCTGGTCGCGGACCCCGGGCGGCTCGGGATAGGTGTAGGAGTAGAAGACCGGCTGCTCGACGCGCACGCCGTTGAGCCAGGTGCCGCCGGGCCAGAAGCCGAGCGAGCTCTGCTCGGCGGTGTAGCTCAACCGGGTGATCGTGTCGGCGTCCGGCGGCGGCTCGGTGGGCCGGCCGGAGTAGCGCGTCGTGGCGAGGTCGAACGAGCCCCAGTAGAACTGCACCGGGCTGGCCTTGCCGGTGAAGAGGGCCCGGAACTCGTCGAAGATCCCCTCGACCTGGCACAGCACGTGCCAGTACCGCTCCGCCTGCGCCGGGTCATACGTCGAATGCACGGTGTCCTCGTCGAACGGGATCGGATCCGACACCTCCACCGGCATGGTCCAGATCGGCACGTGCAGCCCCAGATCATCCAGCGCCGTCATCGTGGCGGTGTAGAAGTCGCGCACGGACCCGCCCAGCCCGACGGTGCGCCGCTCACCACCCTCGGCGTCGATGTGCAGCACATGGTCGAGGAAATCGAACTCCATCCCGAAGGTACGGGCAGGGTGCGGGATGGCCGCAGTCCGCAAGCCCCTGGCGGAAAGCTCCAGGGCGACCTGCCACCAGTGGTTCGTCATCGGCCGCAAGGCCAGCGAGATCTTCCCGACGATCTGGGTGTACATGTGCAGCGTGTCGTATGTGGGCTCCCACTCGGTGACCGGAAGGGCCGCCCAATGCCCCTGCTCACTCGTCATCTCCGACCTCCCCAGCACTGCTGGCGCCGGCTCCTGCCATCGGACAGAACAGGGCTGCCCGAAACAGACCCGATCATGCGCCGCCTACCCGTGTGTGATGCCTCGCCGTGCCGGCGCGGGCTACGCGGCCCGGGGTGCCGGCGGCGGGTTGAGTCGCGCGAATCCGGCTTGCCGGTAGTACGGAAAGTACGGGTACGGTGCGGTGCGGCTGCTGGCCGTGTCGAGGTACGCGAGTTGCTGCGGTGTCAGGCTCCAGCCGACCGCGTCGAGGTTGTCGCGGAGCTGGCGTTCGTTGCGGGCGCCGATGATGACCGAGGAGACGGTCGGTTGCTGTAGCAGCCAGTTGATGGCTACCTGTGGGATGGTCCGGCCGGTCTCTTGCGCGATCGTGTCGAGCGCGTCGACGACGTCGAACAGGTGCTCGTCGGTCACCGGTGGGCCGAAGTCGGCCGTCTGGTGCAGTCGGCTGCCGGCGGGCAATGGTTGGCCGCGCCGGATGCGGCCGGTGAGCCTGCCCCAGCCCAGCGGGCTCCAGACCAGCGCGCCGACGCCCTGGTCGAGGCCGAGCGGCATGAGCTCCCATTCGTAGTCCCGGCCGACGAGGGAGTAGTACACCTGATGCGCGATGTATCGGGGCCAGCCATGGTGCTGCGCGGTGGCGAGGGATTTCATCAGCTGCCAACCGGAGAAGTTGGAGACCCCGACGTAGCGCACCTTGCCGGCCCTGACGAGGTCGTCCAGGGTGGACAGCACCTCGTCGATCGGGGTGCCGGCGTCGAACGCGTGCAGTTGCAGCAGGTCGATGTAGTCGGTGCCGAGCCGGCGGAGCGCGCCCTCGCAGGCGCGGATCAGCCTGGCGCGCGAGGTGCCCGCGTCGCCGGGGCCTTCGCCTGTCGGCAGGCCGGTCTTGGTGGACACCAGCACCCGGTCCCGGCGGCCCTTGATCGCCTGTCCGAGGACGCGTTCTGACGCGCCGTCGGAGTAGACGTCGGCGGTGTCGAACAGGGTGACGCCCGCGTCCAGGCAGATGTCCACGAGCCGGCGTGCCTCTTGGGCATCGGTACTGCCCCACGCCCCGAAGAGGGGACCCTGTCCGGCGAATGTGCCGGCGCCGAAGCTCAGCGCCGGCACGGTGAGCCCGGACGCTCCCAACCGCCTGTACTCCATGAATATCCCCCTCGCTAACGGTACTGTTGTCCCGTTAGTTGGACGTTAGCACGCGGCGGCGCATTAATGGAACTGGAGACCCGTTATGAACGATCCCGTTGAACCCGGCACCGTCCGGCCCGGCGGTCGCACCGCCCGGGTCCGCGCCGCGGTCCTGCGCGCCGCCGGCGACGCATTGGCCGAAGGAGGCATCGCCCAACTCGACCTGGCCGACGTCGCCCGCCGCGCCGACGTGGGCAAGACCACCGTCTACCGCCGCTGGGGCACGGTGGCCAATCTGGTGACCGACCTGCTGCTGGACATGGCCGAACAGTCGTTGCCGCGCGCCGACACCGGCACGCTGCTCGGCGACCTGACCGCCAACGCCCAACTGGTCCAGCGCACCCTCACCGATCAACGCCAGGGCGCGCTGTTCAAAGCGATCATCGCCGCCGCCACCGGCGACACCCGGACCGCACAGGCGTTGCGCCGCTTCTACGACACCCGCATCAACGAATGGGCACCCTGCGTCGAGCAGGCCATCGCCCGCGGCGAACTCCCAGCCGACACCGACCCTCAGGAGGTCATCCGAGCCGTCTCCGCGCCGCTGTACTACCGGCTCCTCGTCACCGGCGAAGACCTCGACAACGCCACCGCAGACCGCGCGGCCAACGCCGCCGTCGCCGCCGCCCGCGCAGGAACATACCGGAGGAACACCACCAACGCGTCACACATTTGATCAGCCGCACCCAACTGCGGAGCGGGCTTGACAGGCTTGCTCTTCCGGTCCCGTTTTCCCCACAGTAGGGCACATGTCATGGTGGCGACGTTATCGATACTCCGTGCCCGGCGTTCCCCCGAGCGGTTCTGGGGGAGGCTGGGACGGCTACCGCCCATCGACCCTCACCGGCCGACCTGTCGTGGTCGCCGCGCTGGCCCGGGCGCCGCAGCGATTCGCCGACCTCATCATGGAGCCCGGGAGCCCGGAGCTGACGCTGACGCTGACGCAGTTGCTGGACAACATGGCGATCTCGACCAGCGACGGGTTGACCTGGGGACTGGGCATCGACGACGAAATCAAGCCGGTCATCGACACCGGGCCGGACGTGGTCGACGAGGACCTGATGGTCACCGCGCTCGAAGCCCGACCCGGCGTCGTCTGGGCGCAACATCCGGATCGAGAGTGCTACGAGATCCGGCTGGCCGAACCGATCCGGGCGGACAAGGCGCTGGCCCTGTTCATCGACGCGATCGCGCATGCCCACCGCGAGCTTGCCCGACGGCTGCGGATCGATCTCGGGGAGTGACGGGACGGCCGGCTTCCTGGCCGGCGACGCGATCAGCGTCCCCACCGACCCTGACCCTCTGCACGAACGCATCGACGTCCTCTCCGCGAGCTCCACCCGGTTGCCGCGCGAGATTGCGGTACGTGCGGCCGGCGGCGATGGTGAGGCGTTCTGTTCGGTCGGAAGGGGCGATGATGAGGCAACCGACGCTGTTTCTGACGGTAGGGCTCCCCTGTACCGGAAAGACCACTGCCGCTCATCGTATCGAGATCGAGCAGGAAGCGCTTCGTCTCACGAAGGACGAATGGGTGAAGGCGCTCTTCGGGCCCGAGAATCCGCCATCGGCCGGGGACGTGATCGAAGGACGGCTCATCGACATCGGGCTGCGTGCCCTCGAACTGGGCAACAATGTCGTCATCGACTTCGGCCTCTGGAGTCGCGATGAGCGCTCCGCTCTACGGCAGGCAGCAGCCGACCGGGACGCGACGGTGGAGATGCGGTACTTCGAACTCCCGCCGGCCGAGCAGCGCAGACGGCGTGACCAGCGCCAAGCCCAAGCGCCACACACAACCTGGCTTATGTCCGACGAGGAACTTGCCGAGTGGGCGGCCAGAATCGAGATACCGACTCCCGGCGAACTCGACGGCAGCGAACCCATTGGTGACCCACCGGCTGGATTCGCGACGTGGGACCAGTGGCGCGGATACCGCTGGCCACCATCGGTCTCCTGACCTACTTCTCACGGCGCTGCCACGACCGCGCATCGACCTGGCCCGTCAACGGGCGGCGGGCGACCTGGACCCGGGCCGGTGACGAGCTCGTCGTCACGCCGAAACAGGGGTTGCCGGCGGGGCGGGCGTTCGTGGTCGGCGTGCGGTACCAGGGGACGCCCCGGACGTTTCGCATCCCGGAGATTCCGCTCGAGTCGCTGTTCATGCCGACCGGCGACGGCGCCCTCGTCGCGGGTGAGCCGCAGTCCGGGGCGTCCTGGTTCCCGGTGAACGGACTTCGTCGCGCTCGCCTCGCGCGAGTCGGGCCAGGACCTCGCCGCGTTCTTCACCGCCTGGCTCACCGGCGCCTCGAAGCCGCCGAACCCCGACCCGCTGCCACCGGGCGTGCGAGCTGCTGCGGCACCACCGGCCGACTGCGCCACGGTGCCCCACACCGGCTGCCGGCTCGCCGCTGAGCGGGCGCGCGGGAATCGAGCATCGGGAGTCTGGTAAATCGCTGGCGTGATCCGGCGGGCCGCTGTTGCCTGGCCCCATGATCATTGTGACCGCGGCCTCCGGCGCCTTCGGCCGGCTCGTCGTCGAGCAGTTGCTGACCCGCCATCCGGACCGGCCGGTGGTCGCCGCCGTGCGTGAGCCCGGCCGGTGCGCCGACCTCGCCGCCCGCGGCGTGCAGGTCCGCCGCGGCGACTACGACGACCCAGCGTCGCTGCGGGACGCGATGCGGGGCGCACAACGGCTGCTGCTCATCTCCTCCCCCGTGCTGGACACCGACGTGCGCGTGCGTCAGCACCGGACGGCGATCGACGCGGCCGTGGACGCCGGCGTGCAGGCCGTCGCCTACACCAGTTTCCTGGGCGCCGACCGCGGCGGCGACGGCATGAACGCCGCGCACCATGCCACCGAACGCGCGATCGCCGGCAGCGGGCTGCCCGCCACGATCCTGCGGCACCCGTTCTACACCGAGGCGTTCGTCAACCCCGGCCTCCGCGACGCGGTGGCGTCGGGCACCCTCGCCGGCGGCACCGGCGGCCGCGGTCTCAACACCGCGTTGCGGTCCGACCTGGCAGTCGCCGCCGCCACGGTACTGGCCGGCGACGAGCACCTCGGCCGGGGCTACGACCTCACGGGTCCACTGTGGACGTACCAGGACCTGGCGCGGGTGCTGAGCGAGCTGTCCGGGCGGACGGTCGAGCCCGTCGAGACCACGGTGGCGCCGCCGCTGGGCCTGCTGATGCAGCTGGCGAAGGCAGGGCTGCTGGAGCGCCAGACGACGGATCTGGAGGCGCTCCTCGGCCGGCCGCCGACGCCCCTGCGCGAGGCCGTCGTCGCCGCGCTCGGCTGACGCGGCATTGGTGCCTGTGACGCCCGCCGCGTTGCGTACAGCATCCTAGGATACTAGGTCTGGGAGGTCGAGCAGCGCCTCCGAGGCGACGGGGCGGTAGCCGGCGGCCTGGAAGGCGCGGATGCTGCGGGCGTTGCCGGCCGCCTGCTGCGACCACACCGGCCCGCCGCCCGGCACCAGGTGGCGGGCGGGTCGAGGATGTCGGCGAGGTGCACCAGTCAGGTATGACGAGTGCTCAGCGCAGCGCCCGCACGACCGTCGCGTGGATGGTGCCGATCGGGGCGGGTCCGAAGAGTCTCGAGTCGAGGCCGGGGCGCTCGCCGTACACGATGACCGTGCCCTGCGGGACGGGGCCCGGGGCGGTGTTCGGCACGCCGGGCGGCACCGGGTCGCCGGGCACGGCGACGACGCGTTTGATGAGCCACCCCTCCCCCGCGCGCGGTGGGGCGCCGGGGGCGCTGTGCACGAGGGTGGCGCCGGGCGGGACGGCGACGACCGGTGGGCGGCGCAGCACGACGATGTCGCCGCGGTGCGGCGGCCGGCCGGTCCAGCGGCGGGCGAGCAGGACCGCGCCGTCGTGCAGCGCCGGCTCCATGCTGTCGCCGCGGACCCGGACCACCGTCCACCGGCGCCGCACCAGGACGGCAGCGGCGGCGAGGAGGAGCAGGCCGGTGCCCGCGGTCAGCCACGTCATGCGGCAGGGTCCAGGTGGTAGCCGCTGGCCTGCAGGCGGAACAGCCCCGCGTAGCGCCCGCCGGCGGCCATGAGCTCGTCGTGGGTGCCGGTCTCGGTGATCCGGCCGCCGGCGAGGACGAGGATGCGGTCGGCGTCGCGGACGGTGTTGAGCCGGTGGGAGATGAGCACGCTGGTGCGACCGGCCCGGTGTGCGGTGATCGCACGGTGGATGCGGTGCTCGGCCTCCGCGTCCAGGCCCGAGCTGGGTTCGTCGAGGATGAGCAGGTCGCGCCGGCCGCGCAGCAGGGCCCGGGCGAGGGCGAGCCGCTGCCACTGCCCGCCGGACAGCAGCACGCCGTCGGGGCGGTCGTAGTCGACGAACGTGCGTGACAGCAGCGTGTCGTACCCGCCGGGCAGGTCGAGCAGGGTGTCGTGGATGCCGGCCTGCCGCGCCGGGTCGGCGAGCCGGGCCGGGTCGGTGTCCAGGGCCGTGCGGCCGTCGGTGTCGCCGAGCGCGATGTTCTCCGCGGCGGTCAGCTCGTAGGACATGAAGTCCTGGAACACGGCCGCGATCCGGCGGCGCAGCTCGTCGGCGGGCAGGTCGCGCAGGTCGGTGCCGTCCCAGCGGATCGCGCCGCGGGTCGGGTCGTAAAAACGGCACAGCAGCTTCACCAGGGTGCTCTTGCCGGAGCCGTTCTCGCCGACGAGCGCCACGGCGCTGCCGGGCGGGATGGCGGCGGTCACGCCCTGCAAGACCCACGGCTGGTCGTCGCCGTAGCGGAACCACACGTCGTCGAGCACGATGCCGCGCTCTTCGTCGCGCGGCGCGCTGCCGGGTGCGGCGGTCGCGTCGGGCGGGGTGGCGAGCAGCTCGCGGTAGTGGTCGAACAGCAGGCCCGCGTGGTGGGCGAGGGCGAGGTACTGCACGCCGCCGGACAGGGCCGCCTGCACGCCGGCGACGGCGAGGATGACCGCGCCGACGTCGCCGGCGCTGAGGCTGCCGCCGGCGGCGGCGACCAGCGTCCAGATGACCGCGGCCCCGGCGAGCAGCGCCGACAGTGCCGCGAGCCCGACCTGGCTGCCGAGCTCGGTGCGGTCGAGGCGGCGGTGCCCGGCGTTGACGGTGCGCAGCTCGGCGAGCATCCGGTGGCGCAGCAGGGGCCCGGCGCCGAAGAGCCGGATCTCCTTGGCGGCGCTGAGGTCGGTGAGCAGGTCGCTGTAGAACAGCTCGCGCCGCTCGGCCGGGCTGAGGGTGTACGTGAGCGCGGCCCGGCGCCGGCTGAGGCGCAGCTCCGCCACGAGGGCGGGGACGGCGGCGGCGACGAGCCCGGCGGCGAGCCACGGCGACACCACGACGAGCGCGCCGGCCATCCCGGCCAGGGTGACCACCGACTGGGCGACGCCCAGGACGCTGTCGACGACCTGCCCCGGGCCGCCGTTGCCGGCCTGCTCGGCCAGCCGCAGCCGGTCCCGGAACGCCGGGTCCTCCAGGGTACGCAGCAGCGTGAACCGGCCGACGGCGGCGTAGAGCCGGTCCTTGGCGACGACGGCGACGGCGCGGCCGAGCTCGGCCTGGGTGTAGCGCATGACGGGCGGTCCGAGCGCGGCGAGCAGGCCGGCGGCGGCGAGGGCGCCGGCGACCGGGAGCACGGCCTCGGACGCGCCGCCGGCCACGACCCGGTCGATGGCGACCTTCGTCAGCCAGGCGGCGACCGCAGGCAGCGCCCCGGCGAGCAGGCGCGCCGCGACGTACCCGGCCAGCAGCGCCGGCCGGGCCCGCCAGGCGAGCGCGAGCGCCGCGCCGACCCGTCCCATCACCGTGATCACGCCGGCACGGGCACCTGGTAGCCGACGGACTCGACCACCCCGCCGTCCCGCACGAGCACGAACGCGGGGAAGCCGCGCACCCCGAAGGCGCTCGCGACCGGCCCTTCCGGGTCCTCCACGACGACGGCGACGCCGGTACCGCTGAACGCGCCGACGACGGGTGCGGTGTCGCCGCCGTCGTCGACGACGACCGCGAGCACGTCGCCCGAGTGCCGGACGGCGGCGGTGCGGAAGTCGCCGAGCCGCTCGTGGCAGGCGGGGCAGTCCGGGGAGAAGAACCCGATGAGGGTCCGGCCGGTCAGCGAGTCCCGGCCCACGGTGCGGCCGTCCACGGTGGACGCGGAGAAGTCGGCGACCGGTTCGCCGAGGGTCGCGGTCGACACCGGCGGCGGCTCGGCCAGGTCGCCGAGGCGGTTCTCGTAGGCCCGTAACCGGCGGACGACGCCGAGGACGACGACGAGGTTGAACACGGTCAGCACGGTCAGCAGCAGCACGGCGACGAGCAGCGCGGTGTTCATCGGCCGGTCCCCCTCGCTGGTGCCTGCGGGATGCGGAACAGCGACACGATGTCCTCCAGCGACGCGACGATGGGCCCGGCGACGCCACCGGCGACCGCGCAGACCAGGGACAGGGCGATGGGGCCGGGGCGGTCGGCGGCGACGGCGCCGAGCACCCCGAGGGCGATGAGGACCGCGTTGCGGGCGACGCCGACGCGGCTGACGGGGGCGTCGGCGCGGCCGAAGCAGGCGCAGGTGACGGTGCGGCCGCGGCGCAGCGCGACGAGCTGCGCGGCGGTGAACGCGGCCAGCAGCGCCACCGCGGCGGCGAGCACGGCACGGACCGGCGGCTCGGGCACCGCGCCGGTCGCCAGGTGCAGCAGCCACCACAGCAGACCGCCGGTGACGGCCGCCTCGAGCAGGAGCACGGCGGCGGCGAGCGCGGCCGCCGTGCGCGCGCCGAGGCGTCCCGGCCCCGGCCACAGCGCGGCCGCGCTGCGCCGGAACCGGGTGAACGACGGGGATGAAACTTTCCCGGCGACCGCCATCGCGAACACGACGGCCAGCGCACCGGCGGCAACCGCGGTCACCGGCATCGGTGGCCCACCGCGGTGCGCCCGGCCGTCGTGCGGGTCAGCACGTGCCGGTGACCGTGCAGGAGTAGCAGTGGTTCGGCACGCCCGAGCAGCCGTACATGCACTTGCGGCGGTAGCGCAGGCCGCCCGAGCAGTAACAGGTCTCCCATTGGTATGTGCAGCCCGCATCGGCCTGCGTCGTCGGGGCAAGGCGCGCGAGCACGCGGTCGGCGAGCCGACCCATGGCTTGAACCATCGGTGACATCCTTCCATAGGGAAATGCAGATAGGCAGAGTGATCCATATCGCGGCGGGATGTCAATGGGAACGTTCCTACATTGTGGTCCCGGAATTTGCTCAACCCGCTCCCGGCGGTGCCGATGGACCGATGCGGTGGCACTCGCTCTCAGGAGGCGGGATGGCGGACAAAACGGTGCAGACCCGGGGCTGGACGCTGTGGTCGCGCAGCGGCTACCGGGGGCCCAGCGACCTGAAACCGGCAACCCGCCCCGAGACCGGCGGGCCCCCCGACGACGCGCCACCGCCGCACGACGGCGAGCCGGCACCGCACGACGACGAGCCGCGGCCCGCCGCCGGCGCGGGTGCTCCCCGGCGGCCGGCGCGGCGGGTGCCGGCACGGCCGAGCGGCACCGGCGCGCTGATCGACCGGATCATCGCCGAGCGTGCGATCCGCATCGAGTACCAGGCCGTCCACGACACCGAGCACGGCCAGGTCGTCGGGTTCGAGGCGCTCACCCGCGGGCCGGAGGGGCCGCTGCACTCGCCGGTGCAACTGTTCGCCGCGGCACAGGCGGCCGGCCGGCTCGGCGAGCTGGACTGGATCTGCCGGGTGACCGCGTTCCGGGAGATGCTCGACGCGCGGCTGCCGCCGTCGGTGTCGCTGTTCGTCAACGTCGAGGCCGACTCGCTGATCGAGCCGTGCCCGCCGGACCTGCTGCCGACGGTCCAGGAGGCGGAGCAGCGGTTGCGGGTGTACGTCGACCTGACCGGCCGGGCCATCTCCCGCTTCCCGTGCGAGGCACTGGAGACCGCCCGGCGGGCCCGCGCCGCGAACTGGGGCGTGGCGATCAACGACATCGAGTTCAGCGCCGCCGGCGCCGCGCTGCTGCCGACGCCAGGCCGGCCTGGACCACCTGGTCATGGCGATGATGACCCGGGCGGCGGTGGGCGACCAGTCCCCCGCGGTCGCCGCCGTCGTGCCGGTCACGGCCGCGGCGATGCCGCCGCAGCGGCAGGTGATGTTCACGATGCTGCTGGAGCGCTGCCCGCTGATCATCATCGTCGGCCCGGACGTGTCGGCGTGGAGCGACTGGCGGGTCAGGGCGGCCGACATGCCGCCCGGGCACGCGTTCGCGCACGAGACCTGCTTCGTGCTGCTGTCGCCCGGGCCGTCGATCGCGGTGGCGGCCCGCCCGCACGAGGGGCGGGTGCAGGACCCGCCGGTGTGGGACGTGGCGGTCAGCCAGAACCCGGACCTGTGCCGCACCGTGATGCGGCAGGTGCTGCGGGCCGTGGACACGCTCGCCGGCGGGGTCCACCACCCGGGCTGAGCACGCCGAAAACCCGGGCCTCCCTGTGGAGGCCCGGGTTTCGTGGCAGTGGGTCGTTCAGGCGTCGACGAGTTCCTTGGCGGTGTCCGGGACCGCGAAGCCCTTGCTGCCCGGGGTCGCCGCGGCGTGGATCAGACCGGCCGCGCCC
>NZ_JBFAIC010000089.1:0-35909 GCF_040654515.1 Dactylosporangium sp. NPDC050688
GCGGGGCCCGGGGCGGCGGCGGCCCGGCCCGCGCCGCGCGCGCCGGTGGCGGGCCGGCCCGCGCGGCGCGGCCCCGGGCCATCCGATCAGGGCCGGACGGTCACCGGGCTCTTTGGTCATGGCTGGACCGTCATCGGGCCGCCCGCCGAGCTGCAGGCCCTCACCACCTGCGACGGCGCGTTCTACGCCGTCGCCGCCGACGGTGGTCTGCTCACCCGCGAGGCGTGCGCGCAGAACCTGCCCTGGCGGCGCATCGGCGACGCGGCCGGCGTGCTGTGCCTCGCCTCGCCCCGGGAGGCGGCCGGGCCGATGCTGCAGGGCCTGTGGGCGGTCACCGCCGGCGGCCGTCTGCAGTACCGCGACCCGGCCTTCGACGCGCCCGCCTGGACCGGCGTGGCCGACGCCCCGCCGGGCACGTGCTGCCTCGCCCTGTGCGACGCGGGCCTGTTCGCCGGCACCGCCGACGACACCCTGTGGTACCTGCCCGCCCTGGAGCTCGGCACCGGCGCCTGGCGACCGGTCGGCGCCGCCGGTGGCAGCCTGGCCCTGACCACGCTCGGCGGCCGCCTGTACGGCATCACCGCTGCCGACCGGGTCGTCAGCCGGCCGCCCGTGGCCCGCCCGCACCCGTTCACCGACGTGTGTGAGGCGGCCGCCAGCCGTACCATCGCCGCACACGCGGGGCGTCTCGTCGGCGCCGGCCCGGGTACGCCCCTGCGGCACCGCCTCCCTGTTCAATACCTCCATGGAGGCTACGCGGCGCCCGGCTGACAAGATCGACTTCAAGCGGACCCTGGACGCCTACCAGGCGCCCCGCGGCCGGTTCCGGATCCTCGACGTGCCCGACCTGCGGTACCTCGCGGCCGACGGCCACGGCGACCCGAACACGTCACCCGCCTTCGCCGACGCGGTCGCGGCGCTCTACCCGGTGGCATACAAGCTGAAGTTCGCCAGCAAACGCGACCTCGGCCGCGACTACGTCGTCCCGCCGCTGGAGGGCCTGTGGTGGGCCGAGGACATGGACGCCTTCACCACCGCGCGGGACAAGTCCCGGTGGGATTGGACGCTGCTGCTCATGCTCCCCGACTGGATCGACGAGCCGATGGTCACCGCCGCCGTCGCGCAGGCCGGGGCCGGTCGCCAGCGGCCGGCCCGCCTCGACGACATCCGCCTGGAGACGCTGTCCGAGGGCCGGTGTGTGCAGACGCTGCACGTGGGCTCGTTCGACGACGAGGCCGGCGTGCTCGCCCACCTGCACCACTCGTTCATCCCCGGCCAGGGGCTGCGCCTCGCCGGGACGCACCACGAGATCTATCTCAGCGACTTCCGGAAGGTCGCCCCCGCCCAGCAGCGCACCATCCTCCGGCAACCCGTCACCGACGCCTGACCCCCCGCGCGGCGCTGACTGCGGCGCGGCGCGATGCGGGTCGCGGAGGCGCGGATCGCGGCGGCGCGGGCTTACGGTGCTGTGGGGTTTGCGGCGGAGCGGGCTTGCGGTTCGCGGACCGCGGCCGAGCAGGTTTGCGACGGTGTGGGTTTGGGGCGGCGCAGGTTTGCGGACCGCGGCGGAGCGGGCTTGCGGCGCGCGGACCGCAGCGGCGCGGGCTCACGGCGCTGTGGGTTTACGGCGCGCGGACCGGGCCGGCGGCGGATACGGTGATGACGTGGCATGCCGAATCACCGAGCTCGTCCTGGACGCCCGCGACCCCGAGCTGCTGGCCCGCTTCTGGTGCGAGGTCCTCGGCTACGTCGAGCTGTCCCGCGAGGGCGCCGACATCGAGATCGGCCCACCCGGCGCCGGCTTCGGCGGCCCGCAGCCGACCATCATCCTGAGCCGCTCGGACGAGCCCAAGACCGGCAAGCTGCGCCTGCACATCGACGTCAACGCCACCGACCGCGACCAGGACGCCGAGCTGGAGCGGCTCCTCGCGGCCGGCGCCCGCCCCGCCGACGTCGGCCAGACCGGCGAGGAGTCCTGGCACGTCCTGGCCGACCCCGAGGGCAACGAGTTCTGCCTCCTCCGCCGCCGCGTTCCAGCCGTGTAACGGTCACCACCCGCGGGTGGGCCGGGGGCGGTGCCGTTTCGTGGGGGCGTCAGCGGCGGAAGCGTGCCGCGGCGCCGATGAGGACGGCGAGCGCGGCGAGCACGCCCGCCAGTGCCGTCAGCACGGCCGCCGGGTCGGTCGCGGTCGTGCCCAGCAGCACGATGAGGACGACGACGCCGAGCACGCAGGTCAGGGCGAACCACGGACCGTGCAGGAACTCCGCTGCGGCGGACGGAGGTCTTCGGGCAGGGTCGTGCTGGGGGCGGCCGCCCCCACGTCGAGTGGATGGCACGGGTCGTTCCCTCCGGTCTTCGCAACGGCGGCCCGTTCGGTGTCCATTCATCACAACAGCGCGCCATCGAAATTGCGAGTCCGGTAGACCTGCAACGCGCCCAGAACGCCGATCAATATTTCACGCTGTGCGAACCGGTGGTGATTGTCGCCTGCTGATTGCGTGATCCGGCCGACATCAATCGCCTGCAGGGCAACAGAATTTCGGCCCCTGCGACCTCCCCGGGCCGTCCGCGACGCGTCGCGGCGGATCGCATCTTTTTCGACCTGGACAAGACGGTGATCGCCAAGTCAAGCGCGTCGGGCGCATTGCACCGATACGCAAAGTGGCCCCGGCGCATCGCGCCGGGGCCACTCCGAAACGGTCAGGCCGAACCGGCCAGTGACCGGGCCACCTCGTCGACCGGGGCCAGCAGTACGGTCTCCACCGGCAGCTTGGCCAAGGCGTCGACGTCGAAGCGGCTGTCCAGCTCGGTCACCGTCGCCTGGATCTCCTCGAGGCGGGTGCCGGTGGCGTCGAGGATCTCGCTGAGGTGGGTGGCCTCGGCGGTGTCGTGCAGGCCGACGTGCAGCAGGGTCAGGGCGTTGATGCGGGCGCCGGTCAGCTCGGGGACGAGCAGGACCAGACGGCCGTCGCGGGCGCCGCGGACCAGCCGGACCATGCGGGACTGCACGGCGAGCCGCTTGGAGCCGCTCAGCTCGGCGCCGTCGCCGGCCCGGCTGGGCAGGCCCTCGGAGATCCCCGCCCGGCGTACGACGCGGATCGTGGTGCGCTGCGGGGACCAGCCGAGCTGGTACCGGGTGGCACCGTCGACGCGGTCGACGACGCGGGCGAAGGCGCGCAGCGCCACCAGGACCGAGTAGCTCATGGTGGCCGGGTCGGCGCCGACGCCGGCGATCGCACGGGTCAGCGGGTTGTCGACCAGGTCGGAGTCGCCGCGGGAGGTGCCGACGGTGACGGTCTTGGCCTGGTGCTTGACGGAGTCGATGGAGCGGGTGAGCTCGTCGACGGCGGCGGTGATGCGGGCGCGGGTGAAGTCGACCGGGTCGGCGGCGACGCGCGGCGCGGTGACCAGGGAGCCGCCGTGGCGCAGCAGCAGCGCCGCGTCGGACAGCCGCAGCGCGGTGTCGCTGGGCAGCACGCCGCGCATGGTGCCCTCGGCGGCGTCGGCGAGGAACGGGTGCAGGTCGGCGCAGGCGCGTTCGATGTCCTGGAGGGCGACCTTGCCACTGTCGACGGACAGCTCCAGCGCCGCGAGCGCGCCGCGCAGCGGATCGGCCTTCGCGTCGATCGCCCGCGCCGTGTGGTACGCGAACAGGTGCCCGGCGGCGGTGCTGAGGATCCATGCGAACACCGGGTGTGCGGCCGGCACCCGCACGACCCACTGCGTCGCCCACGGCACGTCCATGCCCTCGTCGACGATGATGACCGGGGCGTTGCGGTGCGCGGCGAAGATGTCGACCTCCTTGGCGAGGTCGCGCACCTGGCCCGGCGGCGTGCCGGCCGCGCAGATGAGGATGAACGCCTCGGCGGACAGGTCGACGTGCTTCTTGTCCTCGACCGCGTCGGTGGACATGGTCTTGTAGCACAGCTCGGACAGCTTGATCCGGGCCTCCTCGGCGGCGACCCGGTTGGGGCCGGAGCCGACCACGGCCCAGTGCGGATACCGCAGCGCGACCTCGCTGATCCGCGCGATCTCCGGCTCCAGGGCGCGCAGCTCGGCGAGCTGGTTGGGCATCTCCAGCAGCGCGTGCAGCAGCGTGTCCTCCAGCTCGCCCGCCAGCCGGTCGCAGACGCGGGCGATGTGCAGGCCGAGCACCGCGCCGGTGGCGACCTGCGAGTAGAACGCCTTGGTGGAGGCGACCGCCATCTCGACGTCGCGGCCGTCGGAGGTGTAGAGCACGCCGTCGCTCTTGTGCGCCAGGTCGCTGTCGCGCCGGTTGACGATGCCGAGCACGGACGCGCCGCGCGCCCGTACCATGTCGACGGCGCGGTTGGTGTCGGTGGTGGAGCCGGACTGGCTGACCGCGACGACGCACACGGTGGACATGTCGGGGCGCAGGCCCCACGCCGACAGCTCGGTCGCGGGCATCGCCTCGACGGTGATCGCCGGCTGCAGCAGCGGGCGCACGACGTTGGCGATGCCCCGGCAGGCGACGGCGGCGGTGCCCTGGCCGATGAGCAGGATCTCGGTGATCTCGCCGGCGGCGAACCGGTCGCGCAGCCTGCGGGGGAACGACGCCTCGCCGAGCACGGTGGTGAGCCGCTCGCCGTCGGGGACGATCCGGCCGCGGAGGCTGCGGCGGAACGACGACGGCGCCTCGGTGATCTCCTTGACCAGGTAGTGCTCGAACTGGCCGCGGGCGACGTCGCGGGTGGTGATCTCGGCGGTCGACACGTGCTCCTCGGCGACCGGGACGGGACGGCCGAGCACCGTGTACCGCTCCACGGCGGCGAGCGTGCCGGCGCCGGTGCGGTTGAGGGCCAGGACCGTGCCGTGCTCGCCGTCGCCGTCGACGACCGCGCCGTCCAGCCGCAGGTAGCGGTCGGTCCAGCCGACCAGGCCGTACACCTCGCTGGCGACGAGGAAGCAGGCCGGGGCGAACCCGACGTAGAGCCCCTGACCGCTGCCCCGGACACCGAGCAGCAGCCGGTCGGGGTCCGCGTCGCTCTGCGCGGCGATGGCGAACGAGCCGTGGAACCGGCGGATGGAGGCGGCGAACGCGCGCACCGGGTCGCCGCCGGCGTCGATCTCGCGGCGCAGCATCACCGGGATGACCTTGGCGTCGGTGGTGATGCCGGATTCGTCGACCGGCAGCTCCAGGGTCTCGCGCAGGTCCAGGTGGTTGTCGATGTCGCCGTTGAGCACGGCCGTCGCGTAGCCGGAGCCGCCGTGGGCACGCGTGGTGCTGTCCACCGGGTGCGCGTTGGCCTCGCTGATGCGTCCGACGCTCGCCCACCGGGTGTGCGCGAGGACCGTGACCCGCGCGCTGGGCAGCGCGAGGACCGTGTGCAGGGCGTCGTCGGCCTCGATCGCGGCGCGCAGGAACGCGACGTTGTCGCCGAGCCGGCCGATGATCGAGGCCCGCTTGTACACCAGGGTCAGGCCGGTCTCCAGCAGCGTGACGGCGGTGTGGCCGTAGCCGGGGTCGGTGCGCCCGGTGATGCCCGCGGCGGTGGCCCGGTCCTGCTCGTCGAGGGTCACCCAGACCTGCAGGCCGGCGGAGTCGCGCCCGCGCACCTCCAGGCGGTCGATCGCCTCCAGGGTCGCGTCGATCGCGAGGCAGGCGCGGCCGACGTTGACGTTGGTGAGCGCGCCACGGGCGAGCCGGCTGACCCGCAGCGCGACCTGGACCCGGTCGTTGGCGATGGTCCACAGCAGGTCGCGGGCCTGCCCGGCGCGCCGCTGGACCGCCTCGAGCTGCTCGGGGTCCAGCAGGTGGCCGCCCTCGTCGAGGCCGCGGTCGAGCCCGTCGAGCCATGCGGTGTGCGCGTCGACACGGTCCTGCACCCGGGTGCGCAGGTCGGCGTCGGCGGTCAGCCGGTAGCAGCCGGTCGGCGCGGTGAACAGCGTGACGGCGGTGCCGAGCTCCTTGACCAGCAGGTCCAGCAGGCCGGTCAGGCCGGCGTGCTCAGCCGCGGCGGCGGGGTCGGCGGTCGGTGGCTCGGGCAGGCTGTCCAGCAGCTGGGCTGCGGTGACCTCCTCGAGCTGGACACTGTAGTCCGGCAATGCGGCGACGATCCCACACACGTCCTAAACCCCTTCGCTACCCGCCCGGTGCACCTTGGCGCTGTCGCCAGGCACCCCGCACGCTAGCAGCGATCGCCCATCCGTGGTGCGCGCAACCTCCTCAACGACGCCCTCAAATCGCCATCGCGATGACATAATCGCAGCTCAGCATAGCTGCAAAATCGCGCATGTCAGATGCGCGATCTGTCGGCGCGCAGTTCGCCGGATGATCCGGTCGATGCCGAGCGTAGTTGGTGCGGTGGCGCACCGCGACGGTTTCGCCCGGCCCTCAGGGCCGCAGCAGCGTCTTGATCGCGCGCCGCTCGTCCATGGCCCGGTACCCCTCGGCGGCCTCGTCGAGCGGCAGCTCCAGGTCGAAGACGAGACCGGGGTCGATGCGGCGCTCAAGGACCAGGTCGATGAGGTCGGGCAGGAACCGGCGCACCGGAGCGGGCCCGCCGTGCAGGTGCACGTGGGAGAAGAACAGCTCCGCACCGGGCAGCTCGACGTCGTGGGCGACGCCGACATAGCCGACGTGCCCGCCGGGGCGGGTGGCGCGGATCGCCTGCATCATCGACTCCTGGGTGCCGACCGCCTCGATGACCGAGTGCGCGCCGAGCCCGCCGGTGAGGTCCTTGATCCGGGCGACGCCCTCGTCGCCGCGCTCGGTGACGATGTCGGTCGCCCCGTAGTGCATGGCCAGCTTCTGCCGGTCCGCGTGCCGGCTCATCGCGATGATCCGCTCCGCGCCGAGCTGCCGGGCCGCGAGGACGCCGAGCAGGCCGACGGCCCCGTCACCGACCACCGCCACGGTCTTGCCGGGACCGGCCTCGGCGGCGACGGCGCCGAACCAGCCGGTGCCCAGCACGTCGGAGGTGGCCAGCAGCCCCGGCACGAGATCCTCCGGCGGCGCCTCCGGGGTGGCGACCAGGGTCCCGTCGGCGAGCGGCACCCGCAGCCGCTCGGCCTGGGCGCCGAGCGCGCCGACCGGCTCGCGGTGCACGCAGGAGGACTGGTAACCGGCCCGGCAGATCTCACACGTGTTGTCCGAGGCGAAGAACGAACCGACCACGAACTGCCCCGGCTTGACGATCCGGACGTCGCCGCCGACCTCCTCGACGACGCCGACGTACTCGTGCCCCATCGGCGAGGGCTTGCCCACCGGTTCGATGCCCCGGTACGGCCACAGGTCCGACCCGCACACGCACGTCGCGGCGAGCCGGATGACGGCGTCGGTCGGATGCTCGATCCTGGGGTCCTGCCGCTGCTCGACGCGCACGTCGCCGGGCGCGTACAGCACTGCTCCTCGCATGAGGTGATTCCTCTCGGTCGCGTCGTGGTGGGCCGCGGCCGTGGCGCGCCACGACACCCAGCAAACCCCGGCCGGACCCCGGCGGGGAGTGTCTGCCGAGACAGGTACTGACAGGGCACCTCAGGCGCCGGGCCCGCGGTCTCCTCATCCCCCCGTGCGCCGGCTTCACACCTCGGCGCGCCGTGCTACCGGGCGGCGGCCGGCAGGTCCAGCGCGGGGCGCACGGCGGCGAACATGTCGTGCGAGCCGCGGGCGGCCGACAGCATGAGCATCCACTCGTTGCAGCCCTGCCACGGGCTCAGGTCGGCGGCGCCGCCCCGGACCACCCGGCGGCCCGGCCCGGTGCGGGCGGTGCCGTCCACGGGCGCGCCGTCGTACCCGGGCACGTACACGTCTTCGCACAGCTCGCCGAGCGAGCCCATCGCGGCCAGGCCGAACACGTTCTCGCTCGCCGCGACGCGGTCCTCGGCCACGAACCGCTCCAGCAGCTCCGCCTCGTCGGGCACGTGGTCCCCGCGGTGGGTCAGCGTGGTCGTGCCGGCGCGTGCCGCGTACTCCCACTCGGCCTCGGTCGGCAGCCGGAACGGCAGCACCGCGAGCAGGTCGTGCAGCTCACCCTCCATCCGGGCGGCGACGCCGTCGTCCTCGGCGTAGTCGTCGCTGTAGTCCGGCAGCCAGTGCCGCACCTGCGCGACGGTGAGCGGGTGGCGGGCCAGCAGCAGCGGCCCGACGGTCACCTCGCGGACCGGCCGCGCGTCGTCGACGTCGCGCGGCGACACCTCGAACTCCTCGTGGGCGGCGAGGCTCTCCCCGCGCTCCGCGATGCCGTGCAGCGCCGCGACCTCCCCGTCGGACAGGCCCATGCGGAACGTGCCGCCCGGCACCAGCCGGAACAGCACGCCGCTCGGGTCGTGCCGCCACGCCGCCCGTCCGGCGACGTCCAGCTGCGACCATTGCTCACCCAGCGCGATCAGCACGCGGTGACAGTACCGCCGCCGCGGTGCGGTCCGGGGGCGAGGCGGCGTCGAGCAGCTCGGTCAGCCGCCGCTGCTGCGCGGCGTCCAGGCGGTCGATCATGGGCATGAGCGCCCGCTGGATCTGCTCCTGCAGGCGGGCGGCGAGCTGCTGGCCGGCGTCGGTGATGTAGACGTCGACGGCCCGGCGGTCGTCGGGGTTCTTGTCACGGGCCAGCAGGCCACGGCGTTCGGCGCGGTCGATGAGGCCGGACATCGTGGACTTGTCCAGGCCCAGGTACGCGGCCAACTCGGTCACGCGCAGCCGGCGGTCGCGCAGGATGCCGAGGACCCGCAGCTGGGTCAGCGACAGGTCGTGCTCGGCGCCGGTGCGGGTGAGCACGCCCATCACCTGGAAGGCGTTGAGGACGAGCGCCTCCGCCAGCGGTTCAGCGGTCATGCCACCCATCCTAGTTGACATCGTTGGTATTACCATCCATTCTGGATTTAGTTGGTACTACAAACTACTTCTTCTGGGAGGCCAGCCATGCGTGCTGCCGTCATCACCGCGTTCGACGCCCCACCGAGCTATCGCGAGCACCCCGAGCCCGTCGCGGCCGGCGAGCACGACCTGGTCGTCGACGTGCTCGCCGCCGGCCTGCACCACCTGACCCGGTCCAAGGCGAACGGCTCGCACTACTCCAGCACCGGCGCGCTGCCGCTCGTCCCCGGCGCCGACGCCGTCGTCCGCGACGCGCACGGCCGGCTGCGGTACGCGGCGCTCGACGACACCCCGCTCGGGACGTTCGCCGACCGTACGGTCATCGACGAGCGGCGCAGCGTCGTGCTGCCCGACGGGATCGACCCGGTCCGGATCGCCGCCGCGATGAACCCGGCGATGTCCTCCTGGGTCGCGCTGCGCCGCCGCATCGACTTCCCGCCCGGCCGGCGCGTGCTCATCCTCGGCGCCACCGGCAACGCCGGCCGGATGGCGGTCCAGATCGCCAAGCTGCTCGGCGCCGCGCACGTCACCGCCGCCGGCCGCGACCCTGACCGCCTGGCCGCCCTGCCGGCCCTCGGCGCCGACCAGACCGTCACCTTCGACCAGGTCGAGCGGGCGGCCGACGCCGACGTCGTCATCGACTACGTGTGGGGCGAACCGTCCGCGGACGCCATGATTCCGATGCTCACCGCCCGCACCGACCGCGGCGCACCGCTCACCTGGATCCAGATCGGGTCGCTGGCCGGCCATACGGCACCCGTCCCGTCCGCCGCCCTGCGCGCCGCCCGCCTCCAACTCGTCGGCAGCGGCATCGGCTCCGTGCCCGCCCGGCACTTCCTCGAGGAGTTGCCGGCCCTCGCCGCCGCCGTCACCCGCGGTGAGATCGACGTGCGGGCCCGCGCCGTGCCCCTCGCCGAGGTGTCGCGGACCTGGACCGCCGCGTCGACGGACGAGCGCATCGTGTTCGTCCCGTGAACGAAACCCGGGTCGTCAGCTCAGGCCGGCGACGGCGCGCAGCGCCGATGCCAGAGCGGCCTCGGCCCGCGGGTATGCCCTGTTCGACGGCCCGGCTGACCTCTTCACGGCGCCGGCGCGCGGCGGCCCGGCCGCGGGAGGCGGCCAGGCCGTCGGGGCGTGGTGCTGTCACGGGGCGGTCGGGTCGGGCTCCTTCTCCAGGGTGACCGGCCCGGCCGCCGGCTGGTGGGGGACCGGTGCCCGGTCGCCATGGCCGGGCCACCAGGCGGCGTGGCCGATGAGTGCGGTGAAGGCCGGCACGAAGAAGAACGACATGACGAACGCCGACAGCACGATGCCGATCGCCACCGCGAACCCCATCTGCTGCAGGAACGAGATGGGCGCCAGCATCAGGACGCCGAACGTGCCGGCGAGGATCAGGCCGGCCGCGGCGACCGTCGGGCCGCCGTGCTCGACGCCGAGCGCCGCCGCCTCGCGGGGTTCCTTGCCTTCGCGGGCCTCCTCGCGGAGCCGGGCGATCATCAGGATGTTGTAGTCGGTGCCGATCGCGACGACGAACAGGTACAGGATGATCGGCAGCTGGAAGGTGACGCCCGGCTTGCCCTGGAAGCCCTGGAACACGTACACCGTGGCGCCGAGCGTCGCGGCGAAGTTCAGCAGCACCGCGACCACCAGGTAGACCGGTGCGACGAGGCTGCGCAGCAGCAGGGCCAGGATGATCGCGATCAGGGCGGCGGCCACCGGCAGGATCACCGACAGGTCGCGGTTGTTGGCCGTGTTGATGTCGGCGAACACCGCCGTCGTGCCGCCGACCAGGGCCTTGGTGCCGGCCGGTGCCTTCGCGTGCAGGTAGTCGCGCAGGTCGCCGCGGACCAGCTCGATCGCCTGGTTGGACACCGGGTTGATGTTCAGCAGCACGTCGATGCGCACCACGTCGGGCCTGGAGCCGGGCACAGCCTGGCGCACCTGGCCGACGCCGGGGCCGCCCTTGGCCGCCGCCGCGAACTCCTCGACCGCCTGCTGGTTGAGCGGCGTGCCGTCGGTGGTGGTGAGGTACACCTCGGTGGGCTGGGCGGCGCCGGCCGCGAACGCCCGGCCCAGGTCGGCCTGGGCCAGCGCCGACTCGGTGTCCTGCGGGAAGCCGGCGCTGAAGTCGTAGTCGGCCTTGTACGACAGGGTGCCGGCGGCCAGCGCGAGCAGGACGAGACCGGACAGCGCCGCGACGAGGGCCGGCCGGCGGCCGACGAGCGTGCCCAGCTTGCGGGAGATCGTCGCCTTCGGCTGGTGCTGCCACGCCTTGGACGGCCAGAACACGAACCGGCCGAGCTTGGAGACCAGCGCCGGGATGAGGGTCAGCGACGTGATGAGCATGACGCCGACGGCGATCGCCAGGCCGGGGCCGAGCGAGCCGAAGAACCCGAGCGAGGCCAGCAGCAGCACCAGGAAGGCGACCACGACCGCGCCGGCGGCCGAGGCGATGACCTCGCCGACCCGCTGTACCGAGACGACCATCGCGGTCTGCTTGTCGTCGCCGGCGCGCAGCCGCTCGCGGTACCGGAACAGCAGGAACAGGATGTAGTCGGTGCCGATGCCGTAGAGCACGATCAGCAGGATCGTCTGCAGGTCCTGCCCGACGTTCCAGTCCAGGGCCTTGCCGACGATCGCGATGATGCCGGTGGTCACCGCCATGACGATGCTGACCACGATGATCGGCAGCAGGGCCGCGATCGGGCTGCGGAAGATGACCAGGATCAGGCCGATGATGAGGATGACGGTGGCGGCGCCGACGATGGCGAAGGCGCTGTTGAACGTGTCCTCGTTGTCCACGTACGACGCGACGTCGCCGCCGACGCGGGCGGAGAGGTCGGTGCCCTTGAGGTCGTCGGCGAGCGAGGTGCGCAGCGTACGGATCGCGTCCAGCAGTGCCGGGTCACCCGGCGAGTCGGCCTTCAGGCCGACGTTGACGAGCTGGATCGACCTGTCCGGCGCGACCGCCTGCGGGCCGGTGGCGTAGCCCTCGGTGCGGGCGATGCCGCGGGCCTTGAGCTTGTCCGCCAGCTGGGTGACCGCGGCACTGTCCGCATCGGACAGTGCCGCGCCGTCGGTGCGTTTGACGACGATGAGCGCGCTCGCGGTCGCCTGCTGGGCGAACGCGCCCTGCGCGAGCTGGATCGCTTGCACGGACTCATATTTGGAGGGCAGGAAGTCGCTCTGCTCCGCCGACGTGATGTCGGTCAGCGACGGCGACAGGCCGATGATCGCGACCGAGGCGACCAGCCAGCCGATGATCACCCACCATGCCCTGCGGACGACGAACCTTCCGAGCCAGCCGAACATCTGATTCCCCCTCTGTGTCGGCGCTGCTCAAACAATAGGACCGCGTTGATGCCGGTGGTGTCCGTTCCGGGCCGGGCCGGTCAGACGCGGTGGACGGTGATGTCGCCGAAGGACGTGTGCGCGCGGACCTCGACGGTCTCCTCGGACTTCGCCGGCGCCTGGCCGAGGTCGTCCAGCCCGTTGCGGACCCGCCCGTGCCCGGTCTTCACATCCAGCCACGCGGCGGTGCCGGCGGCGATGCCGACCTCCAGGTCGCCGGCCGCGGTCTGCAGCGAGACCTGGCCGCGCGCGACCCTGCCGACGCGGATCGTGCCGTTGGAGGACTTGGCGTCCACGCCGGCGTCGGCCCGCTCGACGGTGATCGCGCCGTTGGCCGCGCGCACCCGCAGGTTGCCGGCGACGGTGCCGATGTCGGTGCTGCCGTTGGAGTTCTTGACGGCCGCGGCGCCGCCGACCTCGCCGATGCGGACGTCGCCGCTGCCGGTGGCGATGTCCGCGGCGCCGCCGATCGCCTCGACCGTGATGTGCCCGACGGTCTCCAGCCGGGCCGGCCCGGTCCGGTCCAGCCGGAGGTGCCCCACCGACGTCTTGAACCGGCACTCGCCGAGCACACCGCTGCTGTGCACGTCACCGGCGGTCAGGTCGCCGTGCACCGCGGACCCGGCGGGCAGCTCGACGCGCACGGCGACGGACCTGGTCCGCTTGGAGAAGTCGAACAGCCGGTGCTTCGGCCCGCGCACCGTGAGGGTGCCGTTGGCGTAGTCGACGCGGGTCTGCTCGGCGGCCAGCACGTCGGAGTCGTCGCGCTCGTCGACCGGGCGCACCTCCACGACGGTGTCGGTGCGGTCGCTCGCGACGAGCTGCACCTCACCGACGGACAGCTCGAGCGTGACGGTGATCGGTGCCGGGGTGGCGTAGACAGGCATGGTGATCCCCTCGGAAACGGGTGGCGGGCAGGAAGGACGGTTACCGGGCCCAGCCGGTGTAGCGCTGCGGGCCGGGCTTGCCGCGCCAGCCGGCGGCGGTCTCGCGCTCGGCGCCGCGCAGCGCGGCCGCGGCGGCGCGGGCCAGCCAGGCGTTGACGGAGCGGCCCTCCCGGCCGGCGGCCTCCTCGACGGCGGCCTTGAGCTGCTCCGGCAGGCGGACGTTGATGCGGGCGGTGGCGCCGTCCTCGAAGGCGGTCGCGGGGTCGTCGGCCGGTGCCGCGCCGGCGCTGTCGTCGCGCGGCTGCTCCGGCTGGGGGACCGTCACGACGAACTCGGGGTCGCGGCCGCGCAGGCGCACCTGCACCGAGCCGGGCGCGAGGTCCCGGGTGATCTCGTCCGCGGCGGCCGACAGGGCTTCGAGCATCGCGAGCCGGATCGCCGGCTCCATCGCCACCGTGAGCCGCTCGACCAGGGCGGCGTCGTCGCGGCCTCCGGCCTCCGCGGCCGTCAGCAGCTCGCGACCGAGTGAGGCCACGTACGGGTTCAGGTCCATGGCACCACTGTGGCACATGAATGTGCCACAGTCAACGAAAGGTGGCTCAGCTTGGCACCGGATGGCTCCGGTGCCAAGCCGGGCGGTTCACTGCAGTGTCTGGTTGCCGGCCGGGGCCGACCTGGCAGCCGTGGTGGTCGTGGTGCGGGGCGGGATGCTCGACGTGTTGAAGGCGTACGTGATCACCGCGGTCGCGATCGCGTCGGCGTTCGTGTCGAGCGCGAACACGTTGATGTTGCCGACCAGGGTGTACTGGCCGCGCAGCTGGGCGTAGAGCGCCGCGTCGCCGCCCTTCTGCGTGACGCGGAACAGGTCGTCGCACGCCTTGTGGTAGCACGGGTCGTACGCGACGCCGGCGATCCCGCCGAACTTGGCGACGTCGGCCGCGGTCTTGATGACCTCGGCGCCCGTGAACAGCCCACCGGCGGGGATGTTGACGCCGGCGGCGATGAACGGGCCGTAGTCGGAGCGGCCGGTGAAGTCCGCCGGGTTCGTCGCCTGGCCGCGCGAGGCGAAGAACGCCTCGAACAGCGCCTCGATCTGCGCGGAGCCGGCCGGGCCGGGGCCCGCACCCTGGGCCGCGGAGTCGTCGCCGTCGTACACGCCGAACTGGTAGTTGGGCGAGGCGACCATGTCGAAGTTCAGGTACAGCTTGATCTGGGCCTGCTGCTGCGGGGTGAGGCTGTTGACGTAGAACGTCGAACCGACGAGGCTCGCCTCCTCCGCACCCCACCAGGCGAAGCGGACCTTGTTCACCGGCTTGGTGCGGGCCATCTGCAGGGCGACCTCGAGCAGGGCGGCGCTGCCGCTGCCGTTGTCGTTGATGCCGGCGCCCTCGGGCACGGAGTCCAGGTGCGAGCCGGCCATGACGACGCTGTCGGCCCGCCCGGTCTTCGACTCCGCGATGACGTTCTCGGTGTCGCGGATCTCCGCGGTCGTCTCCGTCGCCAGGTGTACGGTCAGGCCCGGCGTCGCGGAGAACGCCTCACCGGTGCTGTAGGACACGCCGACCGCCGGGATGCCGACCGGTGCGCCGAGGGTGCCCAGCAGCAGCGAGTACCGGTCCGGTGCGGTGACCGGGTCGCCGTTGCCCTGGTTCATCACGATCGCGCCGACCGCGCCCGCCGCCTCGGCGTTGGCGACCTTCGCGCCGAACGGGCAGCCGCCGCGCTGCATCAGCGCGATCTTGCCGACCACGGCGGCGGTGAAGTCGGCCGCCTCGCAGCCCGACGTGACGGCGGTGCGCGGCGCGACCAGGTTCAGGTCGACCGGCACGACCGACGCGGTGACGTCGCCGGAACCGGAGCAGGTCATGACGTCGTAGTCGGTGCCTTCCACGTACGTGGCCGGCGCCGGCGCGGTCTGCGCGAACGACGAGCTGGTCTCTTCGCAGAAGTTGAACTGGAAGGGCTGCCGGGTGACCTGGTACCCGGCGTGCTGCAGCAGGGTCGCCACGTAGTCGGCGCTGCGCCGGTGCCCGGCGGTGCCGGACGCGCGGTTGCCGCCGTTGAGATCGGCGATCACCTGGAACGCCAGCAGGTGCCGCAGGACGCCGGGCAGCGTCACCGCCTTGGTCAGCTGCTTCGGTGTGCTGACGGTGGATCCGGCGTGCGCCGGCTCCGCCAGTCCGATCGACCCGGCCAGGACCGCGGCGGTCGCCGCGCCCAGGAGTCTGCGAACCGAGCGAGACACCACGATGTGTTCTCCCCTTTCGTCGACGAGGTACAGACGAGGTACAGGGGAGCAATGTAGGCAGATGCGGAAGATCGACGGAAGTCGCTGGGCGTGTCGTTGAGCGGCGCACCGACCAGCCGCACCGCGCCGTCGCCGGCCGCGGCCCGGTTCGCGGCTTTGCCTGGTGTCCGCCGGCTGGTCACGGCTGCGCCTTGTAGGTGGCGGCGGAGAAGTCGGCGGACAGGCCGCCGCCGGAGAGGTCCTGCACCCACAGGCCGAAGAACGCGCCGGTGAACCCCCACGCGCGGGCCGTCCCGCCGTCGAACTCGCGGGCGTGCTCGTCGGACAGGATGCCGGCGTCGAACGGGCCCCACTCGACGTCGCCGTACGAGGCGCGCAGCAGATCCCCGTCGAGGTCCAGGCGGAGCCGGACCGGCCCGTCGACCGGGACCGCCGGGCCGTGCATCGTGACCCGGCCGCGGTCTCTGGACAGGACGTCGGCGACGGTGCCGCGCTCATCCCGGGTGACGCGCAGGAAGTACCAGTTGCGGCTGTTGTAGTAGGCGGTGATGCCGGCCATGTGCTGGAGGTCGCCCGGACGGAACTCGACGGTGACCTCGAACGTCGCGCGCAGGTGCTGGATGCGGCGGGCGACGAGGCTCTCCCCGCTGTACGCCCCGGGTGAGCGCCCACCGTGGACGCGCAGGTGCCCGGGGCGGGCGTGCGACGTCACCCAGTCGTTGGTGGCGGGGCGGCGCAGGGTGCTCCAGTGCGGGCCGAGCGCGAGGCCGGTGAAGTCGTCGGTCTCCGGCTCCGCCGGCCACGGGTGGGCCGGCAGGTCGGGACCGGGCACCTCCTCGTGCGGCACGCCGCCGTCGATGCGTGGCCAGCCGTCCTCGGTCCACCGCACCCGCTGGATCGCGGTCTCCCGGCCGAGGATGCAGCGACCCCGCGGGCTGAGCGGCCGCCCGGTGAGATGGGCGAAGAACCACTCGCCGGCCGGGGTGTCCACGAGGCTGCCGTGCCCGGCCTTCTGCAGCGCGAGATCCGGCCGGTGCACCGACGTGATGAGCGGCGTGT
Organism: Dactylosporangium sp. NPDC050688; assembly: GCF_040654515.1. Lineage (NCBI taxonomy): Bacteria > Bacillati > Actinomycetota > Actinomycetes > Micromonosporales > Micromonosporaceae > Dactylosporangium > Dactylosporangium sp. NPDC050688. Next base: position 16,380 of record NZ_JBFAIC010000089.1, read on the forward strand.
CCGGATCGGTCTCGTACGGGCCCAGGACGTCGCGTGACCGGGCGACCGTCGCCTGGTGGAACCACTCGGTGCCGCCCTCCGCGGTGACCAGGTAGTACCAGCCGTCCCGCTTGTACAGATGCGGGCCTTCGGTCATGCCGGCCGCGGTGCCGGTGTAGAGGTCGACGGGCTCGCCGACGAGGCTGCGGGCGGCCCGGTCGTACTCCTGGATGATGATGCCGTCGGCCCACGGCCGCCCGGGGCGCCAGTCGGTCCGGTTCGACAGCAGCCAGCTGCGCCCGTCGCCGTCCGGTCCGCAGTCGTGGAACATCGACGGGTCGAACCCGCGGGCGTGCAGCGGCACCGGGTGCGACCATGGACCGTCGATCGTCGGGGCCGTCACCAGGTAGTTCGGGGTGTCCCAGAACCCGGAGTACGACTTCACGTCGGTGTAGATCAGGTGGAACAGCCCGTCGGCGTAGGACAGGCACGGCGCCCAGATCCCACCGGAGTCCGGGTTGCCGGTCATGTCCAGCAGGCGGGCGCTGTCCAGCGCGCCGCCGATCGGCCGCCAGTGCACCAGGTCACGGGAGTGGTGCAGCCGGACACCCGGATACCACTCGAACGTGGAGGTGGCCAGGTAGTAGTCGTCCCCGACGCGCAGGATCGACGGGTCCGGATGGAATCCGGGCAGGACAGGGTTGCGGATGACACCGGCGTTCATGCGTTTGTCCCCTCGTGTGTGTGGTTACTCGCCGAAGCCGGCCGCGAGGCCGCTCGGCAGGGGTGCGGGGTCTACGGTGCCAATCACAAGCCAGCCGCCGGAACTGGGCAATCGTTTTCGAAAGAAGCGCCGCCCGGACGTCCCGGCGGTGTCCGTTGGCTTGAACCCGGCCGGACGGGGTAGCGCGGGAAGCGACACCGACCGGAAGGAGGCCGCCGCCGTGACCGCGACGACGATGCCGATGTTGGAGACGTACCCGCAGCCGATCAACCTGGACCGCGCCGTCCTGGGCAGGGCGATCGACGCGCTGATCGCATGCAGCGAGGCGTGCACGGCGTGTGCCGACGCGTGCCTGAGCGAGGGGATGGTCGCCGAGCTGACCAAGTGCATCCGCACCAACCTCGACTGCGCCGACATCTGCGCGGCGACCGCCCGGGTGCTGTCGCGGCACACCGGCTACGACGCCAACATCAGCCGCTCCCTGCTGGAGGCGTGCACGATGGCCTGCGCGGCATGTGCCGACGAGTGCGACCGGCACGCGCAGACGCACGAGCACTGCCGCATCTGCGCCACGGCCTGCCGGGAGGCCGAGCGGACCTGCCGCGACCTGCTTGACCTGATGCGCTGAGCCTACGGCGCCGCCGCGGTGGCTGGTGCGCGGGCGCGGCCGTGCCGGACGGCCAGGCCGGCCAGCACCGCGGCGAGCGCTGCCGGGTAGCCGAGCAGCTGCCCGGCGTGGACGGTGAGGCCGAGCTCCGGGGCGAACTGGGCGACGTACCCGGCCGCGGCGACGGCCAGCCACTCGGCCGGCGCGCCGAAGGCGACGAGCATGACCAGCAGCGTCGCGTACCACGGGTAGCTCGGGGCGGTGACCAGCAGCGCGCCGCCGACCATGGTGGCGGCCGAGTGCCACGGCCGGTCAGGGTCGGCCGTGCGCCAGGTCAGCAGGGCGAGCCCGGCCAGGACGCAGGCGGCGGCCGGGGCGGCCAGGGCCGGCGGCAGGACGGCGCCGAGCAGCGCGAAGCGGGCACCGTCGGCGTAGCCCTCCTCGTGCAGGTACCCGGGCAGGTAGCCGAGGACGGCGGGCCCGGCGGCGAGCACGTGCGGCAGGTACACGACGGTGACCGCGGCCGCCGCGCTCACCGCGACGGCGACCGGGCGGCGGCGCAGCAGGGCCGGCCCGAGCAGGGCGGGGGTGAGCTTGGTGGCGACGGCGAGGCCGAGCAGCACGCCGCCGGCGACGGCCCGGCGGGTCCCGGGGTGGCCCGCCAGCTGCCACAGCGCGGCGGCGGCGAGCCCGGCGGCGACCACGTCCACGTGCGCGTTGTTGCCCGCTTCCAGGGCGACGAGCGGGCACCAGGCCCACAGCACCGCCCGGCGCGGGTCCCGGCCGAGGCGGCGCAGCGCGTACCAGAGCAGCAGCCCGACCCCGGCCGCGAACGCCGCCATCGTCAGCTGCATCGGCCGCTCCCGCGCCGTGCCGGGGGACAGCACCGCGACGGCCACGAACACGGCCTCGGCGACCGGCGGGTAGATCGTCGGCACGTCCGGCCGGTTGATCAGGGTGCAGCCGCTCGGGACGCACCAGTTCGCCGCGTCCGGCCAGAGGAAGTCGTCGCGCAGCGGCTCCAGCTGCGGAGCGGACGGCGGGTACCGGTACGGGTCGACGCCGGCGAGCTGGACGCGGCCGTCCCAGACGTAGCGGTACATGTCGTCGCTGCTGGTCGGGGGCTGGCGGGCGGCGATGAGGGGCAGCAGGACGCCGCCGGTGGCGATCAGCGCGAACGCGGCGCGACGGTCCAGTCGCAGCACCTGCCACGCGCCGAGCCCGAACGGCAGCCAGGCCAGCAGGTACCAGCGGCCGGGGAGCAGCAGCAGGGCCGCGGTCGCGACGAGGCAGCCGGTCGCGGCGGCCCGCCGGATCACCGGTCCTCCCGCGGACGGGGGCGCCGCACCCGCAGCGCCGCCCACACCGCCGCGGCGAGCCAGACGACGGCGAGCACCCACAGCAGGCCGGGCCCGTAGGCGCGGGGGAATGCCGACGGGTTGTCGGCGACCCGGCCGGCGCCGATCACGAACGGCAGCGCCACCACGGTCACCGTGGCGCTGACCGCCAGCGCGGCCTGGACCGGGATCCGGGCGGCCGGCGGCACGAACCGGGCCGTCAGCGCACCGGCGGTCAGGACCAGCGGCAGGGCGACGAGGTCGTGGGCGGCGACCCCGGCCGCGAGGAACACCACCCGGCCGGTCACCTCGCCGGGCTGTTCGGTGAGCCAGCCGTGCAGGCCGTAGCCGAGCAGCGCGAGCCCGGCGACGGCCAGGGCGACCCGGGCCGCGGTCACCGGGGGCCCACGGTGAGCGCGGCGACCCACTTGGTCTGCAGGACGCCGGGGCGGTTGGGGGCGATGAGCCGGCACGGGTAGCCGTGGTCCAGGTGCAGCGGCGCGCCGCCGATCCGCAGCGCGAGCAGGGTCAGCGGGTCGCGGGCCACGGCCGCCTCCAGCGTCGACGTGCGGTACGGGCCGGACCGCTGCAGCGACTCGACGGTGACCGGCAGGTCGAGCCCGCCGGCGCCGACGAGGCGCAGCAGGTCGGCGACGCGCACGCCCTGCCAGGACGCCCCGGCGCTCCAGCCCTCGACGCAGCTGATCGGCAGGTCGGCCGTCACCTGCGGCAGGTCGGTCAGGTCGGCGAGGCTCAGCGCGTGCGTGCCGCCCGGCCCGGTGAGGATCAGCCGGTATGCGCCGTCCGCGCGGGTCACGCCGGCGGCCGCGGCGGTCTTGTTCACCGGTACGCCCTGCGGGCCGACCCCGGGCACCCGCGGGGCGAGGACCGACAGGTGCCGCAGTGGCCGGACCGTCTGCCCGGCGGTCGCGACCGTGACGACCCCGGCGGCCGAGCCGGCGAGGGCGAGCACGCCCCGGCGGGTCCAGCCGCCCGGCTCGGCCGGCGCCGCGGGGTCCGGGGCGCGCCGCAGCAGCGGCAGCTTGGCCGCGACGTGCAGCAGCAGGGCGCCGGCGAGCAGCCACGCCGTCCAGTAGTGGGCGCCGAGGAACCCGAACGGCATCACGGAGTACCAGTACGCGATGTTCAGCAGCCCGGTGACGAGCTCGAACACGGCGGCCGCGGACAGCAGGCCGACCGCGGCCCGCTCCAGGGCGTGCGGCAGGCCGCGCACCGCCGGCCAGGCGAACAGCCGCGGGTAGACCGACCAGACCTTGGCGGTGAGCAGCGGCAGGCAGGCGAGGCCGGTGGCGACGTGCAGGCCCTGCGTGATGCGGTACAGCTGGACCGGGCGGGCCGGCCAGTGGAACCAGCCGGGAGGGTGCTGGATCGCGTGGCTGAGCAGGCCGGTGACGAAGCAGACGGCGAACGCCGCGGCCAGCCACAGCCCGAGCTGCGCGGTCAGCCGGGTGGAGCGGGCGGCGGTGAACCGGTGCTGCACCGTGCGCACCATGTTCAGCGGGCGAGCTGGGCGAACCATCGGCCGGCCTCCGTCCAGGACTCGACGAGCCGCAGTGCGGCCCGTGCCGCGACCGCGGCGGCGGCGTCCGCGTCGACGAACGCCCACGGGAACGGGGTGCTGGTGCGCCCGGGCCCGGCCAGCGCGAGTCGGCCCCGCCAGGTGCCGGCGCCCGGCGGGTCGAGCTCGACCAGGACCGTGCCGGTGGGTGACAGCAGCGCCCGGCACCGGCGCAGCAGCAGCTCCGGGTCGCCGCCGATGCCGATGTTGCCGTCGGCGAGCAGCGCGTGGTCCCAGCGGCCCTCGTCGGGCAGGGGCGCGAACAGGTCCTGGTGCGCGACGGCGACGCCGTGCCGGCGGGCGAGCCGGACGGCCTGCGCGCTGGCGTCGACCCCGAGCACGCGGCGGCCGGCCGCGGCGAGCGCCCGGGTGAGCCGGCCCGGTCCGCAGCCGAGGTCGACGGTGGCGCCCGGGCACCGGTCCAGCAGCGTGCCGTCGCCCGGGCGCACGCCGTCGCACCAGGCGAGCGGGTCGACCGGGCGGACGTCGGCGCCGTGCCGGTCGACGAGGCGCAGCCGGGCCGGTTCGCCGCGGGCGGCGCGGCGCAGCGCCGCACCGTAGACGACCGCCGGGGCGGTCACCGTGCCGCTCCGGCGGGCAGGCCCGCGACGAGCCGGGCGAAGCGGCCGCGCGGGCCGGCGGCCGCGACGGCGACCGCGTCGGCGACGGTGTCCACGTCGCGCAGCGTCGCGGTCCTCGCCACGGACAGGCCGCGCCCGCGCAGCGCGGTGACCGTGTCGGCGGCGGTGCGGGCCGTCGACATCGGTACGCCGGTGACCGCGCCCCCGGCGCGCGGGTCGCGCAGCCCGAGCAGCCACCAGCCGCCGTCCCACGCGGGGCCCAGGACCGCGTCCGTGCCGGCCAGGAGCGCGGCGGCGGCGCCGAGATGGGCCGGCGTCAGCTGCGGGGTGTCCATGCCGACGAGCAGCGACGCGACGCCGGGCAGCGCGGTGTCCAGGTACGCGGCCGCGATCCGCTCGCCGAGCGGCCCGCCGCGCTGGGCGGCCAGGCGCCAGCCGGGCGGCGCGGCGCCGGTGCCCTCCCCGTGGTCGAGCACGAGCGTGCGGGCCACCGCGGGCGTCGCGGTGAGCGCGTCCACGGTGTCGGCGAGCGCGGCCGCCGCCACGCCCGCCGCCTGCTCGGGTGTCCACGGTGGACACAGCCGGGTCTTCACCCGGCCCGGCACGGGTGCCTTCGCGAGCAGCAGCAGCTGTACCGGCGGCGCGCTCACCGGGCCAGCACCCGGCTCATGTCCCGCACGGCGCGCAGCGTGCCGGCGACGGTGCCGGTCACCTTCGACCGGCCGCCCGCGGCGCGCGGCGCGTAGTCGACGTCGACCTCGGCGACGCGCCAGCCCGCGGCGGCGGCGCGCACCACCATCTCGAGGGGGTAGCCGAAGCGCCGGTCGGTCAGGTCCAGGGCGAGCAGCGCCTCCCGGCGGGCCGCGCGCATCGGCCCCAGGTCGTGCACCGGCACGCCGGCGGTACGGCGCAGCCGCCACGCCACCACGGCGTTGCCCGCCCGGCCGTGCAGGGGCCAGGCGCCGCGCGTGGTCGGCCGGCGCCGGCCGAGGAGCAGGTCGGCGTCGCCGCCGGCGACGGGACCGGCGACGCGGGGCAGCTGGCGCGGGTCGAACGAGCCGTCGGCGTCCATGAAGCACACGACGTCGGCGGTCGCGGCCCGCAGGCCGGCGTGCGCCGCGGCGCCGAATCCGCGCGGCGCCGCGGTGACGACCGTCGCGCCGTGCGCGGCGGCGATCGCGGCGGAGCCGTCGGTCGAGCCGTTGTCGGCGACGATCGGGTGGTAGCCGGCCGGCATCCGGGCCAGCACCCAGGGCAGCGCGGCGGCCTCGTTGAGGCAGGGCAGAACGACATCTGGCACGATCCGGACGCTACGCGTGATCTTGGAAGCAAGATCTTACGAGCCGCGAACCAACCATTACGAGGTGCGAACGTGGCCGGTCGCGGCGCCCCGGCGCTCCTACGTTGAGCCCATGCGCATCCTCGTCACCGGCGGCGCCGGGTTCATCGGCCGGCACGTCGTCACCGCACTGCGCGCCGCCGGCCACGACACCGTCGTGCTCGACAGCCTGCACCCCGCCGCGCACGCCGGCGGCGACCCGGTCCCCGACGGCGTCGTGCGGGCCGACGTCCGCGACGCCGGCGCGGTCGCCGGGGCGCTCACCGGTGCCGACGTCGTCGTGCACCAGGCCGCGATGGTCGGCATGGGCGTCGACCTGGCCGACCTGCCGGCGTACGTCGGCTGCAACGACCTGGGCACCGCGGTCCTGCTCGCCGGTATGGCCCGCGCGGGGGTGCGCCGGCTGGTCCTGGCCAGCTCGATGGTCGTGTACGGCGAAGGCGCCTACGCCTGCCCGCGGCACGGACCCGTCGAGCCGGCCCCGCGCCGCCGCGCCGACCTGGCCGCCGGCCGGTTCGACCCGCCCTGCCCCGCGTGCGGCGCCGCGCTCGTCCCGGGCGAGGTCGGCGAGGCGGCGCCGTTGCGCCCCCGCAGCGTGTACGCCGCCACGAAGACCGCGCAGGAGCACCTCGCCGCGGCGTGGGCGGCCGCCTGCGACGGCGGTGTCGTCGCCCTGCGGTACCACAACGTCTACGGCCCCGGCATGCCCCGCGACACGCCGTACAGCGGCGTCGCGGCGATCTTCCGCTCCGCGCTGGAGGCCGGCCGGGCGCCGCGCGTCTTCGAGGACGGCGCCCAGCGCCGCGACTTCGTCCACGTCGAGGACGTCGCCCGGGCCAACGTCCTGGCCGCCGGCGCCACCGCGGTGCCCGGCTTCCGGCCGTACAACGTCGCCTCCGGTCACCCGATCACCATCGCCGCCATGGCCGCCGCCCTGGCTGACGCGATGGGCGGCCCGGTCCCCGTCGTGACCGGCGAGCACCGGGCCGGCGACGTCCGGCACATCGTCGCCTCGGCCGGCCTCGCCCGCCGGGACCTCGGCTTCGAGGCCCGCGTCCACCCGTCCGAGGGCATCCGTGCCCTGGCGACCGCGCCCCTGCGCCCTGCCGCGCCCGCCGACGGGCGGTGACGCACCACGCTCGCGGCCGGTGACGTGCGCCACCGGCCCGGCCCGGCGCCGGTGGAATCCCGCCGCCGCGAGACCGATCTCACCCGCGCGTCGTTGACACGCGGGCCGCGGTTGCGGGACGAATGACGGATCCGCCGAACAGGAGGCACGACGATGGCCGTAGACCCGACCGGCGCCGCCCTGGCCGAGTTCCTCGCCGCCGGCGACGGCGACGACGGCCCGATCGTGATGCTGAACCTGCTCCGGTTCGCCGACGGTGGCCGCGAGCAGTACCAGCAGTACGCGCAGGCGTTCCGGGCGACCGTCGCGGCACGCTACGGCGTCGAGGTCCTCTACGCCGGCAACGGCCTGCCCGCGCTGGTCGCGGAGCCGGGCCAGCAATGGGACGCGGTGCTGCTCGTGCGCTATCCGAGCCGGCGCGCGTTCAGCCGGATGGTCGCCGACCCGCAGTACCAGCAGATCACCCACCTGCGCTCCGGCGCGCTGCAGGAGGCCGTGCTGCAGCCGACGGCCCCGTGGGCGTAGCCGGCGCCGTCAGCCGCCCGGGGCCGGTTCGCGCGGCAGCCGGACCGCCACGAGCAGGCCGGCCACGGTGATGATGACCAGGACGGTCAGCGACGCGGCGTACGGGTGGCGGCCCGGCTGGGCGGCCGACACGATCACGGAGCCGACCAGGGCGGTGCCCAGCGACGAGCCGAGGTTGGACACGGCGCGGGACAGGCCGGAGATGTCGCCCTGGTCGCGGTCCGGGAACGCGGACTGCACCAGGTTCACCGACGCGGTGAGCATGGCGCCGAGGCCGACGCCCGCGACGAGCAGGCCGGGGGCGGCGCGCCACGCGCCGGTGCCGGTGGCGCCCAGGGCCAGCAGCGTGACGGTGCCGGCGACGGTGAGGACGAAGCCGCCGACGATCAGGGTGCGCTGGCTGCGGCGGCGGGCGAACCGTTCGGCGGCGGCCGAGGAGGCCAGGATGCCGGCGGTGGCCGGGGTGAGCGCCAGGCCGGTCATGACCGCGCTGTAGCCGAGCGCGTCCTGCAGGTAGACGGCGGTGACGAAGAACATGCCCTGCATGACCAGCCACTGCACCGTCTGCGTGCCGAGACCCAGGTTGGCGGCGCGGTTGGTGAACATGCGCAGGTGTACCAGGGGCGTGCGGCCGGCGCGCTCGGTGCGGCGCAGGTGCAGCACGAACAGGGCGAGGGCCAGGGCACCCAGGGCGAGCGACGGCCAGACCGGGGAGACGCCGCCCTCGGCGATGAGGACGTGCCCGGCGACGGTGAAGTCGGTGCGGGCGGCGCCCCAGCCGTACGTGGTCGACAGCAGCACGCCGAGCACGACGAACAGCAGGCCGACCGCCGACAGCACCGCACCCGTCACGTCGAAGTGCGGCCGCGGGTCCGGGCGGGCGGGGTCGGGCAGCCGGCGGACCAGCACGACGATCCAGGCGATGACGAGCACCTGCAGCAGGAACGACGCCCGCCAGGTGATGAGCGTGGTGATCAGGCCGCCGATGAGCGGGCCGGTGGCGGCGCCGAGCGCCCCGGCACCGCTGACGATGCCGAAGTACTTCGCCCGCACGGCGAGGTCCGGGGACGCGACCGTGATCAGGATGTAGATCGGCGGGATCATCAGGGCCGACCCGACGCCCTCCAGCAGGGCGTTGCCGAGGAGCATCACGCCGAGCCCGGGGGCGACCGCGGCGAGGAGGGCGCCGACGCCGTACAGCAGCAGCCCGCCGACGAGGCAGCGCTTGCGGCCCCACACGTCGGTGAGCTTGCTGCCCGGGATCATCAGGGCCGCCATGGTGAGCGTGAACAGGGTGATGGTCGTCTGCACGCCGAAGACGGTGGTGTGCAGGTCGTGCGCCATCGGGGTGATGGCGACGTTCATGGCGGTGCCGGCGTAGCTGCAGATGAACTGGGCCAGCGCGAAAGGCAGGATCATCGCCCGGGCGGCGTCCGGCGGCCGGCTGGTAGGCACCTGGCGATTCTGGCCGCGCGGGCCGCGGGGCACACCATCCGCACGGGATGACCCGGCCGGGGTTCACCAATCGGCGCCGGGGATCCGGCCGGGCAACTACCGTGGAACCGTATGGGCAGGCGAGCAGGGGTGTGCCGGCGGATCTGTGCGGTGGTCGTGGCGGTGGTCGTGGCCGCCGCGTGCAGCGCCGACCCGCGGAGCGCGCCGAAGTTGCCGCCGCCGTCGGGGGTCCTCATGCTGGACGGCGCCGTCGCCGGCGACTCGGCCGGGTGGGCGCTCGGCCGCCTGGACGCCGCCCGGCGCGAGTGGACCGCGGCCGGGCTGACCCACCGGACATCTGGGAGTTCCCGCACTACACGGCCAGCGCCACGGACTACCGCGCGATCGCCACGGCGCCCGGCATCCGCGCCCGCTACGAGCGGTGCTGTACTTCTCCGGCGTCCTGTCCGGCAACCCGGTCAGCGCCCGGTCGGTGAGCCAGTTCTTCCCGTACGCGGTCGACGACGCCTACGGCACCCCGGTCATCCCCGAGACCCTGGGCAACGTGGCCACCCAGCGCTTCAACCAGCACGGCGTGCGGCTCGCCCCCGACCTGGTCGCCTCGGCCCGCCGCCAGCTCGTCGTCCGTGACAACGTGGCAAGTTTCTTCTACCACCCGTTCCTGGGCCTGCAGCACCTGCCGGAGCTCGTCGACGGCATCCAGCAGCTGGGCTACACCTTCGTCGCGGCGCCGTCACTGCTGTGACCAGTCGGTGGCCGTGGCGAGGAAGCCGCCGGACTGCCGCGACCACAACTGCGCGTAGAGCCCGCCCTGCCGCACGAGGTCGGCGTGGGTGCCCTCCTCGATGATCCGCCCGGCGTCCAGGACCACGATGCGGTCCAGGTGGGCGATGGTCGACAGGCGGTGCGCGATCGCGATGACGGTGCGGCCCGTCATCACCTCGCCGAGCGTGTCGTGGATGGCGGCCTCCGCCTCGGAGTCGAGCGCGGACGTCGCCTCGTCCATGACGAGGATCGGCGCGTCGCGGTAGAACGCCCGGGCCAGCGCGATGCGCTGCCGCTGCCCGCCGGACAGGCGCACGCCGCGCTCGCCGACGTGCGCGTCGAGGCCGGTGCGGCCCTCCGCGTCGCGCAGCGCGGCGACGAACCCGTCGGCAGACGCCCGGCGCAGCGCGGTGCGCACCCGCGCGTCGTCGGCCTCACCGGGACCGGAGCCGGGGCCGGCGATGTTCTCCCGGATCGAGCGGTGCAGCAGGGTGGCCTCCTGCGCGACCATGGAGATCTGCCCGCGCAGGCTCTCCTGCGGCACCGTGGTGATGTCGGTGCCGTCGACGAGGATCGTGCCGGACTCGGCGTCGTGGAACCGCAGCAGCAGCCCCACGAGCGTGGACTTGCCGGCGCCGGAGCGCCCGACGACGCCGACCCGTTCGCCGGCGGCGACCTCGAGGCTGATCCGGTCCAGCCCGCCGTCGCCGCGGCCGTAGTGGTGGCTGACCGCGACGAAGCTGATCGCGCCGCCGCGCACCGCGAGCGGGGCCGCGTCGGGCAGGTCGGGCACGGCCAAGGGCTGCGCGACGGTGCGCAGGGCCCGCCGCAGGGCGCCGACCGAGCCGAACAGCGACGACACGGCGTCCAGCAGCCACTCGGCCATCGCGGTGATGCGGAAGCTGAGCGCCAGCGCCGCCGCGACCAGTCCGAGCGGTGCGGATCCGGTACGCCACAGCGCGATGCCGTAGCCGACGAGCCCGACGAGCAGCGCGCTGCCCAGCGCCATCATGCTGCTGTTGATGGTCACCTCGACCCGCTGCAGGCGCAGGTGGGCGCGCCTGGCCGCGGCGAACACCCGCCGGTCGTGCCCGACCCGCGCGGCGTGCCCGCCGAGCAGCGCGAGCGTGTCGACGTTGGCGTAGGAGTCGACGAGCAGCCCGGTCAGCGCCGACTCCGCCTCCTGCAGGTCCTCCGCCGCCCGCCGGTACCGGGGCACCGCCCAGCGCATCAGCGCCGCGTACGCGAGGATCCAGCCACCCAGCGGCAGCAGCAGCCGCACGTCGATCGCGGACATCACCCACACCGAGCCGGCGATGTAGGCGACGACGAACACCAGCGTGTGGATGACGCTGTAGGCGGCGGTGGCGGCCGCGTCGCCGCCGTCGCGGACCCAGCTGGCGATGCGCCCGGCGAGGTCGTCGCGGAACCAGCCCACGGACTGCCGCGACACGTACCGGTGCGCCCGCCAGCGGGCCAGCGGGCGGGCGTTGGCCCGGAACGTGATGTCGTCGAGGACCTCGCCGACGGCGCTGAGCAGCGGCCTGACCAGCAGCACGAAGACGGCGACGGTCAGCAGTTCGGTGCCGTGCGCGGCCCACAGCGTGCCCGGGTCGGCGCCGGCGAGGGTGTCCACGACGCGGCCGGCGTAGCCGATGAGCCACACCTCGACGGCCGCGCACAGGACCGTGATGGCGACGGCGATGATGACGACCGGCCGCAGCGGCCGGAACGTCTCGAACACGAACGCGCGGACCCCGGCGGGCGGGGTGCGGTCGTCGCGGGTCGGGAAGGGGTCAACAGGACTTTCGAACCGATCGGACACGAAGCGCCTTTCCGGCGGCGGAGACGGACAGGGGACCTGGGCAGCCGCCGGATGTCCTCATGGTCGTCTCCTCTTCGCGTCGAATGCTTCGCGCCCGAGCCTAGGTCAACAGCGCGGTACGCCGCTTCGCATTTTGCGGTGGCGGGCGTCCTGCGCGCCGGGCGCGTAGGCTCACGGGCGTGGATCAAGAAGACCGGATCGCGCTGTTTCTCGACTACGAGAACCTGGCGCTCGGCGCGCGCGACAACCTCGGCGGGATGACGTTCGACTTCCGGCCGATCGCCGACGCCCTCGCCGAGCGCGGGCGGGTGGTGGTGCGCCGGGCGTACGCGGACTGGTCCTACTTCGATGAGGACCGGCGGATGCTGACCCGCTCCCACGTCGAGCTGATCGAGATGCCGCAGCGCATGGGTGCCTCGCGCAAGAACGCCGCGGACATCAAGATGGCCGTCGACGCGATGGAGCTGGCGTTCGAGCGGGAGTACATCTCCACGTTCGTGCTGTGCACCGGCGACAGCGACTTCACGCCGCTGGTGCACAAGCTGCGCGGGCTCAACAAGCGGGTCATCGGCGTCGGGGTGGAGAAGTCGACGTCGGCGCTGCTGCCGCCGGCGTGCGACGAGTTCCTGTACTACGACCGCCTGGAAGGCGTCGAGGTCCCCGCGGCCCGCGCCCGGAGCGGCCGGCCCGCCCGTGCCGCCGACGCCGACCACCGCCGGGCGGAGCCGGCACGCGAGCCGGCGCCCGCGGTACACGTGGAGGTGGAGCCGCAGCCGGTCCGCGACAGCGACACGCTCGCCGTCCTCGTCGCGCAGACGGTCGCCGGCCTGCAGGGCAGCTCCGGCGGTGAGGTCACCGCGTCCCGGCTGAAGCGGACCCTGCTGCGCAAGGACCCGACGTTCAGCGAGTCCGACTACGGGTTCCGCGCGTTCGGGGAGCTGCTGCGCCACCTCGCCGACCGCAACGTCATCGAGCTCGTCGCCGGCCCCGCCAAGGGCGACCCGGAGGTGGGGCTGCCGGAGCACGGCGACCAGGAGGCCGCGTTCGCACTGCTGCGCTCGGTGGTGCAGGACGTCGCCGCCGGGTCGGCCGCCGCCGGTGAGGTCGGGGTCGCGCTGTCCGGGCTGAAGAACCAGGTCCGCCGGGTCCGGCCCGACTTCAGCGAGAAGAAGCTCGGCTACCGCACGTTCCTGCAGTTCTGCAAGGCCGCCGCCACCAGCGGCGCCGTCCAGCTGCGCTGGAGCCCCGACGCCGACGACTACCTGCTGACCGCCTGACCCGCCGGTCCGGCAGGACACCCGGCGGGCCGGCTCGGGTGGCTGTCCGGCCGGGCGGACGCACCGCTCGGAGCCGTCGAGCGCCTCGTCAACCGATCCGGCGCCGGGCACGGTGTGCGATCGTTGTACGACCCGGCGCGACGCGAGACGCTGACCGCACCCGAGAGGAGCGCGACCGGATGGGCAGCAGCGCTGTGTTGTGTGCGGATGTGGACGGATGGACGCTCGACGGATAGCGGAGATTGTCGTCCGTCGTGCCGGCGGGACGGTCTGGCGCGCCTCGGGCTACCGGGTGACCACGACATGCGTGTTGACCGCCGCGCACGCCGTGCGTGACGCCGAGTCGGTCGTCGTGCGGTTCGACGCGGGGATGGCCACGCAGTGGTCGGTCGCGGCGACCGTGACCTGGGCCGCGCCGCACAGCGACGTCGCGCTGCTGGCGATCGACCCGCCGGCCGGTGACGGCGGCGTGGCGGGCGTGAGCTACGGCCGGCTGGTGCAGCGCTCGGCGCAGGTGCCGGTCAGGACGGCGGGCTTCCCCCGGTGGAAGGTCCGGGGCGAGTTCGATGCCTCGGTGCCGACGTACCGGGAGCTGCACGAGGCGCACGGGCTGACGTCGCCGGTGTCGAACCGGCGGTCCCAGACGATCGAGATCACCGTCCCGCCACCCGCGGACGATCCGGAGCCGGGTGTGTCCCCGTGGGAGGGCATGTCCGGGTCGGCGGTCTGGGTGTCGGACCGCATCGTCGGCGTCGTCATCGAACATCATCGCCGGGAAGGGCTCAACCGCCTGTGCGCCGTGCGGATCGAGCAGCTGCTCGACGGTGCCGACGCGCAGGACCGCCAGACGCTCGCGGACACGATCGGGCTGCGGCATCCGCTGGTGGAGCTGGACGGTGCCGTGCCGGCACCGAAATGGTGGTTTCACACCGGGTACGTCGAACGCCTCTGGGACCTGGCCCCCGCCGACGGTCTGGCCGACCGGGAGACCGAGCTCGAGGAACTGGCCGCGTGGTGCGCCGGCGACGAGCCGTACGTCTGGTGGCAGGCGGGACCATGGGCCGGCAAGACCGCACTGATGTCCTGGTTCGTCCTGCACCCGCCGCCGGACACCGATGTCGTGTCGTTCTTCATCACCGCCCGGTTCGCCTCACAGTCCGACAGTGCGTCGTACACGGAGGCCGTCTCGGAACAGTTGGCCGCGCTGCTGGGCGAGTCCGTGCCACCCGCACTGTCAGACGCGTCGGCCGATGCCTACCGGCGGGCCGCGCTGCGTTCGGCGATCCAACGCGCCGAGGATCTGGGTCGCACGCTCGTCCTGCTGGTCGACGCCCTGGACGAGGACCGTGGCCACACCGCTGGCGCGCGGCTGCCGAGCATCGCGTCGCTGCTGCCGGGACGGACCAGCCGGCACCTGAGGGTCATCGTGTCGAGCCGGGCCATGGAGTCGCCGCCTGACGACGTCGAATCCGATCACCCGCTGCGCAGCTGCCGGGTCCGGGAACTCGAGGTCTCCGCCCACGCGCGGGCAATCAAGCACCGGGCCAGGACCGAACTGGGCGCGCTGCTGCGTGGTGACGACACGGCCAGAAGTCTGCTCGCACTGATCACCGCGGCAGGAGGTGGTCTCACGCAGCAGGACATGGAGATGCTCACGGGCCTTGCTCCGTACGAGGTGCAGGAGGCCCTGACCGGTCCGTTCGGCAGGACCGTCACGTCCAGGGTCGACCCCTGGGCCGGCCGGTCGTCACGTCGGGTCCACCTGTTCGCGCACGAGACGCTGCGGGAGGAGGCGACGGAGCGGCTCGGCGAGGCGCGCCTGAGCGAGTGGCGCTCGAAGATCAAAGACTGGGCCGACGGCTTCGAGGCGCGCGACTGGCCGGCTGACGCGCCGATGTACCTGCTGCGGGACTACCCCCGGATCCTGGACCCGCGGCTCGACCTCGACCGGCTGGTGCGGCTCGCGATGAATCCGCACCGCCAGGACAGGTTGCTGGATCTCACGGGCGGTGACACGACGGCCATGGCGGAGATCCGGAAGGTGCAGCTGGCGCTGCTGCGGCAACCGGAGCCCCAACTGCGGCTGGTGCTGGACGTGGCGATCGTCAGGCAGGGCCTGGCGCTCAGAAATGAGCACATTCCGATCGCGCTGCCTGCGGTCTGGGCCGCACTGGGGCACAGCGTCCGTGCGGAGAACCTGGCACTGTCCATACCCGGCGACGAGCGCCGGCTGCAGGCAGTGTTGTTGCTGGCGAAGCGGTTCGTCGCGCTCGACCAGACCGACCTTGCCGAGCGGATCGCCCTGGACATCACCGAGCTCGATCGACAGGCGGAGGTGATCGCCGCGATCTGCTCGCACCTCGGCCTCGCCGGCAGGTTCAAGAAGGCCCGGCAGGTGGCGACCGGCATAGCGCTGACAGATCGGCGCGCCGCCGTCCTCACCGCGCTGGCCCGTGCCGCCGCCGCGTCCGGTGATCGACCGGCCGCGGCCGACCTGTGCGAGGCCGTCCTGGAGACGGCGGAGGCCGCTGCGGAGCCGGTGTCCCGTGCCCGGGTGCTGACCGGCCTGGTCGCGGTCCTGTTGGAGGCCGGCGACCCGGTGGACGCCGAGCGGGTCGCCCGCGGCATCGCGTTGCCGGCGCAGCGCGACGAAGCCCTCCAACGTGTCGTCGAGCACGCGTACGCGTCGGGGGACGCCGACGTCGCGTTCCGCGTCGCGAACGACCTGGCCGACGGTGCGCGGCACGCTGACGCCGTGCTCCGCCTCGTGGGACTCGCCGGGGAGCGCCAGGACTGGCCGCGACTGCGCCTGTGGCTGCCGGCGGCCAGGACGGCGGTTTCGCGTCTGCCGGGCTCTCGGAGGGAACAGGCCCTGGCCGCGCTCACCGGCTGGCTGGGGCAGGCCGGAGACTTCGCCACGGCATCGGCGCTGATCGACGACGTCGCTGGGGAAGGTGCCCGCAACCAGCTGCTCGCCCGGCTGAGCCGGACCGCCGCGGACGGTGGACAGCTCGACCCCGCCGAGCGGTTCGCGGCGGACATACCGGACCCGCACCTGCGGGAGGAGGCGCTGACCGCGGTCGTGGAGGCCGCGGCGGCGGCAGGGCGCACCGACCGCGTCCACCGCATCGCGGACCTGCTGCGCGGAGCGGCCCGGGACCGGGCGTTGTGGCGCGCGACGGGTATCGAGTCGGACGGCGACGGCCTGCTGCGGGCGGCGGCCATGACCGCGAAGATCGCCGACAGCGCGGTGCGGGCCGCTGCCTCGGTCCAGCTCCTCGAAGGGGCCGTCTCGCTCGGCGACGACGGTGCCGTGCGGCAGTACGCCGACGCGGCGATTGCCGCCGCGCAGCAGCTCAACGATCCGGGGGCCTACACCGGGACGCTGACGCGGCTGCTGCCGCTGCTCGCCGGCACGGAACGCCGCGGCAAGGTCGAGGATCTGCTCGAACGGGCGTACCGGCTGGCCGGCACGGTGGCGCGACCCGACGAACGTGCCGCCATCCTCACCGGCCTCGTGCCGCTCGCGCTGCGGTCACCCCGGCCGGCGGGCGTCGGCCGGCAGATCGACACCGCGGCGGAAGCGGCCCGGTTCATCGTGCTGTTCGCTGAGCGGGCGGTCGCGCTGGAGCGGCTTGCGTCCACCGCACGGGCGGTGCACGACATTGCGCGCAGCGATGCGCTGCGCGCGGAGGCGGAAGAGGCGGCGCAGCGCGGCGAACGCCACGGCCGGACAGCGTCGCTGTGCAAGCTCGCCACCACGGCGGCCGGACTCGACCCGCAACGGGCGGCGGAGCTCATCCGGAAGGCGGAGGCGCTCGCTCGTACGGTGCCTGACGCGGACCTGCGGCTGCTGGCACTGCGCGAGGTTGCGGCGGCCATGAGCGCTGCCGGTGACGATCGGGCTGCGCGGCGGCTGGAGGCCGAGGCGGACGCGCTCACCAGCTTGATGCAGGACACGGCGCCGGAGCCGTCGGCGATGGCGGTCGTGGCCGTCGCGGACGCCGTGCTGGTCGTGCGGTCCCTGGCCAACCCCTATCGGCGAGCCGTCGCGTTCGCCGCACTGATCCGATGGAACGACGAGACGCGCGCGGCCGCGTCCGACCTGCTTTCGGAAGCCGAGCTCGCGGCGGGCACGATCGGCAATCCGGCGCTGCGCGACCAGGCCTACGGAGCGCTGGCGACCGCCGCCGCCTGGGCCGCGTTGTACGCGCCGGCGCGGCTGCTGGCGCTGCGCGTCGCCGACACCGCGCGGCAGGCAGGCGCACTGACGACGATGGCCACCCTCGCGGCGGACGCCGGGCACTTCCAGGAGTCGAGGTCGATCGCCGCGATGATCGCGAATGTCGAGACCCGCGCGGAGGTGCTGACGGCCGTGGCGGAATGCGCGGTGCGCCGCGAACAACCGGATCTGGCCGGTGTGCTGGCGCACGAGGCCGAGGCGCTCGCCCGCACCGGCCCGAAACCGGAGCGACGTGCCGC
This sequence comes from Dactylosporangium sp. NPDC050688, assembly GCF_040654515.1. Classification (NCBI taxonomy): domain Bacteria; kingdom Bacillati; phylum Actinomycetota; class Actinomycetes; order Micromonosporales; family Micromonosporaceae; genus Dactylosporangium; species Dactylosporangium sp. NPDC050688. Next base: position 33,984 of record NZ_JBFAIC010000089.1, read on the forward strand.
CGCCGACGTCACGTTCGCAAGGGCCGCCGTGGCCGTCGGCAACACCGCACTGGCGATGCGCCTGGTGGCGCGGGCGGTCCTCGGCAGCGCCGAACTGACCGACGGGCGCCAGCGTGACCAGGTCCTGATGCAGGTCGTCGAGGTCGCCGGCAGGTGCGGTGAGATCGAGCGGGCGCGGGAACTGGCGATGACCGTGGACGACCGGACGGCGCGTGCCGCCGCCCTGGCGGAGCTGGTTCGGGGCGCGGTCGGCACCGGCCGGCTGGACCATGCCCGAGGCTGCCTGCCGGTCATCGAGGATCCGTACCACCACGCGCTGGCCTCCGCTGACGTCGCCGACGCCGCGGCGCGGGCCGGCGACCATGACACGGCGCAGCAGGTGATCGCCGACATCCAGCACGGCGGCCGTCGCGAGGAGGCGCAGGCGCAGCTGGCCCGGACACTGGCCGCCGGGAACGTCGCGCTCGGCCGCCACATCGCCGCGGGAATCCAGGCGCTGGACATCCGTGACCGGCTCTGGGCGGACATCGCCCGCATCGCCGCGACCGCGGGCGACACCGGCACCGCACAGCTCGCGGCGGGGAGCATCGCCGACGGTGAGCAGCGAGCCGCCACCTACACGGCACTCATCACGGCGGGGCTCGCGGACCTCGACGGCCCGCACCTTGACACGCTGCTGCACAGCGCGCTGAGCGCCGCACGGTCACTGCGGGACGCCGGCCGGTCCACGGAGCACCTGGCCCGGCTCCTACCCCTGCTCACCGGGTCCGGCCGGCACGACACCGCCCAGGCCGTCGCCGCCGAGGCGCGTTCGGACGCCGAAGAGATCTTCAACCGCCGCCGCCGGGAAGAGGCGCTCGGCGCGTTGGTGGACGGCCTCTGCGACGCCGGCCTCATCGACACCGCAGCCGACGTCGCCGATGCGCTCGGCGCCGGACCGGCGCGGGCCCAGGCGCTGGTCCGCCTCGGCCGGTATTTCCTGGAACACAGTGACAAGCAACGGTACGACCTGTTGACCGATGCCCTGGACCGCGCCGTCGCCGACATCCGCACCGTACGGGACCGGTCGGCCGCGCTGATCCCGGTGGCGGAGCTGGCCCTCGCTGGTCAGCAACCCGTGCGGGCACGGCAGTGCATCGTCGCGGCGGAAGCGGCCGTCGCCACCCTCGACAACGCCAACATCCGCGAGTCGCGGCTGACCGCCCTCATCCGCGTCGCGGCCGCGCTCGGCGATCGGGACATCACCGTCCGCCTGGCCCGCAAGATCCGCAGCCGCCACCGTCAGGTGATCGTCCTGGACCTCGTCGAGGCCGCCGAAGCCGCTTCGGCCGACGGACACAGCGAGGAGCTCGCCTCGTGCATCGACGACGCGACCCTGCGCGTGCGGGCGTGGGTGTCGCTCGCGACCGCGGCGAACCGGGCCGGTGACACCGGACGCACGGAGCGGCTGCTGTCCCGCATCGGCGACTCGGTCGCAGCGGCCCGCGTCATGAGCGAAGCGGCGCTGCGGCTGAGCGACGAGGACCCGTCCTGGAGCCGCCGGCTGGTGAGCATGGCGCTGACGGTCGGCGATTGGACGGATGCCCTGGTGACCGTCGCCCACCTCGACCCCGAAGCGTTCCGGGCGGCCGCCCACGACCTGCTCGACGGCGGTGCCCGGCAGGGGACGTGAAAGGGCGTGTCCCCGTCGTCCGGGTGGCCAGGCAGGACAGCCAACGGTCCGGGCCCCTTGGCTGGCGAAGGTGATCAACGCGACCCGAACGACGGAAGTTGGGCGTCTGCGGGACGGGCTCAGCGGCCGGGGCTCAGTCCGGGGTCAGTCCGGTGCCGGGACGGTGAGCAGGGCGGCGAGCTGGCGCAGGATCGCCGGCCGCGCCCGGTAGTACACCCACGTGCCGCGCCGCTCCGCGTCGACCAGACCCGCCT
>NZ_JBFAIC010000090.1:0-21158 GCF_040654515.1 Dactylosporangium sp. NPDC050688
GAGACCGACAGCGTGTTCGCCGCCGAGGGCTCCGAGTCCTACACCGCCAGCGAGTTCAGCCAGATCGACGCCCTGCGCGCCCAGATCGACACCGCCTTTGCCTCCGCCACCCAGATCAGCACCGGCGGCGCCGGCGAACTCGGCATGGCCTCCAACTGACACGCCCACAGCCCCTGGCGTGAGGCCGGTCACCGGACACGGTGACCGGCCTCAGTCATGTGCGCGGGGGCGGTGGTGGCTACCGCACCTGGGCCACCGCGGCGACGAGCCGGTCCACGTCGTCGGCGGTCGTGTAGTGGTAGATGCCGGCCCTGACCGCGCCGCCCGACTTGCGCAGCCCCATCGCGATGAAGTACTCCGCGGCGTAGTAGTCGCCGGAGAACACGCAGATGCCCTTCCGGCCGAGCAGCTCGGCGGTCCGCGCCGGGTCCTGATCGCCGACCCGGAACGACACCGTCGGGCAGCCACCCGCCGGCGCCGGCAGGATGCGCACCGACGGCACCGCCCGCAGCCCGTCCAGCAGCCGTTCGAAGAGGCCCAGCTCGTACTCGTGGGCCGCCGCCATCGAGCGCAGCACCCGGTCGCGGCGTGAGCCGGTGGCGTCGTCGTCGAGCGTGGCGAGGAACCCGACCGCCGCCTCGACCCCGGCGAGCAGCTCGAAGCTCGGCGTGCCCAGCTCGAACCGCTCCGGCACCGCGTCGGAGGACGGCAGCAGCTTCAGCATCGCCGTGCGCTCCCAATGCCGCGGCGCCGCGGCGCACGCCGCCAGGTGCGGGCCGGACCATTTGTAGGCGCTGGTGACGTAGAAGTCGGCGCCGAGCGCGGCCACGTCGACCGGCAGGTGCGCGGTCGCGTGCACCCCGTCGACGTAGACCAGCGCGCCGGCGTCGTGCGCGAGCGCGGCGATCGCGGCCACGTCGGGGCGGGTCCCGATCGCGTTGCTCGCCGCCGTCACCGCCACCACCTTCGTGCGGCCGTCGACGAGCGGCGCGAACACCTCCACGGGCAGCGCCCCGGTGCCGGCGTCGAACGCCGCCCACCGCACCTCGACGCCTTTGCGCCGCGCCAGCTGCACCCATGGGCGCACGTTTGCGTCGTGGTCGAGCCGGGTCACCACGACGTTGTCGCCGGGCAGCCACTGCTCGGCGAGGCCACGTGCGACGGTGTACGTCAGTGCGGTGGCGCTCGGGCCGAACACCACGCCGGCCGGGTCGGCGCCGAGGAGGTCACCGACGGCGGCGCGGGCCGACTCGACGATGCGCAGCGCGCGGCGGCCCGGCTCGAACGCGGTGGTCCGGTTGCTCACGGCACCGCCGAGGACCCCGGCGACGGCCCGCGCGACCGGCTCCGCGACCAGGGTGCCGGCGGCACCGTCGAAGTGGACGAATCCTTCGGCCAGTGCGGGGTACGCCCGCCGGGCCCGTACGACGTCGAACGGCATACGGGGACGATAGCGGTCTCAGCGCCGCCCGTGCGTGGCCCGCCGCACCGCGTCCTCGAGCGCCGCCTGGCCGGCCGGGTCGAGGGCGGCCATCGCCGCCGGGTACGCCTCCGACAGGTCGACCAGCACGTCCAGCACGACCTCGTCGGACAGCGCGCCGGGCGCGGCCCCGACCTTCGACCGGGCGCTCGCGATCCGGGGCGGGTTCACCATCGCCGCGGCGATGCGGGCCAGCTCCTCGACGGTGAGTCCGGTGTACGGGTCCCAGGGCAGGCTCTCGCCGAACCGCTGCTCGTCGAACTCGTCGATCTTCACCTTGACGACCGTGCGGTCCTGCGGGGCGAGCGCCGCGTCGGGGCGCAGCACGAGGCCCTCGGCGAGGTTGCCGTCCAGCGGCGGCAGCCCCCGCAGCTGCGGCACCCGGGTCTGGAACCGCACCGGCACGGCGTCGAGCGACGCCCGGGTGCCGCGCCCGAGCCGCGGCACGACGTCGAGCCCGGCGGCCTCGGCGACTTTGGCGACGGCCGCGTACGTCCGGTACGTCCCGGGGTCGTCCGGGTCCGCGTGGTCGAGCACGTCGAACAGGGCGAACCGTACGTCCGGGCAGTACCAGACGCCGGTCTGCACCGCGGACGCGCCCGGCACCGGCGGCACGTCCGGGTGCGGGTAGTGACCGCCGTACAGCTCGCCGTAGATGCGCACCGCCGCGGCGCCGTCGGCGAGGGCGGCCCGCGCGGCCTGCTCGAACCCGGCGCGCAGCAGCTGCCAGCCGAAGAACGGCTCGTCGTCGGCCAGCCATGCCTTGCGCTTGCCGACCCGGGTGCGGCGGCCGTCGGAGGCGACGACGAGCTGCGCGCCGTGGACCTTCTCGGTGGCGATCCAGGTGCCGCCGCCGCGGCCGCTGCCGAGCTGCTTCGCCGTCGGGATCTTCGGGTACGCCAGGTGCCGCATCGCAGCAGTATCACCACCGGCGCCGCGGTCGTCGCGTGGTTTAGCCGCTGATTGGACGCCGGTTGGACGCCGCCCCGCGCCGCCGGTTGGACGCCGCCCCGCGCCGCCGGTTGGACGCCGCCCCGCGCCGTCCCGCGCCCGCCCGCGCCGTCCCGCGCCCGCCCGCGCCGTCCCGCGCCCGCCCGCGCCGTCCCGCGCCCGCCCGCGCCCGCCCGTGCCGCCCCGCGAGGGCGTCAGGTGGCGCTGATGACGCCGCCCCACAGCAGGGCGACGATGATGCCGCCGAGCGCGGCCCGGTAGTACACGAACGTGGCGATCGAGTTGGTCGCGACGAACTTCAGCAGCCAGGCGATCGACGCGTACGCGACCACGAAGCTGACGACCGTGCCGATCGCCGCCGGCACCCAGCCGACCGTCTCGCTGATCTCGCCGGCCCGCTGCACCCCCTCCAGGAGCCCGGCCGCGGCGAGGGCGGGGATGCCGAGGAAGAACGACAGCCGGGTCGCGGTCACCCGGTCGAGGTGCCGCAGCAGCCCGACGCTGATCGTGGCGCCGGAGCGGGACACCCCGGGGATCAGCGCGATGCACTGGGCCAGGCCGATGATCAGCGCGTCCTTCCAGGTGAGGTCCTCCTCGCCGACCGTCTGCGTGGCAAGGTGCTCGGCGAGGACCATGACGAGGCTCCAGACCACGAGGGCCCCGGCGACGAACCACAGGCTGCGCAGCTCGCCCTCGATCAGGTCCTTGAACAGCAGCCCGACGACCGCGATCGGCAGCGATCCGATGATGACGTTGATCGCCATCTTCCAGCCGGTCTCCCGCCGCGCCTCGGCGCTGCGCAGGCCCTTCACGAAGCCGGCGATGAACCGCCCGATGTCCTTGCGGAAGTAGATGATCGCCGCGATGATCGCCCCGACCTGGATGACCGCGGTGAACGCGGTCACGCCCTTGTCGTCGATCGGGATGCCCATCAGCTTCTCGGTGATGGTCAGGTGTCCCGTCGAGGAGACCGGCAGGAACTCGGTCACGCCCTCTACGACGCCGAGCACGACCGCTTGCCAGATCTCCACGGGATCCCCTCTCGTGCCGCCGCCGCCCGCACGATCCTAAGTGCCGGCCGCCGGGCATCGCGCTCAGGTACCGGGCCGGCCGCCGCCGGGCCGGCCGCGGCCGAGCGGGCGTACGTCATGGACGGTCGAGGCGGCGGACCCCCTGCTCGAGTGCCTCCGTGAACGCGGGATGCCGGGCCGCCGCCCGCAGCGTCGCCTCGCCCGACAGGACCGTCGCGGCGAAGGCGTGCAGCGGGTCGTCCGGCGGGCGGAGCTCAGCCAGCCGGCGCAGCAACGCCAAGGCCACCGGGTCGGCGGTCACCGGGGGAGCGCCGGGTGCCGGTACGGCTCGACGGACGGCAGGCGGGTCACCTCGGCGCCCGCCTGGACCGCCTCGATCTGCGCCGCGAGGAGCCGGAAGGTGGTCTCGGCGATCCCGTACAGCCGGGAGATCTCCTGATACAGCTTGTACGCCTGCCAGGTGTAATAGGCCGCCGCCGTGTAGCCGGTGAGGGCGCCGACGCCGGTCTCGATGGTGGCGGTGCCGACGATGCCGGCGACGTTGACGATGATGAGCGCGTCAACGAGCTGGCCGACGAGGTTGCCGGTCGCCGCATACAGCTGGTGGCAGGCGTCGACGGCCTTCGGGTAGAGCCGCGCGTATTCGTCGCAGGCCACGCCGAGCGCGGTCGCGGCGCCGCCGAGCAGTAGCTGGAACTCCTGCTCCGCCTCGGCGGCCCGGCCGCGCCACGCGCTCGCGGTGTCGGCGGCGCCGGTGACGAGGTTGCCGCCGAACGCGGTCGCGGCGGCGCCGATGTGCGGCCACGCGTGCATGCAGTGCTCGTAGGCGCGCCAGTCGCCGCTGTACGCCATGAGCCACGGCTCGAACGGGTCGGTGCCGAAGAGCCAGACCGCCACCTGCCGGATCCACGCGGCCGGGCTGAGCAGGTCGGTCAGCGGGTTGAGCGAGAAGGCGCCGGTCTGCGGCACGTAGCTCGGCGCCGGCAGCGCGACCTGGCCCGCGTCGGTGAACGGCGGCCGGGCCGGCAGCAGATCGGGCCGGGACTGGTGCAGCGTGCCGCGCAGCCCGCGCGGGTCGGCGGCGCCGGGATACGTGGCGTCCAGTGCGGCGGCGGTGGCGTGGTCGGCCGCCGCATACCCGTCGGCGGCGCGGGCGACCTGGCCGGCGGCGCCGTCGCCGAGGTCCCGCAACCGGTCCAGGGCGCCGGTGACCCGCCCGTAGGCCTTGCCGTGCGGGTCGGCGACGAGCATCAGCAGCCCCCGCTGGTCCCAGCGCAGTGTGCAGTGCCGTCGCGTGTAGTCCAACGTGTCGCGGGCGTCCCCGGCCGCCCGTGTGAGCAGCCCGCTGAGTGCCCGCAGCCCGCTCGGATCGACGTAGAAATCGCTCACCCCGGCCTCCCCCTGACCTCGGTTGCCGGGGACTCTAGCGCTTGCACGCGCCGCACTCCGGGGGTCTGCACGGTCTGTTCCAGCAGCATCGCGCGCAGTGCCCGGGCGGCGTGGGACAGCACCGCGCCGCGCGGGTGCGCCAGGGCGATGGTGCGGTGCACGCCGGGCGGCGCGATGGCGGTGGCCCGCAGCAGCGGCCGGTTGACCAGGGCCATGCCGGGCACGAGGGCGACGCCGAGGCCGGCCTCGACGAACGCGAGCACGGCGTCCAGTTCGCCGCCCTCGACCGCGTACCGGGGGGTGAAGCCCGCCTGCCGGCACGCCTCGATGGTGACGTCGCGCAGGTCGTACCCGATGCGGAACATCACCATGGGGGTGTCGCGCAGGTCGGTGAGCGTCAGCGACGCCGGCAGCGGGTGCACGGAGGCGACGACGAGGTCCTCCCGCAGGACCGGCACGACGTCCAGGGCCGGGTCGGTGCCGTGCGCGGACGCGACGATGAGTGCCAGGTCGAGCTGATGGGCGAGGAGCCCGGCGACGAGGTCCTGCGAGCCGCCCTCGTCGACGTGCAGGGCGATGTCGGGGTGGGCGGCGTGGAAGCGGCGCAGCACCGCCGGCACCAGCGACGTGCACAGGCTGGGGGTGGCGCCGACCCGGACCCGGCCCCGGCGCAGGCCGACGACCTCCTGTACGGCGTCGCGGGCGGCGTCGGCGTCGGCGACCATCCGGCGGGCCAGGGGCAGCAGGGTCTCGCCGGCGGTGGTGAGCATGACGCCGCCCCGGGAGCGGTCGAACAGGGGCGCGCCGAGCGTCGCCTCAAGGGTGTGAATTTGTTTACTCAGTGTTGGTTGGCTCACGCCGAGCGCTTCGGCCGACCGCGTGAAATGTCCCGATTCGGCCACGGACACGAAGTATCGGAGTTGTTGTAGCTGCATTCTCATAGCCTATGGCTATCGACACTGCGTACATGATGCATTGGACGAATGAAATCGGCCGTCCTTAGCGTCGATCGGGTGGCGGTAGATACAGCGGTCAGGCACACCCGGGCCTCAGCCAAACCGAAGGCCAAACCGAAGAAGCGCCGGTCGTCGGTCGGCCTCAAGCTCCTCATGGCAGGCACCGGCCTGCTGCTCGTGCTCTTCCTGTTCGCGCACATGGCCGGCAACCTGAAGATCTTCGTCGGCGCCGAGGCCTTCGACCACTACGCGCACTGGCTGCGCGACATCGGCACCCCGCTGCTGCCGCACACCTGGTACCTGTGGATCCAGCGGGCCGTGCTCACCGCCGCCGTCGTCGGGCACATCGCCGCCGCGGTGATCCTCGCCCGCCGGGCCAGGCTCGCCCGCCCGGTCCGCTACGCGCACCGGCCCAAGGTGCAGGGCAGCTACGCGGCCCGCACGATGCGCTGGGGCGGCGTCATCATCCTGCTGTTCGTCATCTTCCACATCCTGGACCTGACCACCGGCACCGTGAACCCGGTCGGCGACGCCCAGCACCCACACGCCAACGTCGTCGCGGACTTCGCACCGTCGCGCTGGTACGTGACGCTCTTCTACACCCTCGCGGTCGTCGCCGTCGGCTTCCACCTGCGCCACGGCATCTTCAGCGCCCTGCGCACCCTGGGCCAGCAGACGCCGCGCGGTGAGCGCCGCGCCCGTGCGATCGCGCTCGCCCTGTCCCTCGTCCTGGTCGTCGGCTACCTGTCGGTGCCGTTCGCCGTCACGATCGGAGCGATCAAGTGAAGCTGTGGAGCGAAGGCGAGCCGATCGCCGACCAGGCCGCGCCCGACGGGCCGATCGAGACCCGCTGGGAGCGCCGCCAGTTCGGCGCCAAGCTGGTCAACCCGGCCAACCGGCGCAAGCTCAGCATCATCGTCGTCGGCACCGGCCTGGCCGGCGGCTCCGCCGCCGCGACCCTCGCCGAGGCCGGCTACAAGGTGAAGTCCTACTGCTACCAGGACAGCCCGCGCCGCGCGCACTCCATCGCGGCCCAGGGCGGCATCAACGCGGCGAAGAACTACCGCAACGACGGCGACTCCGTCTACCGGCTCTTCTACGACACCGTGAAAGGCGGGGACTTCCGCGCCCGCGAGTCCAACGTGTACCGGCTGGCGCAGGTGTCGGTGAACATCATCGACCAGTGCGTCGCGCAGGGCGTGCCCTTCGCCCGCGAGTACGGCGGCCTGCTGGACAACCGGTCCTTCGGCGGCACCCAGGTGTCGCGCACCTTCTACGCCCGCGGCCAGACGGGCCAGCAGCTGCTGCTCGGCGCCTACCAGGCCCTCGAACGGCAGATCGCGCTCGGCAACGTCGAGATGCACGCCCGGCACGAGATGCTCGAGCTCATCGTCGTGGACGGCAAGGCCCGCGGCATCGTCGTGCGCGACCTCGTCAGCGGCGCCGTGACCACCGAGTTCGCCGACGCCGTCGTGCTCGCCTCCGGCGGTTACGGCAACGTGTTCTTCCTGTCCACCAACGCCAAGGGCTGCAACGTCACCGCGTCGTGGCGGGCCCACCGCAAGGGCGCCCTGTTCGCCAACCCGTGCTACACGCAGATCCACCCGACCTGCATCCCCGAGTCCGGCGCGCACCAGAGCAAGCTCACGCTGATGAGCGAGTCCCTGCGCAACGACGGCCGGGTCTGGGTGCCGGTCCGCGCCGGCGACGACCGCGCCCCCGCCGACATCCCCGAGGACGAGCGCGACTACTACCTCGAGCGGATCTACCCCTCGTTCGGCAACCTCGTGCCGCGCGACATCGCCTCCCGCGCCGCGAAGAACGTCTGCGACGAGGGCCGCGGCGTCGGCCCCGGCGGCCTCGGCGTCTACCTCGACTTCGCCGACGCGATCGCCCGGCTCGGCCGCGACGCCGTGGAGGCCAAGTACGGCAACCTCTTCGAGATGTACGAGCGGATCACCGGTGACGACCCGTACGTCACCCCGATGCGCATCTACCCGGCGGTGCACTACACCATGGGCGGGCTCTGGGTCGACTACGACCTGCAGTCCACGATCCCCGGCCTGTTCGTCGTCGGCGAGGCGAACTTCTCCGACCACGGCGCCAACCGGCTCGGCGCGTCCGCGCTCATGCAGGGCCTCGCCGACGGCTACTTCGTGCTGCCCAACACCATCAACGACTACCTCGCCGCCGGGCCGTTCCCCGCGCTGTCGGCCGACCACCCGGACGTCGCCGCGGCACGCTCCACTGTGGAGGAGCGCATCCAGCGCCTGCTGTCCGTCGACGGTGACCGTACCGTCGACTCCTTCCACCGCGAGCTCGGCCACATCATGTGGGAGTACTGCGGCATGGAACGCACCGAAGAGGGCCTCACCAAGGCGATCAGCCTCATCCGGTCGCTGCGCGAGGAGTTCTGGACCCGGGTCAAGGTCCCCGGCACCGGCGAGACGCTGAACCAGAACCTGGAGCGCGCCGGGCGCGTCGCGGACTTCTTCGAGCTCGCCGAGCTCATGTGCGTCGACGCCCTGCACCGCGCCGAGTCCTGCGGCGGGCACTTCCGCGCCGAGAGCCAGACCCCCGACGGCGAGGCGCTGCGCCACGACGACGAGTTCTCCTACGTCGCCGCGTGGCAGTTCACCGGCACCGGCGAGCCGCCCGTGCTGCGCAAGGAAGCACTCGAATTCGAATACGTCCACCCGAGCCAGCGGAGCTACAAGTAATGAACCTCAAGCTGCGCGTCTGGCGCCAGACCGGCCCCTCCGACGAGGGCCGCATGGTCACCTATCTGGTGGAGGACATCTCACCGGACGCCTCGTTCCTGGAGATGCTCGACGTCCTCAACGAGCGGCTCATCCTCGACGGTGAGGAGCCGATCGCGTTCGACCACGACTGCCGCGAGGGCATCTGCGGCATGTGCGGCATGATGATCAACGGGGTGGCGCACGGCCCGTCCCGCGCTACCACGACCTGCCAACTGCACATGCGGCACTTCAAGGACGGCGAGACGATCGACGTCGAGCCGTGGAGGGCCGCCGCGTTCCCCGTGGTCAAGGACCTCGTCGTGGACCGCGGCGCGTTCGACCGGATCATCCAGGGCGGCGGCTACATCAGCGCACCCACCGGCGCGGCCCCCGACGCCCACGCCACCCCCGTGCCGAAGGCCGACGCCGACGCCGCCTTCGAGGCCGCCACCTGCATCGGCTGCGGCGCCTGCGTCGCGGCGTGCCCGAACGGCTCGGCGATGCTGTTCACCGCGGCGAAGGTCGGCCACCTCGGCCTGCTGCCGCAGGGCCAGCCGGAGCGCGACACCCGCGTCGTCGGCATGCTCGAGGCGCACGACGAGGCCGGCTTCGGCGGCTGCACCAACACCGGCGAGTGCACCACCGTCTGCCCCAAGGGCATCCCGCTGACCCTCATCGGCCGTCTCAACGCCGACTACCGCAAGGCCGTCACCAAGCGCTGAGCCCGCTGCCCGAGGGGACGGGACGTAACGCTCCGGGCCGCCCTTCCGCTGTTTCCGACGGCGGGCCTGTCACGACGACGGGCCCGTCGCCGGACAGTCCGACGGAAGGAACACCGTGAGACTTTCTCGTCGTAAGGCACTGGTGGTCGCGTCGATCGCGACGCTCGGTGCCGGGGCCCTGGTCAACGCCGTGTCACCAGCACGCGCGGTGGCCGTCGGCCCGGACACCACGTTCATCGTCCTCGCGCCGCAGGGCCACTCGACCGCGAAGGCGGCCGCCCGGGTCGCCGCGGCCGGCGGCGTGGTCGTGGCGAAGTACGACCAGATCGGGGTCCTCGTGGCCCGCTCGACCAACCCCGCGTTCCAGACCGCCGTCGCGGGCGCCGGGGTCGACTCGGTCGCCTCGACCACCGGCCTGGGCACATCGATTGACGACGACACCACCGTGGAGACCGTCGAGTCGGCGGCCCAGCAGGCCACCGGCGACCCGACCGGCGAGCCGCTGTTCAGCCGGCAGTGGGACATGACCCAGATCCGCGTGCCGCAGGCGCACACCGTCACGACCGGCAGCGCGAATGTCGTCGTCGGCGTCCTGGACAGCGGCATCTCCAGTACCCACCCCGACCTCGCGACCCAGATCGCCAAGGACAAGAGCGCATCGTGTCTCGGCGGTGTCGTCGACACCACCGAGGCCGCATGGAACCCGACCACCTCCGACCACGGCACCCACGTCGCCGGCACGATCGCCGCGGCCGTCAACGGCGTCGGCGTCGCCGGGGTCGCGCCCGGGGTCAAGGTCGCCTCGGTGAAGGTCGTCAACGACGACGGGTACATCTACCCGGAGGCGGCCGTCTGCGCCTACCTGTGGTCCGCGGAGCACGGCATGCAGATCACCAACAACAGCTACTTCATCGACCCGTGGGAGTTCAACTGCCGCAACGACGAGCGGCAGCGGCCCGTCTGGATCGCCGTGCAGCGTGCGCTGCGGTACTCGCAGAGCAAGGGCGTGCTGACCGTCGCCTCCGCCGGCAACTCCAACGTGGACCTGCAGCACAAGTTCGTCGACAGCGGCAGCCCCAACGACGGCAGCTTCCCGGTGGAGGACCGCACCATCACCGGCGCCTGCCTGGACCTGCCGGCCGAGGCGCCCGGCGTGGTGACCGTCTCCGCGGTCGGCCCGACCCGGCTGAAGAGCTACTACTCCTCCTACGGCCAGGGCGTCGTGGACGTGACCGCACCCGGCGGTGACGCCCGCTTCCGTACCGGCGGCGCCGTGTCGACGAGCACCGACGCGGTGCTGTCCACCACGTTCAACACGGTGACGAAGACCAACGGCTGGGGCTACAAGCAGGGTACGTCGATGGCCGGCCCGCACGCCGCCGGCGTCGCGGCGCTCGCCCTGTCGGCCCACCCCGGCCTGACCCCGGCCGCGCTCGCCGCCACCCTCGAGCGCACCGCCGAGGCGCTGCCCTGCCCGGCCGGCGTCTACAACCCGGTGCCGGCGCTGCCCGGCTACGAGGCCACCTGCACCGGCGGCAACCGCAACGGCTTCTACGGCGCCGGTGAGGTCGACGCCTACAACGCCGTCAGGTAGCGAACGACGAACGGCCCGGCGGCTGGAGCGCGTCCAGCCGCCGGGCCGCCGCGGTCGCGGCACGATGGGGGCTCAGTCCACGGCGTCGACCCAGTTCTGCACCACGGGGATGTCGACCCGCTGGTACCCGCCGAGGTACCGGCAGTTCTGCGTGTAGCCGTAACTGGTCACGGCCACCAGGTACCCGTTGAGGAAGATCGGGCCGCCGGAGTCGCCGAAGCAGGTCCCGCCGCCGCCCCTGGTGTCGTTCGGGTTGCCGTTGAGCTGCAGGATCTGCGGCGTGAGCTTCTGCCCGGGCGCCGTGGTGTAGCGCCGGATCAGCGGGTAGCTCATCGGCTGCGGCTTCTGCGGCCCCGACTCGGGCTTGCGCACCTCGGTGCCGTACCCGACGGCCGTGAAGACGGTGCCGTTGAGCACCGGCTGGGCGAACCCGTCCAGGTAGCCGGTCGGCGCCAGCGTCGCCGGCGTGATCCCGCTGACCGGCTCGTCCAGCACGACGATCCCGACGTCGTTCCAGTTGTCGAGGTCGGTGAAGTCCGAGTACTCCGGGTGGGTCAGCGCGGTCCCGGACAGGTACCCGGCGGCGGCGAGCTCCTCCGGGGTGTACCCGGTGGCCGGGTCGGCGGCCACGGGGAACGGGCTCGGCGGCTCCTCCGCGATCACCGAGTCGAACGAGACGAGCGTCGAGCCGAGCGTCCCGCTGGTGCAGTGCGCCGCGGTGATGAGCACCGTCGGTGAGATCAGCGTCGCCGAGCAGCGGAACCGCCCGTCGCCGTCATAGAACAGGATGATGCCCACGTTCGGGTGCAGGTCACCGTCCGGCAGGCCGCCGGTGACCGCCTGCGCCGGGAGCGCCCCGGCGAGCACGATTGCGGCCGTCGCCAGGGCGGCGGCCAGGGTACGGCGTAGACGTTTCACATGCGGAGCCCTTCCATGAGCGGTACGTGCAGCGTGCGCTGCAGTAGAACCAGCGCTCCGGCCCGCCGTGGTGTTACGCCGGATCCAGGTTCAGCAGGGCGCGGTGGTACTCGACGAACAGGTCGGCGCCCTTGGCCTCGGCGGTCTCCCCGGCGCCGAGCAGGCCGAAGCCCGGCCCCCAGCCGGCGCCGCCCTTCGGGCCGAGCGGCAGCACCAGCATGTCCGGTGCCGGCTCGTGGGCCGTCAGCGTGACGGCGGGTGAGCCGCTCGCCAGCAGGGTGGCGACGCTGCCGGGGCTGCCGCTCGCGCACGGGGTGCTGCGGCTGGTGCACCCGGAGGTGGGGGAGCTGCGGCTGGCGTACGAGACCCTCGACCTCCCGGCCGACGACGACCAGCGGCTCGTCGTGCACCTGCCGCCGCGGCCGCCGCCCTGGACCACCTGACGGGCCGCCGCCCCGGCGCGCTGAGCGCCGTGCCTGCCTGAGCGCCGTGCCTGCCTGAGCGCCGTGCCTGCCTGAGCCGCCCCCGCAGACCGCGCCGTGAAAGCGCTGAGCGGCGGCCGGGAGACCCGGGCGCCGCTCAGCTCGATCAGACCGCTCAGCTCGCCGCCGGTGGCGGCGGTTCGCTGCCGCCGAGGACCGGTGGCGGGGCGCTGTCGTCGTCGCCCCACACCATGTCGTCCTCGGTGAGCCAGGTGTCGTAGCGCTCGTCCTCGTCGCCGTCGCCGTTGCCGCGGGCGGCGGGGCCCGTGCCCCGCTGCTGGCCGAACATGCCGTCGCGACCCGGGACCCCCATGCGGCCGGCGCGGCCGGTGCTCTCCCGCAGGTTACCGGCGGAGCCGCGCTGACCCGTGGTCGCACCGCCGTCGCCGCGGCCCGCGCCGGGCTGGCCGAGGACGCCGCCGGGCGGCACGCTGCTGGCGAGGCTGGTGCTGATGCCGAGGGCCGGGCCGCCACCGACGGTGAGGATCTGCCCGGCGAGGGCCGTGCCGGCGACGAGCGCGCCCGCGCCGACGACACCGGTCTCGACACCGGTCAGTGACGTGCCGGTGGGCTGCTGCCCGACCACGGTCTGCGACGGGTCGCTGCCGCTGCCGTCACCGGGGCCCGTCGACACCGGCCCCACGATGTCGGTGGTGCGGGTCTTGCCGTTGCCGAACGTGTTGACGCCGGGACCGTTGCGCGGCGTCGAGCCGCCCGGCCCGCCCTTCGGGTCGGCGTTGTTGCCCGGGTCGCCGCCCGGCAGCCCGATCGGCGGCGGCAGCGGCTCGAGGATCGTGCTGTTGTTGACCGCGTAGTCGACGGCGAGGTCGGCCATGAGCTTCACCATCCGCTCCTTGGCCTCCTCCTTCTGCTGCTCGTCGCGCTCGTGGCCGAGATAGCCGCCGACGAGGGCACCGGGCAGCCCGAAGGTGGCGCCGCCGATCGCGGTACCGCCCCACATGCTGTCGTTGTCGTCGGTCTCCTCGGGGTTGTCGGCGTTCTTCTGCGCGGTGCGCAGCGCCGCGCCGATCGTGTTGAGCGCCTTCTTCACCTCGCCCTGGTCGTCGGCGAGACCACCGGAGTAGGTGCTGACGAGGCCGAGGCGGTGCCGGTACTCCTGGCCCGCGTCGCCCTTCCAGTCCAGCTTCAGCAGGTCCTTCTCGATCTCGCCGGCGATGTGCCGGGCCGTGGTCGACGCGGTGTGCCAGTCGGCGGCGACACCCTCCACCTGGCCGGGGTCGCCCGCCATGAGCTGGTCGTAGAGCTCACGGTGGCTCTTGCCCGCATAGTGCGCCGTGTACTCATTGCCCATCGCTGCGGCCCTCCAGCGTGAGGGTGACATCGCCCAACGCCTGGCTGATCTCGGCCTGGCTGGCCGCGTTGCGCGACTCCGTGGTCTTGTAGTTGCGGATGATGCTGTCCGTCGCGCTCTGCGCCGCCTCGATCGCCGACACCAGCCGGGTGGCCCGCTGCACGTGCTGGCGGTGCACGCGGTCGTAGTCAGCGCCGGTCGCCTTCGCGTCCAGGAACGTGCCCAGCGCGGGCTTGTTCATCGAGTTGAGCTTCCGCACCAGCTCCTTGGCATCGTCCAACCGGCCGTCGAGCCGGCTGCGGAACTCCTCAAGAGTGAGGAGGTCGACTCTGTTCGTGCCGTCGCCCATCAGACCCCCGTTTCGGTCCTCTTCTTCGGTGCCGCTCTGTCAGGCTACTGGGTCGATACCAGTGAAATCGACCCTATCCGATCGACGCCACCGCCGCTCGCCGCGCCTGGCCTGCGGCGCCCGCCGTCCGGACCGTGACGTGGCCGGGCTCGACGGGGCCTTGCTCGGCGGCGCCGAGGACGGCGGCTTGGCGGTGCTGGACGCGGGCGCCGGCGCCTTCGTGGTGGCCGCCGGCGCCGCGGGGGCCACGAACTTGCGGGCCGCCTCCGGGTCCAGCGTCGGGCCGCGCGGCACCAGCGCCAGCAGGCTCGCGGGCACGCCGACCGGCGTCACGCCCTCGTACCCGAGCGCCGCCTGCGCCTTCACCTCGCCCGTGTCCTGCAACGGGTACCGGATGCCCTGGTCGGTGATGAGGTACACGGTGCCGGTCGCCTGCGCGCCCCCGCCGGGCAGCGCCTGTGCGAGCGCGCCGTGGCCCTCGGCGAGCGTGACCTGGTCGGCGGTCGTGGCGGTGCGCACGGTGGACCGGTCCGGGTCCAGCGTCAGCTGCTCCGAGCCGGGCCCGTACAGCGCCAGCGCCGGCGTGCCCCGCCCGCCCGCCGCGGCCGTGCCGAACTGCGCGCACAGGGTCGTGTCGGCGGTGTCGGCCCGGATCGCCGGCTTCGTCTGCGGGAAGCCCTCCGGCTCCACCGGCGTGGTGTCGAGCACCTGCGCCGTCTGCGTGGCGGAGATCTCCACCGCAGGCTTGCCGTTGGCCAGCAGCAGCGCCGCGGAGACCGCGCCGATCGCGGCCAGCCCGGTGCGGGTCACGACGTAGTACTGCTGGCCGGAGCGGTACACGGCGCCCACGTCGGCGTTCGCGCCGGCGATCTTCTTCGGGCTCGGCTGGCCCGCGCCGGGCAGCCGCGGCGCCGCGAGGTCCGGGCCGGCCGTGACCGCGTCCAGCAGCGCCGGGTCGATCCGCATCGGCGTGATCGACGCGAGCTCCAGCGCGGTCAGCGTCGTGCGGTCCGCGATGCGCAGCCGGTGGTCGTGCCACAGCAGGTACAGGGGAAGATCGTTGCCGGTCGAGGTCGACACCAGCAGCGCCTGCTCACCGAGCGGCACACCACCGGACGGGGTGCGGCCGATGACGAGCTGCGTCGCGGCCTCACCGGCGCCGGTGACCCGCACGCCGCACACGTTCCAGGGCAGGCCGAGCAGCGCGTTCTTCGGCGGCGGCGGGTCAGGCGCGTCCCGGATGCCCACCGGCGGGCCGACCGGCAGGTTCACCAGCGACTTGTGCGACATGGTGCGCACCTTCGGGCTGGGGTTGCCGACGATCAGCCGGGCCGACGTGAAGTTGAGCACGGGGTGCAGGCGGCCCTCGATGAACACGTACCGCGCACCGCTCTCGCGCTCGATCACGATGTCGTTCTCCGCGGGCTTGCCGCCGGAGGGGTTGATGAACCCGTAGACGCCGACGACGGCGAGCACGATCATGCCGACGAGCAGGCTGCCGAACAACGACATCCCGAGCCGCCGCACCGGCAGCTCGTTGCTCTCCGGCTCGCCGGACAGCATCGCCGAGACGATCCGGCGCGTGACGAACCGGTACGCCCGCACCTGTTCGTATCGCGCGACCATGCTTGGCGCCTCCCCGACTGCCGCCGTGCCGCGCGCCGCCGTCAGCGGCGCCTCACCGAGTGGCGATCGTAACTGGTCCTGGTCCGCGCCGGTGACCGCGTCCGGCGGACGCCGTTCGCGCCTGCCGCCGTCCCGGCCCGAGGTCCCGAGGACCGCGCGGGGGCGGTCCCGCCCGTACACTGTGGGCGCCTCGGCTCGGACCGGATACCTCTCGGCGGGCGCAACGCAGCGGAGGGAGCACGGGAACAGGTGACATCGGCAACGGCACAGGGCAGGCCACCGGCGACGGGCGGCCCCCGCCCCACTCCCGGCGCTCGCCCACCGGACCGGCCCACCCCGGCGCGGCGGCTGCGCCCCGCCCCCGGCGGCCCCGGCGAGTTCGGCACCGCCCAGCTCGTCGCGATCGAGGTCTCCGCCGTCGCGGTCGGCGCGGCCGTGTTCGCCGGCGGCCCGGTCCCCATCGGCGTCGGCGCCGCCGTCGCCGCGGGTGCGCTCGCCGCCGGCCTCAGCCGCTCCGGCGGCCGGTGGGCGTATCAGGCGCTCGGCCTGCGCTCGGCGATGCGCCGCCGCCGCAACGCCGGGCCGGACGCGCTGCCCGCACCCGCCTTCGAGGTGTACGGCTACGACGACCGCGGCACCGAGCTCGGCATCGGCCAGGACCGCGACGGCTGGTTCATCGCCATCGCCGTCGGTGGCGCCGACGAGGTCCTCGGCACGATCCGGCCCGCGCTGCGCCTCGACCGCCTGCTGCGCCTGCTCGACGACGGCACCGCCAAGCCGTCGGCGCTGCAGCTGGTGAGCCTGCGCACCCCGGCGCCCGCCGCCGGTCCCGGGCCCAACAGCCCCGCCGCGAGCTCCTACCGGGAGCTGCTCGCCATGACGACCGGCCGGCAGACCGGCCCCGCCGCGCACCTCACCTGGGTCGCCGCCCGGCTCGACGCCGCCGACGCGATCGAGGCGGCCGCGGACCGCGGCGGTGGCGTCGACGGCGTGCACCGTGCCCTGGCCGCGATGGCCGGGCGGCTCGGCAAGGCCCTCAACACCGCCGGCATCACCTACCAGATCCTCGACGCCGCCGCGCTGTCCGGCGCCGTGCGCACCGCGTGCGGGCTGGACGGCCTGCCCGCCGATGCGCCGATCGCCGCCCGCGAGCGCTGGCAGGGCTGGCTCGCCGGCACCCGGCAGCACGTCGCGTTCGAGGTCGAGCAGTGGCCGGCGCCGTTCGACCCGGCGGCCGTGCAGGCGCTGATGACCATCCCCACCGGCCAGCTCGTGGTGTCGGTCGTCGCCGCCCGCCGAGGCGTCGAGGTCGGGCTGCGCACCGTGGTGCGGGTCATGGCCCCGCCGGAGCACCTCGCCGCCGCCATCGGCACCGTGCGTGAGTACACCAAGACGCTGGGCGTCAAGCTGCGGCCGATGCACGGCCAGCACCAGCCCGCCGTCTACGCGTCGGCGCCGACGGGCGGGGGGACGCTGTGAGGCGGCGTGCGGGCCTGGAGTTCACCGGCGACCAGGCCGTCGTCGGCGGCGTCTCGCTCGGCACCGAGCCCGGCGGGATCGTCCTGGGCTTCGACCAGCACCAGAATCCGGTAACGTTGCAGCTGTTCCGCGCGCAGCCGACCCGGGTGCTGCTCATCGACCGCGGCTGGGTCGAGCGGCTGCTGATGCTGCGCGCCCTCGCCGTCGGCGCGCGGGTCGTCGTGCACACCCCCGACGAGCCGTTGTGGAACGGGTTCGGCGAGTCCGTCACCGGCCGGCCCGACCTGTTCCGCGCCGCGCCGCCGTACCAGACGCTCGACCTGCCGGGCACGGTCGCCGCGCCGGTGCTGTTCGTGGCCGAACGGCACCCGCTGAGCGTGCCGGACCTCGGCCCGTGGCAGGCGCTGCTGACCGTCGCCGGCTGGTTCGGCGAGTATGTGGCGCAGTCGCTGTTCGAGGCCGACGCCGTGATCCTGCGCCGGTTGACCGAGCGGCAGCTCGCCGCCGCCGCGACCCTCATGCGCCTGGACGCCATGCAGGCCGCGACGCTGCAGGCCACCCCGCCCGACGGGCTCGTCGTGTACCAGGCGGGGACATGGCGGTACCTGCGGCTGGCGACGACCCAGGTCGAGCAGCAGCTCTTCGGCGGGCCGCAGTGACGCTGCCGCGGCCCGGCCTTCTCCGGTGGCCTGCGCGCGGGTCTTTCCGGCGGCCTGCGCGCGGGTCTTTTCGGCAGCCTGCGCGCGGGTCCTTTTCGGCGGCCTGTGTTCGCGGGCGCCCCGACAGCACGGGAGTCGCAGATGCGTGCGGTCCGTAAGGCCGCGGTCCTCGCCGCCGTCCTCGTCGCCGCCGCGCCGGTGCTCGCCGTGCAGCCGGCCTGGGCCGAGATGATGCGCGACCGGCAGTGGTATCTCAAGACCCTCGACGTCGCCGCGGCCCAGCAGGTCACCGCGGGCGACGGCGTCGTCGTCGCCGTCCTGGACAGCGGCGTCGGCACCCACCCCGACCTCGACGGGCAGGTCCTGGACGGCACGTCGTTCGTCGGCGAGCCCGGCTCGTTCCGCACCGACAACGCAGGCCACGGCTCGTCCATGGCCGGCATCATCGCCGCCAAGGGCGGCAGCGCCGACCACCTGCTCGGCATCGCCCCGAAGGCGAAGATCCTGCCGGTACGCATCTCCGCCAGCGGCACCGCCGTCGGCGCCACCAACATCGCCGACGGCATCCGCTGGGCCGTCGACCACGGCGCGAAAGTGATCAATATCTCCACCGGCGGCACCGTGATCGAGCGCACCGCCGAGGACGCGGTCCGGTACGCCCTCGACCACGACGTCATCGTCATCGCCGGCAGCGGCAACGCCTCGCAGTTCCCGTCCGGCAGCGGGGTCCTGGCCCCGGCCCGGTTCCCCGGCGTGGTCGCCGTCTCCGCGATCGACCGCGACGGCAACGCCTGGGCCGGCGCGATCCGCGGCCCCGAGGTCGTGCTGACCGCCCCCGGCGTGGCCATCCCGGTCATCTCCGCGTCCGGCGGCGGCCGCGTCGTCGGCTACTACCCGAGCTCCGACGGCACCAGCGCCGCCACCGCGGTCGTGTCCGGCGCCGCGGCCCTGATCAGGGCGAAGTACCCGCAGCTGCCGGCGAAGGACGTGATCCAGCGCCTCATCGCCACCGCCGACGACGCGGGCGCCCCGGGCCGCGATCCCGACTACGGCTACGGCCGGCTCAACCTGGTCAAGGCCCTCACCACCGACGTACCCGCGGTGCCGTCCAACCCGCTGCTGGCCGCGTCCCCGACCACCGGGGCCGCCGGCGGGAAGGGAGACGGCGGGGTCGACCTCGTGCTGGTGGCCGCGGGAGCCGGGTTCGTGGTCCTGCTGGTCGCGGTGCTCGCCGGCTGGCTGCTGCTGCGCCGCCGGCCCTGACAAAACCCCACCGACCGCCGGTCACCAGCCGCCGGTCAGCGGTCACCGGCCGCTGCGGCGCTCCCCGCCGCCGGTCACCGTGGCGCTCCCCGCCGCCGGTCACCGTGGGGCTCGCCGGCGGCGCTCACCGGCGGCGCTCACCGGTCGCGGTCACCGGTTGTTGCGGCTGGTGGCGAGCGGCTCATGATCGAAGGACGGCGCTGGTCATCCGGGTGACCATTCCGCTCCTTCGATCAAGGCCTTCATGATCCAAGTCGCCCCGTGGCCATCCTCATGCCCCCGGGGTTGCCTGGCGCAGCCTTATGCTCCCGAGCCGGTTGTTGCGGCGGTGGCGAGCGGCTCGTGATCGAAGGATGGTCATGGTCATCTGGGTGGCCATTCCGTTCCTTCGATCACGGTCCTCATGATCCGGCACGCCGTCGTTGTCAGCGCCGGCCGGCGGATGGTGGGGTCAGCCTTCGCGGATGGTGCGGATCCAGCCGTACAGGCCGCTGACCCAGAACGCGAGCGGGATGATCGCCAGGATCAAAATCGTCTCGAAAATGTCCAGGGCCCGGCCCCACATCGGCGAGCGTCGCTTCCCCGCGCCCACCACCGCGTAGGCGATGACCGCCGCCGCGACCGCGAGCGTCCCGGTCACCCCGACCGCCAGGCGCAGCACCTGGTCGGCGGCGGCGTACGCGCCGACCGCGACGACAGCCAGGGCGACCAGGCCCGACACGAGCAACGGGATGCGCTGCCGGCGGCTGATGAACCAGCGCGCCCGGGCCACCATGACCAGGCCGAACACGGCGGCGAGGGACGCGCCGGGCAGGCCGCCGTCCCAGGCGAGCGTCAGCGACGCCAGGCCGCCGACGACGGCCAGGGCGCCGAGCATACCGGCGAGGATCTCGTCGGCGCGCTCGCTGAGGGCGAGGACCTGGCGGCTCGACACCATCTCGGTGTCGGTGCGGATGTCGGCGGCGTCGGTCGGCACCGACGGGATCGGCAGGCCGGCCATGCGGTACGACAGCATCGGCATCAGCGGCAGCGTCGAGAAGGCCAGGGCGGCCACGACGGCGGCCGCGGCGGCCGGGGACGCGTCCCAGATCATGCAGACCAGCGCGGCGGCGCACAGCGCGACCGCGGTCATGCTGGTGCCGAGGAACACGGCGACGGCACTGGCCACGCCGGCGGTGGCGACCGCCGAGGCGAGCAGGACCGCGGTGCCGGCGACGAGCACGTTGGCGGCGTCGAGGTCGGTCAGGCTGCGGTCGCCGGCGAGCACCAGCAGGCCGCCGACGCCCGCGTACGCCAGCGCGACCACGCCGAACACGACGCCGGTGCGGCTGTTGCGCAGGGCGCGGGACAGCACCGCGGCCGCGGCCAGCAGCAGGGCGGCGACGCCGATGCCGACGATGCCGGCGGGCAGCTGCGGCGGGCCGGAGAACAGCACCATGACCGCGCCGACGGCGAGGGTCGCGACGCCGACAATGAGGCCGAAGCGGCGGGTCGAGGCGGGCCGCCAGCGGCCGGCGCGCTCCTGGGTGGACGTGGCCACGGCGTCGACGACGTCGTCGAAGATGGGCTCGGTGAACTCGTCGCCGCGGGGTCGCAGGTACAGCATCTCGCCGTCCTCGACGTCCAGCTGCATCGGCGACCGGTCGATGGCGAGAGGCGCGCCGCCGAGGCGGGACAAGACCCAGCCGTCGCGTCCGGCGGGGTCGTCGGCGAGGCCGTCACCGGCGTACCGCAACACGGTGGGCAGCAGGTCCGCGAGTGGCACGTCCGAAGGCAGTGCGAGGTCGACCCGGGTCTTCGGTGCGACGATCGTCACCCGGCTCATGCCGCCGCCGGTCGTAGTGGCCACGTTACGGATCCCTTCGTCGGTCGTGCCGGACCCGCCCCGCCCGTCGGACGCGGGGCATCACGTCCTGGGCAGACTACATACGATGGCCCCATCACGCGGTGCCCCCGCCTGTCCCTCCGCCCGACCCCCGGGCGGAGCCGCCCGCCCCCCGGGCGGAGCCGTCCGGTCTCCGAGCGATGCCGCCCGACCCCGGGCGGAGCCGCCCGGACCTCCGGACGGACCTTGGACGCCCCCGGGCGGACCTCGAGGCGCCGCGACGCACAGGAGGAGACACGTGAGCGGTCCGGAGCGTAGCGGAGGTGACGGCGTGAGCGGTCCGGAGCGGAGCGGAGGGGCCGCGAACCATGGGCTCAGTTT